>WHTX01000450.1 GCA_009377505.1 Acidimicrobiia bacterium
CAGGCGGCGTCGTCGCCGTCACCGGGACCTACTACCTGCAGGCCGGCGAGGTCACCGGCGAGGCCCTGGCCGCCTCGATCCCGGTCGGCCTCACCGTCACCGCGATCCTCGTCGTCAACAACGTGCGCGACATCGAGACAGACCGCGCCGCCGGCAAGCGCACGCTCGCCGTCTACCTCGGGCGCCGGCTCGCCCGATGGCAGTTCGTGATTACGGTGGCCGCCGCCTACGCCGCCGCCGCCGCGCTCTGGCTGATCGGCGACTTCTCCGGTTGGACCCTGCTCTCGTGGCTCTCGATCCCGCTTGCCGCCGGGCCGGTTGCCGCCGTGCTCAACCGCGTCGAGGGCCCGCCGCTCAACGCCGCGCTCCGCTCCACCGCACGCCTGCACCTCGTCTTCGGGGTGCTCCTCGCACTGGGGTTGATCCGATGACCACCACCCGCATCACCACCGTCCGCTGGCGGCCCTTCCGCCTCCCCATGCGCCACCGCTTCGAGGCCGCCTCCGGCATGCTCGAAGACCGCGCGGGCGTCCTCGTCCAGTTCGTGGACTCCGAGGGCCGCACCGCCACCGGCGAGGCGTCCCCCATGCCCTCGCTCGGCGCAGGGACGGTCGCAGACGTGCTCGCCCTACTCGAGCAGCACGGCGCAGCCCTCGCCGACCCCGCCTCCGCCGAGGCGCTCGGCGACGGCCCCGGCGCCATGGCGCTGCGGTGCGCCCTCGATGTGGCGTCGCTCGACCTCGACGCGCAGGCCGCCAGCCGCCCCCTCGCCGCGCTCCTCTCGGAGGCGCACGCGCCCTGGGTCGCCGTCAACGCCGTCATCGGCGGTGGACCCGCCCACGAGGTCGCCCGCTTCGGCCAGGAGGCGCTCGCCGGTGGCTACTCCGTGGTCAAGATGAAGGTCGGCGTCGAGTCCCTCGACAGCGACCTGCGGCGCGTCGCCGCTCTCCGCGACGCCTGCCCCGAGGCCACGGTCCGCCTCGACGCCAACGGCGCCTGGGATGAGGACACCGCCAACCGCGCCATCGAGGCGCTATACCCGCTCCGGATTGAGCTGCTGGAGCAGCCCACGCCCGCGGCCGACGTCGAGATGCTCGCCCGCGTGCGGGAGCACGCGTCGCTGCGGGTCGCCGCCGACGAGCCCCTGTACGACCCCGCCTTGCGCGACCAGGTCATCGAGCGCCGTGCGGCCGACTTCCTCGTGCTCAAGCCCATGCTCCTCGGCGGCCTCCGCCCGGCGATGGCGCTCGCGCGTCGAGGTGCGGAGATGGGCATCAATGCCTTCGTCACCACCACCTTCGACTCGTCGGTCGGCACGGCCGCGTCATTGCACGTCGCGGCCGCGCTGCCCTCGGACGCTGCCCACGGGCTGGCCACCTCCGAGCACCTCGCAGCGGATGTGACGGTGCAGACCCTGCTCCCCCGCGCCGGCCGCATGGCCCTGCCCGCCAGCGCCGGGCTCGGCGTCACGCCCGACGAAGCCGCCCTCGCCGCCGTCGCCACGGCCGGATGGTCCGAGGCGAAGGTGTGAGCGAGACGGCGCCCGTCGGCGTCGACCTCGTCGATTGGGTCGCCCGCCGCGCCCGCACGCACCCCGAACACATCGCCATCGAGGCGGCCGGCGAGACCCTGACCTACGACGCCCTCGACCGTCGCGTCGAGGCGGCCGCCGCCGTCATCCGCTCGTTCGACCTCGGCGCGGGAGCGCCCGTCGCGCTGCTGGCCGGCAACGGCCTCCCGTTTGCCGTCGTCGCGCACGCCGTCCCGCGCGCCGGTGCGCTCTTCATGCCCCTCAACGTCCGTCTCTCCACGGACGAACTCGCCTGGCAACTGCGCGACGCGGGCGCCGGCGCCCTCCTCGCCGGCGGCGAGCACGTCGAGACGGCGCAAGCCGCCGCCGAGGCCGCCGGCGTGCCAATCCACCCCCTCGACGCACCTGCGTGGACCCAGCCCGCCCGGCAGGGCGACCCGGAGCGCCCGCTCGATCCGGACGAGCCGCACAGCCTCATCTACACCTCAGGCACCACGGGCCGCCCGAAGGGCGCCCTGCTCACCTTCGGAAACTACTACTGGAGCGCCATCGGCTCCGCGGAGAACCTCGGTGTGCGTCCGGACGACCGCTGGCTCGCCTGCATGCCCCTGTTCCACGTCGGCGGCCTCTCGATCGTGCTGCGCTCCGCCATCTACGGCACCACTGCCGTGATCCACGACCGGTTCGACGAGGTGCGCGTCGACGCTGCCCTCCGCGACGACCGCATCACCCTGCTCTCGGTCGTCGCCACCATGCTCCACCGGCTGTTCGCGGTCGACGCGCGCCCGTACCCCTCGACGCTCCGCGCCGTGCTCCTCGGCGGCGGCCCTGCGCCCCGCCCGCTGCTGGAGGTGGCGCGCGACCGAGGCGTCCCTGTACTTCAGACCTACGGCCTCACTGAGACCGCCTCGCAGGCCGCCACGCTCGCCCCGGAAGATGCCCTTCGCAAGCTCGGCTCGGCCGGGCTCCCCCTCCCCGTCACCACACTCCGCATCGAGGTCGACGGCCGCGAGGCGGCGCCGGGCGAAGTCGGGGAGATCCTCGTCGCCGGCCCCACGGTGACGCCCGGCTACCTCAACCGGCCGGACGCGACCGCCGAGGCGCTACGGGACGGCTGGCTGCACACGGGCGACCTCGGCTATCGCGACGACGAGGGGTATCTGTACGTCTCCGACCGTCGCCACGACCTCGTCGTGACCGGTGGCGAGAACGTCTACCCGGCTGAGGTAGAGGCAGCCCTCCTCGAACACCCCGCCGTCGAGGAGTGCGCCGTCATCGCCCGCTCCGACCCCGAGTGGGGCCACCTCGTCGTCGCCGTCGTCGTGCCGTCGAGGTCGGACCCGGTTGAGCCGGAAGAACTGCGGACGTACCTGCGCAGCCGTCTGGCGGCATACAAGGTTCCGAGGCACATCTGGTACACCTACGACCCACTGCCCCGCACGGCCTCCGGCAAGCTCCAGCGCTACCTGCTGCGCGACCACATCGTCACCGGCGACACCCCGTAGCCGGCTCTTTCTTCACTCCCCTCTCCCGGGAATTGTTCAGACGGGAGAGATGGGTGACAGGTGTTCGGAGACATGCGTGACACCTGTTGGGTGGGTCATCGGCGCTCCCGGAGGTCGCCCTCGGCGATCTGGATGGTAGCGAAG
>WHTX01000451.1 GCA_009377505.1 Acidimicrobiia bacterium
AGGTCGGCCAGGCGCAAGGCGACGTCGCGGGTGGTGGCGAAGGGCGAGATGCCGAGCTGCACGCCCCGAGGTTAGGAGCGGGGCCCGGCCCGGCGAGGGTTAGCCTCCCCGACCGTGCCCGAACGCCCCCGCCTCGGCATCTGGTTGTTCCCCGACGTGCCGGCGCCGACCCTGCTGGGCGCGCTCGAGGCGCTCGACCGGGGCGGCCTCGACGAGTTCTGGGTGGGCGACGAGGGCCCGGCACGCGAGCCCTTCGCCCTGCTGGCCGCAGCCGCGGCACGGACCGGACGGCTGGGGCTGGGCGTGGCCGTCACCAACCCCTACGTGCGCCATCCCGCCATCGGCGCCGCCGCCGCCCTCACCATCGACGAGCTGGCCCCCGGCCGCGCCCGCCTCGGTATCGGCCCCGGCGGTGGCATGGCGCTCGGGCCCCTCGGGATCGTCCGCCGGCACCCGCTGGCCGACGTCCGGGACACGCTGCGCCTCTCCCGCGCCGTGCTGCGGGGCGAGGCGACCGAGGGCTACACGCCCCCGGCGGGCGCCCCGACCGCGCCGCAGCTGCCGCTCTACGTCGGGGCGCGCGGTGAGGGGCTCAACCGCCTGGCGTCCGAGTTGGCCGACGGCGTGTTCGTGGGCGGCATCCCCCGGGCCATGCTCGCCACCACGATCGGTTGGGCGCGATCCCGCCGGCCGGTGAAGGTGGCGATCTACCCGGCGGTGGCCTTCGACGACGAGGCGGCCGAGCACCTGCGGCCCTCGATGATCTACGCCTACCTCGACGCCCCCGAGGAGACCCGCGCCCGGGAAGGCCTGCGGCGGGAGGACCTGGCCGAGGCGGCGGCCGCCATGCACGAGGGGGACGACGACCCCGCCCGGCGCATCATCGACGACGCCCGGCTCGACCAGCTCGTGTTGCGGGGCACGCCCGAGCACGTGGCGGTCCAGCTCGTGGCCCTGGCCACCGAGCACGCGGCCGAGGAGGTGGGGCTGGCGCTCACGACGGCCGACCTCGCCGCCGACGTGGACGCCGTCCTGGCCACGGTGGCCGCCGCGGGCAGGCGCTGAGCGCTGGAGGGCGCCGGGCGCGAGAGCTGTCTCGCGGGCCAAGGACTCGCTCTCGGGGCCCCAGGCCCACGAGAGCCCCGATCCACCAGGCGGCCGAGGCCGACGCCAGGCGTGTCGTGGGCCGTCGACCCGGTTTCCGGCGTCCGCGCCCGCGAACCAGCGCCCGGCAGCAGGGGCTCCGCCGCCGAGCGGCCGGCCCGAGGCTCAGTCGACCATGGCGACGGCTTCGACCTCGACCAGCCACTCGGGCATGGCCAGGCTCGACACGACCACGAAGGTCGAGGCGGGGAAGTCGCCGTCGGGCCAGTGCTCCAGGCGGGCGCGGGCCACGGCCGGCCGGTGTGCCATGTCGGTGACATAGACGGTGATCTTCACGATGTCGGCCATCGAGCCCCCGCACGCCGCGACCACGGTGCGAAGGTTGGCGAACACTTGCCGAGCCTGGGCCTCGGGGTCGCCCGGGCCGACCACGGCGCCGGCGGCGTCCGCCCCCACCTGGCCGGCGATGAACACCGGCGTGCCCGACTTGCGGACCACGTGGGAGTAGCCGACGGGGCCGAGCACGCCTGGCGGGTTCACCACCTCACGACCGGTCACCCCCAGCTCCGCAGCTCGGGCAGCACCGATTCGCTGAACAGGCGGGCGGGCACGCGCGTGTCGCGCCCGAAGAACTCGACCACGAACATCGTGCAGCCGAGGTCGACGTGGCGGCGGATGCGCTCGATCACGCCCTCCGGGCCGCCCCAGATGCCGTGGGCTTCGATCCCGGCGCCCATGTGGCCGCCGTAGACCTTGGCCGCCTTGGCGAGCGCCTCCTTGGCGTCGTCCTCGGTCTCGGCGATGACCACCGTGCATTGCTGGGAGACGGTGATCTCAGCCGGGTCGCGCCCGACCTCCTCGCAGCGCCGGCGCAGCACCTCGACCTTGCGGCCCAGTTCGCCCTGGGTGACGGCGAGGTTGTTCCAGATGTCCGCGTGGCGGGCGGCGATGCGCAGCAGGACCTTCTCGCCCGCACCGCCGACCAGGATCGGCGGTGGGGAGCTCGGCTTGGGCTCGAGGTAGGCGCCCTCGGCCCGGGCGTGGGCGCCCTCGAAGCTCACCTCGGGCTCGCTCCACAGCCGGCGCAGCAGCTCGCACGTCTCCTCGAGGGCCTCGAGCCGCTCGCCGACCGGCGGGAAGGGCGCCCCGTAGCCCAGGTACTCGGCCTCGAACCATCCCGCCCCGAGGCCGGCGACGACGCGACCGCCCCCGGCGATGTGGTCGATGGTGGCGAGCTGCTTGGCGAACACGGCCGGGTTGCGGAACCCGGGCGGGGTGACCAGCGAGCCCAGGGCGACGCGCTCGGTGATGGCGGCCACCGCGGCCAGCTCGCTCCACGCCTCGAGGATCGGCGTCTGCGGTGAGGGGACGCCGAAGAGGTGGTCGCAGACCCAGACCGAGTCGTAGCCGAGGGCCTCGAACTCGATGGCTGCGGCCGACGCCTCGGCCCACGTGCGCTTGATCTGGGGCAGCGTCACCCCGATGTGCAAGGCGGTGGTGTCCATGCGCTGCCGCAGCGTAGTGGCCCGACGGCACAGCCGCGCCGAAACGCCGCCCGCTGGCCGGCCCCCTCTCAGCCGGCGAAGACCTGGGCCACCCACACCCGGCCGTCGGGCGAGGTGGTGACGGCGACCCCGACGTGGCTGAACGATCCGTTCACCATGTTGGCGTAGTGCCCGGGGCTGCCCACGAGGGCGCCGTGGACGACCTCGACGTCGGGGCCGTAGCCGACGTTCTCGCCCGCGGTGCCCCAGGCGCCCAGGAGGGGATGGAGGTCCTGGTGGAAGAGGGAGCCGGCCGAGGAGATGCGCCCCGCCTGGGCCCGTGCGGAGTCGACGAGCCCGGCCTCGAGCCCCAGGGCGGGCAGCCCGACGCTGGCCCGGACCTCGTTGAGCTGGCCGAGCACCCGGGCCTCGGCGGCACTGAGCGTCAAGCTGGCGGGCGCGAAGGCCATGGCGGCGACCGGTGCCGGCGCCGGGGCGGCTACAGGAGGAGGCGGCGGGGCGGCGGGGGCGGCCGCCGCGAGCTGCTCGGCAGC
>WHTX01000452.1 GCA_009377505.1 Acidimicrobiia bacterium
GCCCGGGGCGGCGGCCGTCCGTGCGGTGGCGCGGCTCTGGCGACCGGACGACCGGCCGGCGACGCTGGCCGAAGCCCGTCTCCTGCGGCGCCTGCTCGCCCACGGCCTGCCCCGGCCCGTCCGCCAGTACGAGATCCGCGAGGACGGCATCCTCGTCGCCCGGCCCGACTTCGCCTACCCGGAGCGCCGTGTGGCCGTCGAGTACGACTCCTTCCGCTGGCACGAGACGCGTCGCGCCCAAGCGGTGACCCTGGCCAGGCGCAACCGGCTCGAAGGGCTCGGCTGGCACGTCCTCGTCGCCACCGACGCGGATCGCCGTGACGGTGGCGCGCAACTCGTCCGGTCGCTGAAGCGGCTCGTCCCTCGGGCCGAGTGAAGCCGCCGCGGTGGGCGCGGCGGCCCCGGCGTGGCGGGGCGCGAAGGTTCGTGCACCCTGGTGGTGGAGGATCCTTCGCGGTTCGGTGGTCGCGGGGGCGGCGCTGCCGTGGGCTGGCGCGGCGGCCCCGGCGGGGCGGGGGCGCGAAGGTTCGTGCACCGTGGTGGTGGAGGATCCTTCGGGCCCCGGTGGCCCGGTGGCCCGGTGGCCCGCCGGCCGCCCGGCCGCCCGGTGGCCGTGCGGCCCGGCCCGGACGCACGGCACACCCGGACAGGGCGCTCGAGGGACAGGCCGCGCCGAGCGGCACGGCTAAGCTCCTGCGGCCCCGGCCATGTCCAGCTCCCGTTCCGTTCGCCTGCGTCCCTGGCAGAAGCGTGCCCTCGACTCGCTGGGCACAGCGACCAGCCCGGACTTCCTCGCCGTGGCCACCCCGGGCGCCGGTAAGACCACGTTCGCCCTCACGGCCGCCCGCCTCGAGCTCGCCCGGGCCCGGCCGGGGCGCAGGGTAGTGGTGGTGGTCCCCACCCAGCACCTCAAGCACCAGTGGTCACTGGCTGCCGAGCAGTTCGACCTGCGCCTCGAGCCCGAGTGGTCGGCGACCGACGGCCTCCCCCCCGACCAGCACGGCATTGTCGTGACCTACCAGCAGGTCGCCGGCAGCGCCGCCGCCGTCGCCGCCGTGGCCGCCGCGGGGTTCGCCATCTTCGACGAGGTCCACCACGCCGCCGAGGACCGCGCCTGGGGAGACAGCCTGCGCCACGCCTTCACCGGCGCTCACCGGCGCCTCTCCCTCTCCGGCACCCCCTTCCGCTCGGACACCCAGGCCATCCCCTTCGTCCGTTACCGCCTCGACGAGGCCGAGGCCGACGTGGAGTACGGCTACGGCGACGCCTTGGCCGAGGGCCGCGTCGTCCGACCCGTCTACTTCCCTCGCCTCAACGGCGAGATGGAGTGGACCGCTCCCGACGGCTCGCTGCACCAGGCCACCTTCGACGACGCCCTCATCCGCCAGCTCGCCAACCAGCGCCTTCGCACGGCGCTCTCCCTCGACGGCGAGTGGCTCCCCGCCGTCCTGGGCCAGGCCCACCAGCAGCTCACCCGCATCCGCGCCGTCCAGCCCGACGCCGCCGGGCTCGTCATCGCCATGGACCAGGACCACGCCCGGGGCGTCGCCCAACTGCTCGAACAGCGCTTCGCCACCCGTGCCGCCGTGGCCGTCTCGGACGACCCCGGGGCCTCGGACCGCATCGCCCGCTTCACCCGCTCGGGCACGCCATGGCTCGTGGCGGTGCGCATGGTCTCCGAGGGCGTCGACATCCCCCGCCTGCGGGTGGGCGTCTTCGCCACCAACACGACCACCGAGCTGTTCTTCCGCCAGGCCGTCGGCCGGTTGGTCCGCTGGGTGCGCGGCGCAGGCCGCCAGCGCGCCTACCTGTTCATCCCCGACGACGCCCGCCTCCGTGCCCACGCCCACCAGATCGCCGACCAGCGCCGCCATTCGCTGCGCAAGCGCCACGAGTACCTCGGCGGCGACGAGCGGGAGGAGGGCCCCGCGGTGCTCGAGGCCCAGGTGGAGGAGGAGCAGCTGTCGCTGTTCGCCGCCCTCGCCGCCCGCCCGATCGGCGCTCCCGAGCCTGCCGACCTCCACCACGACGACCTGCACGACGACGACGGCGACCCGCGGTGGGACGGCGGCCGCGAGCCTGACGACGACCCGGCGCTCGAGCTCGCCCTCGCCCCCCTCGCCGGGTCGGCCAGTGCCGGGCGGGCGGGCGCCACCGGGGCGACAAGCGCGACAAGCGCGACAAGCGCGGCCGGCGTCGCGGGCGAGGACCAGGTGACGCCCGTCTTCTCCCACCGCGAGGAGCGCCGGCGCCTGCGCGACCTCAACGCCGCCATCGCCCGGGAGCTGGCCGTGCGCACCGGGTCCTCCCACGCCCAGGTGAACGCCGAGCTGAACCGTCTGGCCGGGGTGCGGAAGGTCACCGAGGCCACCAACGCCCAGCTCGGCTCGCGGATCGCCCACGGCCGGAGCTGGCTCGCCCAGCTCAGCCGCGCCCGCCGCTGACGGGCCGGGCAGCTCGCCGCCCGTCGCGCTGCGGCGGCTACGTTGCCGTCCTGGTGGCCGAATCCTTCCCCCGCCTCACCGCTCGCACCAGGCGCTTCACCCTCGGTGAGCCCCGGACGCCCGCGATCGCCCCCGACGGCAGCCACGTGCTGTTCCTGCGCTCACGTTACGGCACCGATCCCGTCACGCTGCTCTGGGCTCTCGACCTCGACGGGGGAGGGGAGCGCCTGGTCGCCGACCCGGAGCGCCTCCTCGCCGACCGCGGCGACCTGCCCGAGGCCGAGAAGCGCCGCCGGGAACGGGCACGTGAATCGGCCGCCGGCATCGTCGGCTACGCCTGCGACCACGACGTCACCGTCGCCGCCTACGCCCTGGGCGGCCAGCTCTTCACCACCGACGTCGGCACCGGCGCCAGCGCCGGCCTCGACACCGCCCCCGGGGTGTTCGACCCGAGGCCGGGCCCCGATGGCGGCGGGCTCGTCGCCTACGTGGCCGGGCCGGTGCTGCGCCTGGTCGGCGCGGGCCAGGACCGAGCCGACCGCGAGCTGGCGGGAGAACCGGCAGCGGACGTGAGCTGGGGCTCGGCCGAGTTCGTGGCCGCCGAGGAGATGGGCCGCAGCCGGGGCTTCTGGTGGGCGCCCGACAGCTCCGGCCTCATCGTGGCCCGCGTCGACAACGCGCCCGTG
>WHTX01000064.1 GCA_009377505.1 Acidimicrobiia bacterium
GGCATCGACGCCGCCATGGCCCGCTACCACCGCCCCGAGGAGTGATGGCGGCCGGGGCGCGCCCGGGAGGGCCGGCGTGAAGCGGGCCGTCGCCGTGCTCGCCGCCGTGGTCCTCGTGGCCGCGGCCGTGGTGCTGCGCGACCGGATCGGCGGCGGCGGCGGTGGCGACGAGGCGCCCGAGCCGTCGGTGGCCGCGGTGGTGGGCTGCGTCGAAGAGGCCGAGGACGCCTGCCAGGAGGCGACGGGCGGCCTGGCCCTGATCCTCAGCGCCGGGGACGCCCTCGACCGGCTCGTCGCCGACCCCCTGGCCCCGCCCGACGCCGAGGTCGATGCCTGGGTGCTGCCCCGCTACGTGGTCGAGGCCGTCGAGGCGCAGCGGTCACGGGCTGCGGCGCCCCCGGCCTTCGAGGAGGTCTCGGCGCCCGTCGCCTACACGACCGTCGTGCCCGTGGGCGTGCCCGAGCGGCTCGACGGGCTCGAGCGGGCCTGCGCCCGTCCCGTGGACTGGGCGTGCCTCGCCGAGAACGCCGGCCGGTCCTGGGCCGACCTGGGCGAGGCCTTCCCCCGCAGCGCCCGCCTCGGGCTCGACCCGCCGACCAGCTCGGCCACGGGCCTGCTGGCCGTCGGGGCGCTCGGGACAGCGGCCCTCGGGCCCGTCGACCCCAACCAGACGGAAACCCAGGCCTGGTACCAGGACCTCTACCGGAACCGGCTGGCCGACCAGCAGTTCGGCCAGAGCGCCCTGGCCGCCCTGGCGACCCGGCCGGGCACCTACGACGTGGCCGCGGCCCTGGCGGTGGACGCCGTCGGTGTCGCCGCCGCCAACCCTCGGGTCGAGGTCGTCGAGGCCGACCCGGGCGTGGTCCTCGACATCGTGGTCGCCTCGGGCGCAGGCCGGGGCCTCGACGAGGGCCTGGTCGACGACGTGAGCGCCGAGCTCGTCCTGGCGGGCTGGGAAGATGGCGATCCACCGACGAGTCTCGCGCCCGGCGGTGATGTGCTGGCTGCGCTCCGTAACATCACCGGCAGATGAACCGGCTCCTCAGACGTCGCGCCCTCGCCCTGCTCGCGCTCCTGGCCTGTCTCGCCGCGGCGTGCTCCTCTCCGAGCGACGAGGAGGAGGCGAGCCCGGACAGCATCGACGGTGGGGGGGACACGTCCTGCCCCGAGGTGGCAGTGGCCTCCTCGCCGGAGAAGCTCGACCTGCTCACGGCGCTGGCCCGCTCCTTCAACGACGACCCGCCCCAAGGGGTGTGCGCCAACATCAGCGTGGAGCGGGTCTCCTCGGGGGCGGGCATGCAGGCCCTGGCCCGGGGCTGGGACGAGTCCTCGGACGGGCCGCTGCCCGCCATCTGGACGCCGGCCTCGTCGGCCTGGGGCGCGGTGCTCAACCACCGCCTCGAGGCCCAGGGCCTGGCCCCGCTCGTGGGCGAGGGCCGGCCCTTCATGCTCACGCCCCTCGTCATCGCCATGCCCCAGCCCATGGCCGAGGCCATCGGCTACCCAGGGACCCCGTTCAGCTGGGCCGACCTGTTGCGCCTGTCGACCTCGAGCGAGGGCTGGGCGGCGTTCGGCCACCCCGAGTGGGGGGCGTTCCGCCTCGGCAAGACGAACCCGAACTTCTCCACGTCGGGCCTCTCCGCCCTCATCGCCCAGGCCTACGCGGCCACGGGCAAGACCGAGCGGCTCTCCCTCGAGGACCTCGCCCGGCCCGACGTCGACGCCTTCGCCCGCGGGGTCGAGTCGGCCGTCGTGCACTACGGCGACACCACCCTCACGTTCCTCAACAACCTCGCCCGGGCCGACCAGGGCGACACCGCCCTGCTCTACGCCTCGGCCGTAGCCGTCGAGGAGAAGTCGGTCATCGACTACAACCGGGGCAACCCCGACGGCGTGCTCCAGCCCGGCGAGCAGCCCCGTGAGCCCCGTTACCCGCTCGTCGCCCTCTACCCCACCGAGGGCACCCTGTACTCGGACAACCCGCTCTTCGTGCTCGACGCCGAGTGGGTCTCCGAGGAGCAGCGCACCGTGGCCGAGGCCTTCGGCGACTACGTGCTGCGCCCCGAGAACCAGCAGCGGGTGATGGAGTTCGGCTTCCGGCCGGCGAACCCCGAGGTCCCCGTGGCCGACCCCATCGTCACCGAGAACGGCGTCGACCCCGACCAGCCCCAGACCCTGCTGCAGGTCCCCGAGCCCCGGGTGATGAACGGCCTGCTCGAGGACTGGCAGACCCAGCGCAAGGGGGCCAGGGTGCAGCTCGTGCTCGACGTGTCGGGCTCGATGCAGGAGTCGGCGGCGCCCGGCGGGGCCGAGACCAAGCTCGACCTGGCCAAGCGGGCGGTGGTGTCCTCTCTCGACCAGTTCTCGCCCAACGACGAGGTGGGCCTGCGGGTCTTCACCACCGACGCCGACGGCGCGGGGCTCGACTTCCTGGACCTCGTCCCCGTGGGGCCGATCGCCCAGACCCGCGAGGAGATCCGCGCCCGGGTCGAGGGCCTGCTGCCCCGCAACGGCACGCCCCTCTACCTCGTGGCCGGGGACAGCTTCGACGAGGCGTCGGCGGCCTACGACCCCGCCCGCATCAACGCTGTCGTGCTGCTCACCGACGGGGTGAACGACGACGGCGACCCCGGCGACGACCAGCAGCAGCTCGAGAGCACGCTCGACCGGATGCGGCGGGCCTCCCAGGGCGAGAACGCCCGGCCCGTGCGCCTCTTCACCATCGGCTACGGACGCGACGCCGACATGGTGGTGCTGCGCCAGCTCGCCGAGGCGACCAGCGCCGCCGCCTACGACGCCAGCGACCCCCGGACCATCGAGACCGTGTTCGCCAACGTGATCTCCAACTTCTGAGGCGGCTGCAGGGACGTGGCCGCCCGCCTCTCGCTCCGTGACCGGCTGCTCAGCCCGCGTGTCGCCCGGGCCATGACCTCGCCCCTCGGCATCGTGCTGGCCGGGGTCGGCGCCGCGGCGGGCATCATCACCGGGCTCGGGCCGATCGGGGCGGTGGCCGGCGCCGCCCTGGCCTGGGGGGGCCGGGTGGCGGCGGCGATCCCTCCCGCGCCTGCCGGGCCCGACATCGAGCCCCGGGCGCTGGGGGAGCCGTGGCGGGCGTTCGTGACCAGGGCGCTGGCCAACCGGGGCCGGTTCCACCAGGCGGTGCGCGAGGCTCGCGACGGCCCCCTGACCGAGCGGCTGGGCCAGATCGGCGTCCGCATCGACGCCGGCGTGGAGGAGAGCTGGCAGGTGGCGCAGCGGGCGCACTCGCTGACCCAGGCTCGGCGCCAGGTCGACAAGGCGGCCATCGAGGGCCAGCTGGCCGAGGCCCGCCGCGCCCTGGGGGACCCGAACCTGCCCCCCACGATGGCGCCGACCTACGAGCGCACCGTCGAGTCGCTGCAGGCCCAGCTGGCTTCGGCGCGGCGCATGGAGCAGGTGATCACCCAGGCCAACGCCGAGCTCGGCCTGCTCGACGCTCGCCTCGGCGAGGCCGTGACCCGGGCCATCGAGCTCGGCGCCCGGGCCGGGGACGTGGGCGAGCTCGGCGAGCTGGGCGACGACGTGGAGAGCCTCGTGCGAGAGATGGAGGCCCTGCGCCAGGCCCTCGAGGAGGTCGGCCCCGTGGCTCGGGGCGGCGCCGCCGGCTGAGCCGCCGGGGCCCGCGTGCTCAGCGCGACCAGGTGTGGCCCAGGCTGTCAGGAAGCGGCGACACGGCGATGCCCTCGTCGTCGCAGACGTCGAGCAGGTGCAAGTCCGACGTCGCCACTGACGTGCTGAGGGCCCGAGCGACCTCGGCGAGGACGCAGTCGGCGAGGCTGACCGACCGGTCCGTGCGATGGTAGTGCCGGGCGCGAAGGAGCCCAGCTCGTAGCGTGAGCTGGGCTCCGAGCGGGTCGGGGTCGGTCAGGCCGAGCTGGGCGAGGTCGAGGGCGGCGTCCTCTTCGTCGACGCCCACGATCCGGACGAGGTGGTCCACGACCTCCGCGACGCCGAGCACGGTGAGGGTGGCGCCGCCGGCATCGATCAACGTGCGGACCTGGCCGCTGGCCGGTTCGCCCTTGAGCAGGGCGAGCACGGCGTAGGCGTCGAGCGCGGTCGTCACCGCAGCTTCCGACGCTCGATCGCCGCGTCCGCCATGCGGGCGCGCCGACGCGCCTCGTCTGTGCTGGGCCCCTGTCCGTGGTACTTGCCCTCCAAGGCGCCGACGGCGTCCTCGGGCAGCGGGCGCATGACGATCCGGTCCCCCAGATCTACCATGACGACCCGGGCGGGGTGCCACCGTGCTCGCGCGTCGGCGGGGATCGAGACCTGGCCGTTCGACGACACCTTCATCACATAGCTGGTCGGCACGAGGCCACCTTCCAAGACGTGCGCTCGCTGTATAGACGCTGCATCGCATTGTATGTGCCCGCGGCGAGCGCGCGCTGGCGCCGTCTCGCCCGCCGCCTCGGGCGCTTCGGTAGTGTCGCCCGGGAGACGAGGGGGCACTCCATGCGCTTCGGCATCTTCTACGAGCACCAGATCCCGCGCCCGTGGGACCGGATGAGCGAGCACCGCCAGTTCCAGAACGCCCTGGAGCAGGTCGAGCTGGCCGACTCGCTGGGCTTGGACTACGCCTGGATGGTCGAGCACCACTTCCTCGAGGAGTACTCCCACGGCTCCTCGCCCACCGCCTTCTTCGGGGCGGCGAGCCAGCGGACCAAGCAGATCCGCCTCGGGCACGGGATCTTCCAGCTGACCACGAACCACCCCATCCGGGTGGCCGAGCACGTGGCCACGCTCGACCTGCTGTCGAACGGGCGGGTCGAGCTGGGCACGGGCGAGGGGGCCGGCCCCACCGAGCTGCACCCCTTCAAGGCCCGGGTGCGGGAGAAGCGGGACATGTGGGAGGAGGCCATCCAGGCCCTCGTCCCCTGCTTCACCGAGGACGCCTGGGAGTGGCACGGCCGGTACTGGGACTTCCCCGCCCGCAACGTGTTGCCCAAGCCCTACCAGCAGCCTCACCCGCCGCTGTGGGTGGCCTGCTCGAACCTGTCCACCATAGAGATGGCCGCCCGGCGGGGCATGGGCGCCCTCGGGTTCCAGTTCGCCACGCCCGACGGGGCCCGGGCCTGGGTGAACCGCTACTACTCGATCTTCGCCGCCGGCCCGGACAAGCTCTGCGACTACGAGCTCAACCCCAACATCGCCGTCGTGTCGGGCTTCATGTGCGCCGAGACGGACGAGGAGGCCAGGGCCAAGGCGGAGGGCTGGACGTTCTTCGTGTTCTGCCTCGAGTACAACGCCACGCACAAGTACGAGCCGGGGACCGTCCACCTGTGGGACGAGTACCAGGAGTGGAAGGAGACGCCGGCCGCCGCCAAGGTCTTCGAGAGCGGGCTGATCGGCTCGCCCGAGACCATCCGCACGAAGCTGCGCGCCTTCGCCGAGACGGGTATCGACCAGATCATCCTGCTCAACCAGGCGGGCAAGACCACTCACGAGGACATCTGCAGCTCCCTCGAGCTGTTCGGGCGGGAGATCATGCCCGAGTTCCACGACCTCGAGCCCGAGCACCAGCGCTGGAAGCAGGACGTTCTCGCCGGGCGGGTCACCCTCGAGGACCTCGAGACCCGCGGCCACCTCACCGCGGTGATGGCGGCGAACCCCAACATCAAGCGCTACACGGCCGACGAGATCCGCGCCCAGAAGGAGGCCAAGGAGGCCGCCGAGGCCGCGCTGGCCGGCCGCTCCCGCTGACCGGCTGCTGCGGCCTCTACAAGTAGCGGACGTTCGGCACGCTGGGCGGCGGTACGCCGTTGCCCTCCCACTTATAGGTCTCGTAGTCCCAGTACAGGGAGCCGGACTCCAAGGTCAGGATGAAGTGGCTCACGAACTCAGACATCGAGGGAGCGTCGGGCCATGGCCAGTCAGGGTCCTCCAGGTCCTCGTAGTCAGTGCTGACAAACACGGGATGGACCCGCTCTGGGTCACCTCCGATGTCGACAACAATGTACGACGGCGTGTCGTTGTGGGCGAACGGGAACCAAGTCTTCAACCAGTACGGCATTGCTGGAACGTCCGATTCCCATGACTCCAGCATACGACGGTACATTATGGAAGCGTGCTCGAGCGGCAAGAACGTCCAGCCGTAGAGCATCTCCGGGGCTGACCGAACGATTGCCCCGTCGTGCCAGGCAAACGACGCTAACAGCTCCGGGACCGGTGGCACGCCTGCCGCCCGCAGCTCGGCAGACGTGTCTTCATGAGTCAGTCCGGGCCGCAGGCATTGGACAAATGGTGCTCCCTGGATAGTAAGTATGGCTTCGAGGCGGCTCAGGCGCTCCGACAGATCGACCGCTATTTCGCGTGATGTAGATGTCATTGCTCTCCGCTCCTCATCGATCCGTCCACTGAGCCCTAGCTAGTAACGGCTAGTCAGACCTCGACGACCCTCTAGCACACATATTCTGTCGGAGGGACAGCGTTTCGTTGCGTTGCTGAAGCTGTTGCGGAACCGGGCGTCGCAAGGGGCACAACACCGAAATCTTCACCTAGGATAAGACAGTTGGTGAACTGTCTGTAGCCGTTGGTGTTTACTGATTGAGGACATCGTGCTGGCCGCGGCGTCCCTCCTTCGCCAGTGTTGTCGCAACCGTCGACAGCTCTGACACTAGCCGCTGGCTTTCCCCCATACATCGGTCCCGCTTGAGCGGAGGCGTAGAACGGGTACTCATCGCAGTGGTTCACGACGCGGTCTCGCCCAGCACATGCTGTTGGGTATCGATCGTACCAAGCCTCAGGGCTTAGCAGGCCGAATCGGTTGTACAGCATAATACTCGTAGCTTCACGCGTCTGGTAGGTTAGTCGGGAGAACTCCGGATTTGCGACGATGGCATCCGCCTTGTGCGCGGCCGCCTTATCATATGCGAACCGTCAACATAGTCGACCTGATGTACCCAGGGAAAAATATCGGTATTGTGCAGGGGTCGTCGATAATCCCTATCGCGGCGAATGTTTGAATGAAGATAGAGTCGAGGCAGGCTTCAGCTAGCGCTGCGGCGATGGCGAGGGCCAAGCCGGCTTTCCTGGCGATGTAGTGGTCCCTGATGCGCTCCTTCTCGTCTTGGTCTACGTAGCCTACTGGCTGGACCTTCCGCGCTGGTGTCACATGTGGGACGGCTCGGAGTTCGGTTCCTCGGCTCGTGATGTTGGTGGCGTTGAGATGGAGGTCGCCCAGCGTAGTTAGCTCACCGATGGTGACTGGCGATGCGGCGGCGGTGGGGTTCGGGAGGATCCCGACGCCGGCGTAGGCGCCGAGGTCGGGTCCTTCGCTCGTGAAGGAATGCTGGTCGGAGACCATGAGGCGGTAGCCGGATGACGGCAAGCTGGGCACCCCGTTGACGGCTTCGACGAGGAAGAAGTCGGTGATGGCGCCAGATTGAAGGGTGGGATAGTCGAAGGTCATGTCGCCTGCGTTGCCTTGGGTGTCTCCGAGGACGTCGGCTTTGGAGATAGCGTCCACCAGTCGGTAATCAGTGTCGTCGGCGAGGAGGTCACGCACATAGAGTAGGTAGTATCTGGCGCGGTCCTCGGCGCTCGGTGTAGCGGCGTCCACTTCGAAGCCGATGCCGGTGACCTGGGCGCCTAGGAGCGTGTATCGGGCCGGTGGGCCGCAGCGCCGACCACTGCGGCGGCGTGGGGGCTGGCGCATCCAGGGCGAGGTCCTGCTGGGTTACGATCCAGGAGTGCCGCCCGTAGGCGGGTCCGACTGATAGGTAGCGGTGCGCCCAAGAGGGCAAGGACTCGACTCCGTCTCGCTCTGCAGTGATGTAGACATCGGCGAGCTCGCCAGCGGCAGCGGTCGGGCCTGTGTACCAGCAGTTTCCAGGCGCGGACGGTGGCGTCGGGCATGTCGCTGCTGCGATCCGGTCGAGGCGGGTGAACGCTCCACCCGCCTCGAGATTCCTCCAATATACGTTGTAGTACTCGGCGTCCTTGTATCTCTCCCACCACGTGCCGCCCTGAGAGGTGATACGATCAATGCTGGGCGTGAAGGGCCGGACCGTTTCGGTGTATCCGTTCCCGTCGATGACGAGGTGCACTGGTCCGGGCCCGGCGTTGTGGAAGGTGATCGTCCCGTTGACGGAGACGGGGACCATGGCCAGATTGGCGACGATCTGGCCGGGGAGCTAGTTGACGTTCGACGCCCACGGCCAAGGTGGTGTGCCATCCCAGGCGACCAGCCATCCGTGCGTAGTGCCACTGAGGACAGTCAAGTTGGCGACGAGTGCGCCCATCCGGTCCGGGGGCGCACCGCCGAACCGTGAGGAGATGTTGATCTGGCGGGTTTCGCCGGGGTGGATTACGCCGCCTTCGAAGCGGGTGTCGAGCACGCGGCGGGCGTTCGACTGAAAGGTCCCGTCTTTCACGAACCCATAGACGTCGATGAGGACATCGACGGTCCCCCCTTCGTTGTAGACGTCGAAGTGGCGGTAGGCGGAGAGGTTGATGACAGCGAGGTTGACGGTCACTTCGGCGGGGTTGGGCGAGTAGTTCAGCGTAGAGGTACCGGTCGGTTGGGCGCCGCCTTGGTACGCGGTGACGTACCCGTGGGTGTTGGCGTTCAGGGTGGTGACCTTGATGATCGCCTGGGTCCACTGGCTCGGCGGGAAGGTGTAGTAGCCGGTCTCGCCGGGTTGGAGCTGCCGGGGGCCGACGACGTCACAGCAGAAGTTCAGCCCAACACCCGCGACGCGCGTGTCGATGATCCGGTAGGGGTGGACGGCAAGGAAGTCTGGTGCGTCTTGGTACCAGCCTTGGAGGTCGACGGCGAGCTGCACGGTGCTACCGGCGGCGCTGCCGAGCGGGTAGATGACGTCGATGGCGCCGCCGGCCAGCTTGACGACCGAAAGGCTCGAGGCGCTTTCCCCGGCGTCCCATTGCACCGAGGACACAGCGGGCAGGACGCCCGGTGCGACGGACCCGGAGGGGACGACGGCGACCCAGCCCGCATGGGTGGGCTGCAGGGCGGTGACGTTGACGACCACGGCGGCGGCGTCGGCGCGCACACCGTGGGCGCCCGTGACCTGGATGCGGTAGGGCTGGCCCTGGGCCAGGGGCGGCGTGCTGACGAGACGGACCGGGTTCATCGGCCAGAACTTGAAGGTCTCATCGGCCGCGGCCGCGGCGGCGAACACGCCGCTGTCCTGCGGGGCGGCGACAGCAAGCCCGCTGCTGCTGCCCCAGGAGACTGCGTCGGCCGTCCAGCCGGGCCGCTCCCAGTACACGTCGGCGGGCCCGTCGCCGTCGAAGTCCCCCCCGACGGGGATGGTGTCTTCGTCCACGTCGACGTCGCCAGTGGCGATGCTGCGGCCAGGGTCGCCCGCCCAGGTGCTGGCGGTGTCGTCGTCGGGGCTGGTCCAGAGCGCGTCGTCGTCGCCGTCGGCGTCGAAGTCGCCGACCACCGTCACGGCGGCAGGGTCGTCGACGGCGGGTGCGGTGCCGTAGTCGAAGCGGGACCGGTCGTCGCCCCACCACATGTAGTCCGAGGCCTGGCCGGGCGCGTACCAGACGATGTCGCCGTGGCCGTCCCCGTCGAAGTCCCCCCCCAGCGGGGCGGAACTCGGCCTGGTCGACGGCGGGGGCGTCGTCGTAGGTGAACCGGCGGTCGGCCTCCCCCCACCACAGGTAGTCCGCGGCGTAGCCGGGCGCGTACCAGAAGATGTCGTCGCGGCCGTCACCATCGAAGTCGCCCGCGGCGGGCCGGAACGTGACCTGGTCGACCAGGGGCGCGGCGATCGCGGCGAGGTCACGGCCCGGCACGCCCCAAGTCGTGTACTCCGCCGGCGCGCCGGGCGCGTACCAGAAGATGTCGTCGAGGCCGTCCCCATCGAAATCGCCCGCCAAGGGCGTGAGATCCACGTCGATGGGGCCGGTGACCTCGGTCAGGGCGAAGCCCCGGCTCGAGCCGCCCCAAGAGACATAGTCCTCGGCGGCGCCGGGCGCGTACCAGTACAAGTCGTCAAGCCCGTCGCCGTCGAAGTCGCCGCCGATGTGGAGGTAGTCGGCCGAGGTGCTCGGCGTGCCGGCGACGTCGCTCAGGATGCGCTTGTCCGTCAACACCCGGTCGGGGCGCCCCGACGTGAGATGGTCAGGCGTCGCGCCCGGCGCGTGCCAGTACACGTCGCCGATGCCGTCACCGTCGAAATCGCCGCCCAGCGGAGCGAAGCCCGCGGAAGCGTGCGGCGCCGCTGCGTCCGACTCGCCCTCGGGGATGATGTCGGTCACGACGACCTCCCGGTCGGCCGCCCCCCAGGAGACCCGGTCCGCCGGCGAGCCCGACGCGTGCCAGTACACGTCTTCGGCGCCGTCGCCGTCGAGGTCCGCCACCGCCGGCTCGACCGGGGCGCTGTCCACGTCAGGGACGGTCCCGTAGCTGAACCCGCCGCTCGCCTCGCCCCACCACACGTACTCGGCGGTCGGGTCGGACGGCGCGTGCCACACGACGTCGTCGCGGCCGTCCCCGTCGAGATCTCCTCCCAACGGCTCCAGGTCAGCCTGGTCCACCGTGGGAGCGCCGTCGAAGCTGAACGCCCGCCCCGCTGTGCCGTGCCACTGGTAATCCCCCTCGTACCCCGGGCCGTACCAGAAGATCGAAGCGAAGCCGTCCCCGTCGAAATCGCCGACGACCGGACGGAACGTGTCCTGGTCGATACTCTGCGCCGTGCCCACTGTGAACCCTGCTGGGCCTCCCCACCACACCGCCTCGGCGTCCAACCCGGCCGCGAAGCCCCCTTCTCCGGCCGCCACCGACGAGGGCGGTACGCTGACCGACGTGACACCCCCGACCGACCCCCGGGTGGGGCCGTCTGCCGCGCCCCTGCGGGCAACGGGCCACGCCGCTCGATGAGCACGCCCACCGCGGCCGCGCCGCCGCCGACCGCTCTGACCCCGGCCACCCCGCTGCGCGCCCTGCCGGCGCTGCTGAGGGACGAGCCCGCCCTGCTCACTGCGCTGGGCCGCAACAGCACCACGCTCTCGGTGCCCGACCCGGCTCGCGCCCTGGTCATCGCCGGGCTCGCCGACACCTCCCGCCGCCACCCCTTCCTCGTCGTCACCCCCACCGCCGCCGACGCCGACCGGCTGGCCAACGACCTCGCCGCCTACCTCGGGCCCGACGACGTCGACGTCTTCCCCGCCTGGGAGACGCTGCCCTTCGAGCGCGTCTCGCCCGCCATCGAGGCCATGGGCCGCCGCCTGCGCACGCTCTGGCACCTGAGCGACCCCGACCGGGCGCCCCGGGTGATCGTCGCCCCGGTGCGCGCCCTGCTCCAGCGGCTCGTGCCCGAGGCGGCGGAGGCCGACCCGGTCATCATCGGCCACGGCGACGTCGTCGACCCCACCGACCTCGTCGAACGCCTCGTCGCCGCCGGCTACCGACGTGAGTACCAGGTGGAGAACCGGGGCGAGGTGGCCGTGCGGGGCTCCATCGTCGACGTGTTCCCCTCCGTCGGCGACGCCCCGGTGCGCATCGACCTGTGGGGCGACGAGGTCGACCGGCTCAGCGAGTTCTCCGTCGCCGACCAGCGGGCCACGCTCGACCGGGCCGAGGTCGAGATCTTCCCCTGCCGGGAGCTGCTGGCCACCGAGGAGCTGCGCGCCCGGGCCGAGGAGCTGGTCCGCCGCGAGCCGTGGGGCAGGGACCAGTGGGAGCGCCTCGCCGAGGGCCAGACCTTCGACGGTATGGAGTCCTGGCTGCCCTGGCTCGTCGAGGACGAGCTCGTCCTGCCCGACCTGTTGCCGGTCACCGCCCAGGTGCTGCTCGTCGAGCCCCGGCGCATCCGCGACCGGGCCGGCGACGTGCGCGCCGAGGAGGCCGACCTCGCCCGCTCCCTGGCCAAGAGCTGGGGGGTCGCCGAGGGCGCGGAGCCCCGGCCCCTCCACCTCGCCTTCGACCGGCTGCTGGCCCGGACCGAGGCGGCGACCTGGTCGGTCACCTCCGCGCCGGAAGGGCCCGACGTGGCCACGGTGGCCGCTGCGGGCTGGCCGCCGGTGGTGGGCGACGGGGAAGGCCCGTCCGCCAGCTCCGCCAGCTCCTCGCCGAGGGCTACCGGCTGGTGGTCGGGGCCGACGGGCCGGCCTCGGCCAACCGGATCGCCGGCCTGCTCACCGAGCACGGGTTGCGGCTCGCCAACCTGGCCGAGCGAAGCGCAGCCGCCCCTGCCGGCGGGCCGCGGCCGAGGACCTCGACAGGGCCGGGCGCAGGCGGCGACGACATCGACCTCACCAAGCCGGGCGGCTACGTGGTCGTCCAGCCCCTCGAGCGGGGCTGCCTGCTCCCCAAGGTGAAGCTGGCGCTCCTCGCCGAGGCCGACCTCACCGGGCGCCGCCGCGCGCACCGTCGGGCCCGGCCCCGCAAGCGCCAGGCCGACCAGGCCTTCTTCGACGACCTGAAGGCCGGCGACCACGTCGTGCACCACCAGCACGGCGTCGGCCGCTACGGGGGGATGGTCACCCGGGCCATCGGCGGCGTCGAGCGTGACTACCTGCTGCTCGAGTACAAGGGCGGCGACAAGCTCTACGTCCCCTCCGACCAGATCGACGCCGTCCGCCACTACACCGGCGGCGAGAGCCCCACCCTCAACCGACTGGGCGGGGCCGACTGGCAGAAGGCCAAGGCCCGGGTCCGCTCCGCCGTCCAGGAGATCGCCCAGGAGCTGGTGGTCCTCTACCAGAAGCGGGTCAACGCCCCCGGGCACATGTTCCCCGACGACACGCCCTGGCAGCGCGAGCTGGAGGAGTCGTTCCCCTACGCGCTGACCACCGACCAGGCCAAGGCCGTGGACGACGTCAAGGCGGACATGGAGTCCGCCCACCCCATGGACCGCCTGGTCTGTGGCGACGTCGGCTTCGGCAAGACCGAGGTCGCCGTGCGCGCCGCGTTCAAGGCCGTCCAGGACGGCAAGCAGGTGGCCGTCCTCGTGCCCACCACACTGCTGGCGTCCCAGCACCACCAGACCTTCGCCGACCGCTTCGCCCCTTACCCCGTCCGCGTCGAGGTGCTGTCCCGCTTCCTCACCAACGCCCAGGCCCGAGAGGTGGTCAGGGGCATCAAGGCCGGCGAGGTGGACGTCGTCATCGGCACCCACCGGCTCCTGTCCGAGGACATCGACTTCCCCAAGCTCGGCCTGCTAGTCGTGGACGAGGAGCAGCGCTTCGGGGTCAACCACAAGGAGGCCATCAAGAAGCTGGCCACCAACGTGGACATCCTCACCCTCACCGCCACGCCCATCCCCCGCACGCTCGAGATGTCCCTCGTCGGCATCCGCGACCTGACCGTGCTCAACACGCCCCCGGCCGAGCGCCAGCCCATCCTCACCTACGTGGGGGAGCACGACGAGCGGGCCGTGGCCGAAGCGGTCCGCCGCGAGCTGCTGCGGGAGGGCCAGGTCTTCTACGTGCACAACCGGGTGCAGGACATCGAACGGGTGGCCGACCACCTCGCCGAGCTGGTGCCCGAGGCCCGCATCGCCGTGGCCCACGGCCAGATGGACGAGGGCTCCCTCGAGAGGATCGTCATCGACTTCTGGGAGGGCAAGTACGACGTGCTCGTCTCCACGACGATCATCGAGTCGGGCATCGACATGCCCACGGTGAACACCCTCGTCGTCGACCGGGCCGACAGGATGGGCCTGGGCCAGCTCCACCAGCTGCGGGGCCGGGTGGGGCGCAGCGGGCACCGCGCCTACGCCTACCTGTTCTTCCCGCCCGACAAGGCCCTCACCGAGGAGGCCTACGAGCGGCTCAAGACCATCGCCGAGGCCACCGAGCTGGGCTCGGGTTTCAAGATCGCCATGCGCGACCTCGAGATCCGCGGCGCCGGCAACCTGTTGGGCACCGGCCAGTCGGGCCACGTCGCCGCCGTGGGCTACGACCTGTACTGCCAGATGGTGAACGAGGCGGTGGCCGAGCTCCGGGGCGAGCCCGTCCGCGAGCCGGCCGACATCAAGTTGGACCTGCCCTTCGACGCCCACCTGCCCCCCGACTACGTGGCCCGTGAGGACCTGCGCCTCGAGGCCTACCGGCGCCTGGCCGCGGTGACCAGCGACGCGGAGGTGGACGACATCCGCCAGGAGTGGGAGGACCGCTACGGGCCGGTACCCGCCCCCGCCGAGGCGCTCCTCGCCGTGGGCCGCCTGCGGGCGGCGTGCCACCGCACCGGCGTGCGAGAGGTCGTGGTCACCGGGGGCAGCGGCGGGGCCCGCGCCGGGGGCGGCCGCGGCGGCGCCGCCTTCGGGGGCTCCAAGCTCGTGGCCCGCATCTCGCCCCTCGTGCTCAAGACCAGCCAGGCGCTGCGGCTGGCCCGCATCTACAAGGGGTCGCTCTACAAGGAGGAGCCCCAGCAAGTGCAGGTACCGCTGAAGAGCGCGGCCACGGCGGCCGACGCCCTCATCGAGCTGTTGACCACTATCGTCCCCGCGCCAACCGGCGCGACCGACCCAGGGGCGAGGTGAGACAGGGATGCGAGTGCGACGACTGCTGATCCCGCTGCTGGCGACGGTGGCGCTCGGCGCAGGCTGTGGCCAGTGGCGAGACGAGGACGCGGCCCGGGTGGACGGGGCGACCGTGACCATGGCCGAGCTGCGCGACGAGGTCGACGTCCTCGTCGAGCACCCGACCTGGCCACCCGCCTTCCAGGTCGACGTGTCCGCCGGCGCCCAGGCGAGCGAGCAGTCGGCGACGCTCGTGGCCTGGCTCAACCGGCGCATCACCGACCTCGCCATCGACGAGGAGCTCGTCCGCCGGGACATCGTCCTCGACGACGACGCCCGGGCCCGGGCCGAGGGCGAGCTGCGCTTCCAGCTCGAGCTCTACGGCGAGCAGGCCTCCCAGTCCGGCCAGCCGGCAGCCCCCCTCGACCAGTTCGACCAGCTCCCGGCGGGCCTGCGCACCGCCTTGGTCGAGCGCGAAGCCGCCCGGGAGGCGCTCGCCTCCTCCGTCGCCACCGACGGCGCCGAGCCCCTGCCGGCCACGGCCGAGGAGTGGTTCGAGGCCAACGAGGGCAACTACGAGCGCTACTGCGTGTCGATCATCGTCTCCGCCGACGAGGCCTCCTCCAACGGGTTGCTGGCGCGGCTGGAGGCGGGGGAGGACTTCGCCGCGGTGGCCAGCACCGAGTCGCTCGACAGTGCCACGGCGGCCCAGGGCGGGGCCGCCGACTGTGCCATGGCCAGCCAGCTCACCCCCGAGCTGGCCGGCGACCTCGCCGCCGCCGAGGTCAACGACGTGGTGGGGCCGCTGCAGCTGGCCAACGGGTGGTTCCTCATCAAGCTCACCGGGATCGAGCCGCCGAGCTTCCAGGCGGCTGAGGGCGTCGTGCGGGTCGACCGCCTCAACGCCCGCCAGATCGCCCTCAACGACTGGCTGAGCCAGGCCTCCCCGTCCGTGACCGTGGCGCCGCGCCTCGGCACCTGGGACGCCGAGATGTTCCAGGTGGCGGCCAACACGGGCCCGCTCCCTGCCAACCAGCCGGCCAACCCGGCGGGAGGTCAGTCGTGACCCGGTCCCGATGGCCCAGGACGCTCGTGGCCGCCCTCGCCGTGGCGGCCGCCGGCCTTGCCGGCCTCGCCGGCTGCAGCGACGACGGTGACGGGGAGGGCGGCGCGGGCGACGACGAGGCCGCCCCCTCGACGACGGTCCCCTTCGAGTGGAGCGGCACAGCGGCCACCGTCAACGGCACGGCGATCCCCGCCCAGGTCATCGCCGACCAGATCGAGGCCTTCCGCCAGTCGCCCGACGCCGTGCAGGCCGCCCTCGGCGACGTCCCCGACCTCTTCCAGCCCGGGACCGAGCACCCCCAGCCCATCGTCGTGGCCGACCTGTTGCAGACCGAGATCATGGTGCAGCTCATCCAGGCCGAGCTCGTCACCCGCGGCATCGCCCCGAGCGAGGACGACCTCCGCATCGCCACCGGCAACGTGAGGGCGGCGTTCGGGGCGTCCCTCGAGGGGCTGCCCGAGGCCTTCGTGGAGCAGCTCGGGCAGCGCTACGCGCAGTACATCGCCCTCGACGTGGCCCTCAACCCGGCTCCGCCCGAGGAGGAGCTGCAGGCGGCCTACGTCGGCGAGCCCCAGAAGTGGGAGCGGTCCTGCGCCCGCCATGTGCTGGTGACGAGCGAGGAGGACGCGCGGTCCGTGCTCGACCAGTTGCGGTCCGGGGCGGACTTCGCCGAGGTGGCCCGGACCCGCTCGCAGGACACGGGCAGCGCGCCGAACGGCGGTGACCTCGGCTGCCTGGCCCGGGGCGAGACCAGCGGCGCCTTCGAGGAGGCCCTGTGGTCCGGGCCCGTGGGCGAGCTGCAGGGCCCCGTCACCAGTGAGGTCGGCATCCACGTCCTCCAGGTCTCCTCCCGGGGGGTGCCGCCCTACGAGGAGGCGCGCGAGTCCATCCTCCTCGACAAGCGGGCCGAGCCCTTCGCCAACCTGGGAGCGTGGGTGACCGTGCGCTCGGTGCGCTCGGAGATCACCGTCGACCCCCGCTTCGGGACGTGGGACGCCACCGTCGGCCAGGTGAAGCCCGTGGGCGGGACGCCCGAGGGGCTGGACCTCACCCCCGGGCCCGGCGGCGCAGGTAGCTCGCCCGAGCCCTCGGCGCCGGCGGGCACGGCGCCAGGGACGTCGGCGCCGACGAGCACGGCGCCGGCTACCACCCCGACGACGGCGGGCGTGGTGGGCCCTTCCACGACGCGATGAGCGGCGGGCGGGTGGTCGTCGTCGGCCTCGGCCCCGCCGGGGCCGACCTGGTCACGGCCCGGGCCACCGACGCCGTCGCCGCCGTCCCCACCCGCTTCGCCCGCACTGACCATCACCCCGCTGTGGCCGTGCTCGGCGAGCACCGCTCCTTCGACGAGGTCTACGAGGCCGCGGCCACGCTCGCCCAGGTCTACCCGGCCATCGTCGAGCGCCTCGTGGCTGCGGCGGGAGAGGCCGGCGAGGTGCTCTACGCCGTGCCCGGCTCGCCCCTCGTCGCCGAGCGCACGGTCGAGCTGCTGCGGGCGGACGGGCGCGTCGAGGTACGCATCGAGCCCGCCCTGTCCTTCCTCGACCTCGCCTGGGCGCGCCTCGGCGTCGACCCCCTGTCGAGCGGCGCCCGGCTCGTGGACGGCCACCGCTTCGCCGTCGAGGCCGCGGGGGAGCGCGGCCCCCTCCTCGTCGCCCAGTGCGACTCGGTGGACGTGCTGAGCGACGTCAAGCTCGCCGTCGACGGCCATCCCCGCGCCCCCGTGCTCGTGCTCCAGCGCCTGGGCCTGCACGACGAGGCCGTGCACGAGGTGGCCTGGGAGGACCTCGACCGCGTCGTGGAGCCCGACCACCTCACCACGCTGTGGGTGCCCGAACTGGCTGCCCCGGTGGGGGCCGAGCTGGTGCGCTTCGCCGAGGTGGTGAGCGCGCTGCGCCAGCGGTGCCCGTGGGACCGCGAGCAGACCCACGCCTCGTTACGCCGGTACCTGGTGGAGGAGGCCTACGAGGTCCTCGACACCATCGACCGGCTCGACGAGGAGAGCGGCGAGGGCTACGAGGAGCTCGAGGAGGAGCTGGGCGACCTGCTCTTCCAGGTGTACCTCCACGCCACGATCGCCTCCGAGTCCGGGGCGTTCACCCTGGCCGACGTGGCCCGGGGCATCCACGACAAGCTCGTCCACCGCCATCCCCACGTCTTCGGGGGCCCGGCTCCGGGGGAGGCGCCCGTCGCCGACGCCGACTCCGTCGTGGCCGACTGGGAGCGGGCGAAGGCGGCGGAGAAGGCGGCGGCCGGTGCCGGGCCCTTCGACAGCGTGCCCCGGTCCCTTCCTGCGCTGGCCTATGCGTCGACGCTGCAGCGCAAGGCGGCGGCGGTGAGCAGCGCCGCCGCCGGGCCAACGGCGCCCCCCGGCGGGGACGAGGCGACCGAAGTGGGTGCCGCGCTGTTCGACCTCGTCGCTCGGGCGCGCGCTGCCGGCGTCGACGCCGAGCAAGCCTTGCGCGACGTCGCCAACCGCTTCCGCGCCGAGGTCGAGGCCGCGATGGCGCACCGCTAGGCCGCCGGGCCGCCGGGCATCTTGCAGCGGAGAGCGCGGGTTCCTGCGCTCGGGGCTGCGCGTCGGCTGGGCGGTCGGGCAATTGGCAGCGGGGAGCGCGGTTTCCTGCGCTCGGGGCTGCCCGAGTGGGCGGCGGGCTTGCACCAGCCGCCTCACTGGCAGCAGGGACGACGGAGATCTGCTGGCTGAGCTGCAGGGCCGTCGGCTGGCGGGTCCGCCAGGCGGGCACGAGGGTGACAGCGCAGCAACCTGTCGCCCCCGGTGCCGGTCTGTCGCCCGGCCCGCCCCGCCCCCGGGTCACGGCGAAGTCGCCGGGATGCCCTCTGGTGATGCTGGCGTTGATGTGACTGCTCAAGTCGACTGGCTGTCTTTTGGACACGAATGCCTCCTTCAGGCTCTATCTGGAAATGCCGAAGCCTGTGGAAGCTGCCGCAGCTGCGGACGCACAGAGCGCGCCCACAGCGCTTGAAAATCGCACGCAAACAGCCGCGATTTTCACAAGCTTCCACAGGCACTTCTGCTCGATTGTCGGAATGGTTCTTCGGAACGACCGTTGCGTCGGTCAGCGCAGCTGGGTTGCCGCGGCCACCGATTCTTCGTAGTGAGCGTAGGCGTCGAGGATAAGGTCCCGGACTACTTCCTGAGCGCCGGCATCGACGACGGGCCGAAGGAGGGCGAAGCTGCGCCGCTCTCCGTTGACCGAGTACTGGCGCGCGGGGAACGTCACGTTCCGTCCGCCGCCACTCCGGCGCTCCCAGATGGCGAAGCCGATCAACTTGAGACCGGCCAGCACGCCTTCTGAGAAGTGGAGTTCCGCGTCGGCGAGTTTCCCCGGCGGATTACCCTTGTCGTTGGCGACGATTTTCACATGCATGTCACATCTCTCCTCTCTCTTTGAAGCTGTAGTAGCGGCCGTCGTGGCCGATGATGATGTGGTCGAGAATCTCCATGCCCATAACCTCTCCCGCCTGAACCATCCGCCGC
>WHTX01000453.1 GCA_009377505.1 Acidimicrobiia bacterium
TGTGCGCCCCTCCTCTGCGCCTGCCCCCGAGCCGGTCGCGGCTCGCCGGGGCGACGGCGCGTTCGGCACGGGTCTAGTCCCCCGTGGCGCTCCCGCCAACCGAGCGGGCTGCCGGGCCCCTCGGGCCGCGACGGGTAGGGTCCGGGCCGAGCCGTCTCCGCCCGGCCGGGTGGTGACGACTCCACGGGGGTAGCGGCCAAGAGGAAGGGGGCACGGGGGTGGCGACCGCGCGCGAGGAGCCGCAGACGACGTCGAGGGCCCGCGGCGACGGCCTCTACTACGGCTGGGTCGTGGCGTGGACCAGCTTCGGCGTCCTCACGATCACGTACGGGGTGCAGTTCAGCTTCGGGGTGTTCCTCCCGTCCATCGCCCGTGACCTCGACGTCAGCCGGACCCAGGCCGCCGCCGCCTACTCCGTCTACGTGCTCGTCTACAGCATCATGTCGAGCGTGAGCGGGGCGCTCACCGACCGCCGCGGCCCCCGGCTCGTGCTCGCCGCTGGTGGGGTGCTGTTCGGCATCGGCTACGCGCTGACCGGTGCCGCCCAGAGCACCTGGCAGCTCATCGTCGCCCTCGGGCTCATCGCCGGGCTGGGCATGAGCGCCGCCTTCGTGCCCTGCAACGCCACCGTCGTGCGCTGGTTCGCGCACAAGCGGGGCCGGGCGCTCTCCGTCTCGACCAGCGGGGGCAGCTTCGCCGCCGTGGTGGTGCCCTTCCTCGCCGGCTGGCTGGTGGAGCGGACGAGCTGGCGGGTGCTCTACCTCGGGTGCGCCGTCATGCTGCTCGTCGGGCTGCTCGTCGCCTCGCGCCTGCTGGTGGGCCGGCCCGAGGACATCGGGCTGACGCTCGAGGACGAGCTCGGCCGCCGGGGCGCCGCCCAGCCGCGCCCGGCGACGGCCGACGACGGCGCTGGCGCCACTGGTGCTGGCGCCGAGGTCTCGCTCACGCCTCGCCAGGCGGCCCGCACCACCTCGTTCTGGGTCCTCGTCTCCATCTTCCTGTGCACCTGGCTGGTGGTCTTCCTGCCCCTGGTCCACCTGCCCCCCTTCGCCGAGGACCTGGGCATCGGGGCCACGGTGGCGGCCAGCCTGGTCAGCGCCGTGGGCATCGGCGGCCTGGTCGGGCGGACCCTGACCGGGGGCTTCTCCGACCGGGTCGGCCGCACGGTCAGCCTGGCCGCGGTGCTCGGCGTGCAGGTGGTCGCCTTCCTCGTCTTCGCGGTGAGCGACAGCCTGTGGACCCTGTACCCGGCGGCCGTCGGCTTCGGGTTCGGCTACGGCGGCACCACCACCGTGTTCCCGGCCCTCGTGGCCGACCTGTTCGGTCGGGCCCACGCCGGCGCGCTCACCGGCCTGGTCTTCGCCGGGGCGGGCTCGGCCGCCGCCGTCGGCCCGTTCGTGGCCGCGTGGATGTACGACCTGACGGGCAGTTACCGGGCCGCCTTCGTGCTCTCCGCCGTCGTCAACGGCATGGGCCTCGTCCTCGTGGTCGTGCTGCGGGCGACGACCCCCGCCCACCCAGGCGGCCGCGCCGCCGAGCCGTCCCCTCTGCGCGGGACCGGCCAGCTCGCGCCCGGGCGCCGTCGCTGACGGCGCGCTCGACGGGTGTCACCGCACGCGCCGATGGGCGCCCCGGTCGCCCCGGAGGGCAGAGCCGGGGCCGCCCCCCTCGGCACGAGGTCCTCGAATCAGGACGTCGGACCCCGCCCCGTCGACCAGTCCTACCCACCTCGCCCGCCGGCTAGTCCTCCGCACCCGTGTTGCGCGGCGGGGCACGGGTCGGGCCGACGACACCAGCTACGCCGAGCGCCGAGCCGGCGAAGATCGGAGGTCGCCGGTCGCGCCACGGCATGGCCTCCTCGAGCGTCGCCGCCACACGGAAGAGCAGGTCCTCGCGGCCGTACGGTGCGACGAGCTGCACGCCGATGGGCAGCCCGTTCTTGCTCTGGGCTAGCGGCAGGCTGATCGCCGGCTGGCCCCCGATGTTGAACAGAGCGGTGAAGGGGCCGTAGGACATGATCGCCCGGATCCAGCTCTCGACGCTGTGGCCAGCGTAGTTGTAGTCGAGCGTCCCGTGGGGGGCGGGGAGCTGGCCGAGCGTCGGCGTCACCAGCACGTCCCAGGTGGTGAAGAACTTCGCGGTCGCCCTCATGACCGCGTTGAAGGCCCCCGAGGCCCGCGCTACGTCGAGCCCGGTGAGCTGCTGGGCCTCGGCCAGGCAGCGCAACGAGACGGCTTCGAGCGTGTCGGGCCCGACGGGCCTGGGGGACAGGCCGATGACGACGCCGACCCCCGTCGCCGCGCTCGGGACGTAGGCGCCCACGATCTGCTCGGCGTCGACCCTCGGGCCTGCCTGGCGCACGTCGTGGCCGAGACCTTCGAGCACCCGTGCCGTGGCCTCGGCGGCGAGCACGCACTCGGGGTCGACGGCCACGCCCGACCAGGCCGCGGTGGTGAGCGCCACGCGCAACCGCCCGGGAGCGGTCCCGAGGTCGGAGGCGTAGTGCCCGGCCGGTGCCTGGACCACGTACTTGTCCCCCAACGCCGCGCCGTGCACAGCGTCGAGCAGGTGCGCCGCGTCGCGCAATGACCGCGTGAGGAGGAACTGGCAGCCGAGGCCGCCCTCGAACTCGGCCACGTAGGGCCCCACCGGGGTGCGGCCCCGGGTCGGCTTCAGCCCGACGACGCCACAGCACGACGCCGGTACACGGATCGACCCCGCCCCGTCGCTGCCGTGGGCGACAGGGACAGCACCGGCGGCGACCAGGGCGGCGGCCCCACCGCTCGAGCCGCCGACGCCCCGAGCGAGGTCCCACGGGTTCCGGGTGATGCCGTTGAGCACCGACTCCGTCGTGAAGCTGATGCCCATCTCCGGCACCGCCGTCACGCCAAGGGCGGCCAGCCCAGCGGTGCGGAACTGCTCCATGATGCCATGGTCGAAGGGGGCGATCGCCCCCTGGAAGTGGCGGCTCCCGACGGTGAAGGGAACGCCCTCCGCCGTCGGGCCGTCGTCCTTGATGAGGAACGGGACGCCCCCGAACGGCCCGGCGGGGTCGTAGCGCAGGGCCGTCTCGAAGAGGGGCATGGA
>WHTX01000454.1 GCA_009377505.1 Acidimicrobiia bacterium
GACGACGAGGGAGGCGAGCCCGACCAGCTCGGCGCTGCCCGGCCCGACCGGCGCCGGGTTCACCACGACGAGCGCGCCCGCCGCCCGGGCCAGCTCGGCGGCGCGGCGGCAGGCGGCCACCGGGACCTCGCCCTGCAGCAGCAGCACGTCGGCGTCACGCAGCGCGGCCACGGCCCGCTCGGCGTGCTCCACGGCGACCAACGCGTTGGCGCCGGGGACCACCACGATGGCGCTCGACCCGTCGTCCGCCACCTGGCACAGGGCCAGGCCGCTCGGCCCGGCCACCCGCCCCACGTGGGCTCGGCCGACGCCGTTGCGCTCGAGGCCGCCCAACAACGCATCGCCGCACGCGTCGTCGCACACGAGGCCGACCAGGGCGACCTGCGCCCCGAGGCGGGCGACAGCCACGGCCTGGTTTGAGGCCCTTGCCGCCCACGTGCTCGCTGACCGCGGTGGCGAGCACCGTCTCGTCGGAAGCGGCCAGGTGGGGCACGCGGATAGCCAGGTCCACGTTGAGCGACCCGAAGGAAACCACCCGCACGCGCAGGATCGTAGGCCTACGGTGACCCGATGGCACCCAGGCTCGCCCTCACGGCCTGTCCGCTCGACTGCCCTGACGGCTGCACACTGCAGGTGGCGGTGGAGGACGACCAGCTCGTGCGCGTGGGGGCGGCCCCCAAGGGCGTGGGCAACCCGCTCACCGCGGGCTACATCTGCGCCAAGGTGAAGCGCCACGCGCAGCGGGCCCATGGCAGCCGCCGGGTGGCGACCCCGCTCGTCCGCGTCGGGCCGAAGGGCGACGCCGCGTTCCGGCCCGCCTCCTGGGACGAAGCCCTCGACATCGTCGCCGGCCGCATCACCGAGGCGATCGCCTCCCACGGCCCCGCCTCGGTCGCCCCCTACCTCTACAACTCCTCGGCCGGCGTGCTGGCCGCCAACGGTCTCACGCCGCTGCTCTTCGAGGCGCTCGGCACCTCGCACGTGTTCCATGGCATCTGCGCGGCGACCGCGGGGGAAGCCTGGCGCTCGGTGTACGGACGGATGCTGTCGACCGACCCGCTCGACGTCCCCCACGCCCGGCTCGTGGTGGTGTGGGGCGCGAACCCGGCCGTCTCCAACACCCACCTCCTGCCCCTCCTCACCGAGGCACGCCGCCGGGGCGCCGAGCTCGTCGTGGTCGATCCCCGTCGCACGGCCACGGCCGCCCGGGCCGACCGATGGCTGGCGCCACGGCCGGGCACCGATGTCGTGCTCGCCCTGGCCATCGCCCGCACGCTGTCAGCGCGGGGCCTGTTGGACCGTGACTTCCTCGACGCACACACGGTCGGCCTCGACGGCCTGCTCGCCGCGGCCGAGCCGTGGACGGCGGCCCGGGCCGAGGAGGTCTGCGGCGTGGCCGCGGGCGACATCGAATGGCTGGCCGAGACGTGGGCCACGGTGCGGCCGGCCCTCTTGCGGCCCGGCTGGGGCCTCGAGCGCAACCGCAACGGTGGCGCCGCCTGGCGTGCCGTGCTCGCCCTGCCCTGCCTGGTCGGCCAGTTCGGCACGCTGGGATCGGGAGTGCTCGGCGCCACGTCGGCCCGGTCGCTCTTCGACGGGCGGGCCTTGGCACGCGCCGTGCTCGGCGACGCGCCCCCGCCGGCGGCGGCCCGCCAGCTCAACATGGCCACCGTGGCCGACTGGCTGACGGACGCCGCGCTCGACCCGCCCGTCCGGGTGCTGGTGGTGCAGGGCGCGAACCCCGCGGCCACCGCGCCCGACCAGAAGGCGGTGCTCACCGGGCTCGCCCGCGAGGACGTGTTCACCCTGGTGCACGAGCAGGTGCTCACCGACACGGCCCGCTTCGCCGATGTCGTGTTGCCCGCCACCACCCACTTCGAGGCCGACGACCTGGTCGACTCCTACGGCACTTACACCCTGCAGCGGGCGGCGCCCGTCATCGGCCGGGTGGGCCAGGCCCGCACGAACGACGAGCTCGCCGCTGGGCTCGCCGTTCGCCTCGGCCTCGACGCCGAGCGCTTCGACCCCACCCCTGCCCGCCTCGCCGCCATCGTCGGGGTGGCCCCGCTACCGGAGCCGGGCGAGGTGGTGCCCGTGCGACCTCCAGAGGCAACGGTGCAGTTCCGTGACACGTTTCCCTCTCACCGCTCCCGCGACACCGCGGCCTCCGAGCCGGCCGTGCGCCCCGAGGGGACAGGGCGCGCCCGGCTGTGGGACCCCGCCCTGGCACCGCTCGACTACGTGGCCGCCCCCGAGGGCGACCGGTTCCCCTTGGCCCTGCTCACCCCGGCGACGCCCCGCAGCATCAGCTCGTTGCTCGCCGAGATCGAACCGCCGGACGGCGGCCTCCACCTGCACCCCGAGGACGCCGCGGCCCGGGGCATCGCCGAGGGCGGGCGGGTGCGGGTGTGGAACGACCTGGGCGAGCTCGAGCTCGAGGCGCGCCTCGACGCCGACCTGCGCCCCGGCGTCGCCACCCTGCCCAAGGGCCAGTGGTTCGAGCACGGCGACGGGCGGGCCACTGCCAACCTGCTCGCACCCGGCCACGTCGACGTCCTGGCCGGCGGCGCCTGCTTCAACGACGCTCGCGTCGAGGTGGCACTGCTCTGAGACGTCGGCACAAAACCGGCCGGCCTCCCCCCGCGGCCCCGGCGCCACCGCGCGAGCCGGCCTCAACCGAGCAGCGCTCGCAGGTGGTCGTTGAGGAAGCACCCCTCGGGGTCCCACGCATGCCGTACAGCGCGGGCCTGGCCCCACGCCGGGTAGGTGGCGGCGAGGTCGGCGGCGGCGAAGGTGTGGCGCTTGCCCCAGTGGGGCCGGCCGACGTGGGCGCGGAAGACCGCCTCGGCGTCGCGGAACAACCCGGCGGAAGGGCAGCCCTACCCCCTGGTGCACGGAGATGGTCGCGGACTCGCGGCCGTGCGCGGGGGAGAGCCAGACCTCGTCAGCCCCGAGCGTGCGGTACTCGAGAGGTCAGGTGACGTCGGCGTGGCGGCTGCGCAACAGGTCGCGTAGCTCGGCGAAGCAGGCCGGCCCCGCCGGCGCGGGCACGGCGAACTCCAGCTCCTCGAAGCGCTCGTTG
>WHTX01000455.1 GCA_009377505.1 Acidimicrobiia bacterium
CGCCGGAGGCTGGCCGCGGCCGTTGGGCGCCGCGCCCGGCACCTCCCGGGTCACCTCGGCCAGCCCGGCGAGCTGCTGGAGCAGGCCCGACGGGTCCGAGGGCAGGAACACCTTCGTGGCCTGGCCGTTGGCCACGGCCTGGAGGGCCTCGAAGTACTTGAGCACGAGGACGTCGGCCGTGGGGTTGCCGTCGTGCATGGCGCCGAACACCTCGCGGATGGCCTTGCCCTGGCCGTCGGCCACGGCCTCGAGGCGGAAGCGCTCGGCGGCGGCCAGCGTGCGGGCGGCCTCGGCCTCGCCCTCGGCCCGCAGGATGTTGCGCTGCTTGGCCGCCTCGCCCTGCAGGATGGCAGCCTGCCGCTCGCCCTCGGCCCGGGTGATGGCCGCCTCCCGGTCACCGGTGGCGGTGGTGACGAGGGCGCGGCGGTTCCGCTCGGCCTTCATCTGCTCGTGCATGGCGTGCATGACGTCGGCGGGCGGGTCGATGCGCTGGATCTCGACCCGCACCACCTTCACCCCCCACTTGTCGGTGGCGTCGTCGAGGATGTCCCGCAAGTGGGTGTTGATGGTGTCCCGGGACGTCAGCGCCTCGTCGAGCTGCATGTCCCCGACCAAGTTCCGCAGGTTCGTCTGGGCCAGCTTGATGATGGCCAGCATGAAGTTGGCCACGTTGTAGATCAGCCGCTGGGGGTCCGTCGGCTCGTAGTAGATGACCGCGTCGACCGAGACGACCACGTTGTCCTTGGTGATGACCTCCTGGGGGGGCACGTCGACCACCTGCTCGCGCATGTCCACGATGCGCATGCGCTGGGCGAACGGCAGCAGCAGGCGCAGGCCAGGGGCGTAGGTCGTCTGGTAGCGGCCGAGGAACTCCACCACCCCCCGCTGGTAGGGCCGCACGATCCGCACCGACGCCCCGAACACCACGAACAGCAGCAGGGCGAGCAGCGCCAGCACCACGATTGCGACGGCCATCAGGGCATCTCCCAGGGTTCGAGGGTCACGGGGTCGGCCGGGCCCGTCGCCGGCCTGACGATGGCGCGGGTCCCGCGCACCTCGACGACCCGGACGACGACGCCCTCCTCGAGGGCCGAGCCGTCGACGCTCTCCGCCGTCCACTCCTCCCGGCCCACGCGCACGAGCCCGGTGTCGCCCGGGCGCGCCGGGCGGGTCACGAGCGCCTGCTGGCCGACCAGTCGGTCGGCGCCGACGCCGATCTGGGGCAGGGCGCGGTCGAGGCGGTGGCGCAGCGGGAACAGCGCGGCGAAGGCGCCGACCGTGCCGGCCAGGAAGGCCAGCCACTCCCAGGCCACGCCGACGCCGAGGAAGGCGAGCACGCAGGCGAGGGCGGCGCCGACGGCGAAGGACACGAGGAAGAACGTGCCCGCGGTGACGAGCTCGCCCGTGAGCAACAACACGCTGGCCACCAACCAGATCCAGCGCCAGTTCTCGGGCGAGTCCATCGTCCCTCGAGCGTAGATCGGCCCCAGCCTCCAGGGAGCGCAGCGCGAGGGGGAACGCTCGAGATCACGGGCTGCGTGCGCGTGGAGGCCGACAACGTGACCATCGTGCGCAGCCGGATCACATGCGACGACGCCGCGGCGGGTGACCCAGAGCGGCGGCGCCCAGGGCCTTGGCATCCTCGACAGCGTGATCCGCGGCGGCGTGACGGGCCCAGCGGGCGCCGGCGTGTGGTCCGACCAGCCCTACGTCGTCCAGGGCAGCGAGATCGCCAACGTCACCGACGGGGTCTTCCTGGGCCACTGGTCGACCATCGAGTCGAGCTGGGCCCACGACCTCACAGCCCGGCCCGGCGAGCACAGGCGGGGGCTTCAACAAGCTCGATACGGGCGGGCCCCTCACCTGCGTCACCGGCACCGACGGGTCCGGCGCGCAGGCCAACGGCTGCCCCTACGCTCACTGAGGGCCCTCGGCCGTGCGCTCGACGGAGGCGGTGGTCTCGCGTGCGGCCGGGCGGGAGGCGGTGGTGCCGGGCGCGGCCAGGCCGAAGGCGCTGAGGAGGCGCTCGGCCGCCAGGGTCGCGGTGAGCCGGCCGGCGAGCACGTCGGCCTCGATCCCCGCCACCTCTGCGGCGACGGCAGGGTGGGCTCGCAGCGCCGCCATGAGGCGCTCGTCGACCATCGACCACATCCACCGGAGCTGTTGTCCCTGGCGGCGGGCCTCGAACCGGCCGGCGTCGACCATGGTGCGGCGGTGCTCGTCGATGCGCTCCCAGATGGTGTCGAGCCCTTCGTTCCTGAGCCCCGAGCAGGTGAGCACCGGGGGCTGCCACAGCTCCGAGGGCGGGGTCACGAGGTGGAGCGCCCTGGTGTAGTCCTGCGCCGCCACCCGGGCGGCGGCGGCGTTGTCGTCCTCGGCCTTGTTCACCGCCACGAGGTCGGCGAGCTCGAGGATGCCCTTCTTGATGCCCTGGAGCTCGTCTCCCGCGCCCGCCAGCATCAGGACGAGGAAGAAGTCCACCATCTCGGCCACGACCGTCTCGGACTGCCCGACGCCGACCGTCTCCACCAGCACCACGTCATAGCCCGCCGCCTCGACGACCACGATCGTCTCTCGTGTCGCCCGGGCGACGCCGCCCAACGTGCCCGAGGTGGGCGAGGGGCGGACGAAGGCGGCGGGATCTGTGGCCAGGCGGTCCATGCGGGTCTTGTCCCCGAGGATCGAGCCGCCCGTACGCGACGAGGAGGGGTCGACGGCGAGGACGGCGACGCGGTGCCCGGCGGCGGTGAGGTTCGTCCCGAAGGCGTCGATGAAGGTGGACTTGCCCACCCCGGGCACGCCGGTGATGCCCACCCGATGCGAGGCGCCGCTGTGGGGCAGCAGGCGGACGAGCAGCTCCTGGGCCTGGGCGGCGTGCTCGGGGCGGCGGCTCTCCACGAGCGTGATGGCCCGGCCCAGCGCCGTGCGGTCTCCGGCGAGGACGCCTTGGGCGTAGGCGTCGACGTCCACCCGTCGGCGGCGGCTCATCGGCCGCGCTCCGCGGCGGCCCCCGGGCGCCGGCCTGCGGGGCGCTGGCGCGACGCCGGCCGGCGG
>WHTX01000065.1 GCA_009377505.1 Acidimicrobiia bacterium
TCGTCTGCAGGCGCATGGAACCGACGAATGCTCGCAACCTCGACCGCTACTGGGCGGCGCCCCTCGCCTGGGAGCAGGTGGCCGGCGAGATGTTCGAGGCGGTCTCGCAGGCACCGGACACGGGCGGTCTGAACCGCTTCACGTAGTGGTTGGCGACCACGAACGCCGACGGCGGGTGCGACGTCGCCAACCCCCACCGGCTCGCCGCGTTGACGCGGCAAGGTCGGTCATAGGGTACGAGCGCAGTGCTCCCATGGAGGACGACGCGCTCCGTGTACACCATCCACGCCACCAAGAAGCTGCGGGACCGGGTGCAGGCGCCGCTGCACGAGCCGATCGAGGCGCCGTCGACGGCGCTCGGCGACTGGTACGCCACGGCGCTGTTCTGGAGGCCGCAGGTGGCACTGTTCGTGAACGAGGCGACCCTGCTGCCGGTATTGGCGCCGCTGGCCCCGGCGAAGACGCTCGCCGACCGGTTCCCGGGGCACCTCGAAGCGGTGCTCGACGCGCTCGGCACGGACCCTCGGTTCGTGGCCGCCGAGGTGGCCGCCACCGTCGCCGCCTGGTGGGCCAAGACAGCGAGCCGCAGCGTCGTGGGGACCATGAACGAGCTCGGCTTCCTCGCCGAGGCCGACCGGGCCAACCGGCGCAGCGAGGACCTGGTGTCGATGGCCGTCCACCTGGCAGCCACGCCCTGCGGGCCGCTCTACGAGCGCCACTCGTTCCCCGACCGGGAGCTGGAAGCGTTCGTGGCCACCCTCCTGCCCGAGTGACCCGTGGCCGATCGAGCAACCGCTGGTACAGGCCGGCAAGCCGCGTTGCCGTCCTGCTGGAGTAAGTAAGGAAATCTGCATCTACTTTAGCTAGACTGGCTCGTCGGCAAGACCACTTCTCTTGGAGCCCCTGTGCGACCCGATGCCTTCACGTCCCGAGAGCGGGGCGAGGTGCGCAAGACCCCGACCGGGTACTGGGCGTTCTTCCCCGCCGAGGTGCCCCGACGGCTGCCCCTCTCCGACGAGGTGGTCAAGCTCCTCGACGAGGCCACCGGCGCGGTGCACCGGCTCGGCGGCGTCGGCCGACTCATCCCGAACCCGCACCTGCTCATCGGGCCCCACCTCCGCCTGGAGGCCGTGCTCAGCTCTCGGATCGAAGGCACGAAGACCGACGTGGGCCAGCTCCTGCTGTTCGAGGCGGGCCAGGTGCCCTCCCGCGATGCAGCCGATGACGCCGCCGAGGTGAACAACTACATCGTCGCCATGGAGCACGGCCTCGCACGCGTCCGGGGAGGCTTCCCCGTGTCGATCCGGCTCCTCCGGGAGATGCACGAACGACTCCTCCAAGACGTGCGCGGCCAGCACCGCCGTCCGGGCGAGCTTCGGTCGAGCCCGGTGTGGATCGGCGGCAGCACCTTGGACGATGCGGTGTTCGTGCCCCCACCTCCGGGCGAGATGCAGGCCGCGCTCGGCGACCTGGAACGCTTCCTCCACGAGCGCGACCTCCCGCTGCTCGTCCAGCTCGCCGTCGCGCACTTCCAGTTCGAGGTCATCCACCCCTTCCTCGATGGCAACGGCCGGATCGGTCGCCTGCTGATCCCGCTGATGCTCGTGCTGCGCGAGGCGCTCCCACAGCCGCTCCTCTACCTCTCCGCCTACCTCGAACAGCATCGCAGCGAGTACTACGACCACCTGTTGACCACCAGCCAGAGGGGCGACCTCATGCCGTGGATCGCCTTCTTCCTCCGGGGCGCCCGGCGCCAGGCCCGAGACTCTGAGGAGCGGACGGTTCGCCTCGTCGAGCTGCAACATCAACTCCGGAACGACCTCCTGGACGAAGGGCGCCCGAACTCCGTGATCCGGCTGGCCGAACAGCTCTTCTCGGTCCCCGTCGTCACCGCGGCGCGGGTCGAGACGATGATCGGCGTGACCAGGCCGACGGCGCACGCGGCGATCGACGCGCTGGTCGAGCGTGGCAACCTCGTGGAGGTCACGGGCCGAGAACGCCGTCGCATCTACGAGGCGCCGGCCATCTTCGAGGCGGTCTACGGCTCGGTGGATGTCGAGGAGAGCGCAATCGACCCCCAGCTCCCCTTCCACGTCGGGACGTCCTGACGCCGCTTTCGCCGGCGCCGGCTAACGGCCGCGACCTGGCGCGCCCGGCGAGCCGACTCAGCCGCGCTGACTTCGGGTACCTGGCGACGACATCGGGACCGGGACCCGCACCGTGCTGAGGCAGGTCGCCGCCGGCGCTCTCGGGGTCGACGTCGAGCACAGGACCGTGCAGCAGCGGCTCGGCCGCTCTCGGAGGGCGCCGCGCGGGCGGCCACGGCCCAGGTCCGCCACCGCGCCACGATCGGCGGCAACCTGCTGCAACGCCCACGCTGCTGGTACTACCGCACGCCGGAGGTGGACTGCTGGCTCGAGGGCGGCTCGGCCTGCCCGGCCCGAGCCGGCCGCAACGAGCACCATGCGATCACGACCTCCTCGAGGTCGGCGCCGTAGGGCTGGTCGCTCGCCTCCGCATCGAACAGCTCGACAAGGGAGGCCTGGGTGCCCTCGATGGCGTTGACGCCACGGCCTCTCGCCGCAGGTAGGGGCGCACCAGTAGGTGCGGCACGGGGAGCAGGCGGCCCGCACCCGCCAGGCGGCCCAGCGAGGCCTCTGCATCCGCCAGTCGCAGGAGGTTGGCTTGCGAGATCGGGACCTGTCGCGGGATGGGGTTGGGGAAGAAGGCGAGGTAGCCGTGCTGCCCGCCCGTGCGGCGTACGCTCCCGAACGCGGTGTCGGCGTAGCGGCTGGGATCAATGCTCTCACCCTGGTGTCCTGTCAGGCTGATCATGTCGGCAATTCGCCGGGTCTGAACGCCGCTCGCGGCGTCCTCGTCCTCGCCAGGGGAACCCACCCTGCCTGCGTCCTCGTCCTTGCGAATCGACGCCCAGCCCTCGCCGAATTCCTCAACGGACCAGCCTGACAGGACACTAGGTCGACTCAAAACGAAGCGCCTGTTTCGTTAAGGGTCGGCGCCTGTCCCGCAACTTTTGGCAACAGAGCGAGCACCAGCAGGCGGGCGTTTGGCGGGATCCGCGTGCCAGACGCCGACGCGGACCACCAGTGCTGCTCGACCTTGCTCGTCCCGGGGTGCCCATGGCTGAGATGCCCGCCAGGTGCGCCGGCTCGAGCCGCAGGGCGCGCAGACCGCCTGTTTGATAGGTGAGCTTGACAGCACTTGCTAGGCAATCAAGACTGACGCTGTGAACCGCCGTGGGGGCCTGCTCCTGCTGGCGGCGCCGTGAAGGGCTCGCGTTGGCGGGCCCCATCGCGCTGGCGCGGGCGGTCGAACTGACGCGGATGAGCCCTTGTTCCCCTCGATCCACCATCAGGAGCAACACCGCGATGCGCAAGACCCGCCGACTCCTCATCGTCCTCGTCGCGAGCGCATTGCTCGCGGCCAGCGCGTGCGGCGGCGACGACGCGGGCCCTTCGAGCGCGCCGTCCACAGACGCGCCGTCGGCCGAAGCCCCGTCGACCGGCGCCTTCCCCGTCACGGTGGAGCACGCCTTCGGCACGACCGAGGTGCCGTCGGCGCCCGAGCGTATCGTCACCGTGGGGCTCACCGAGCAGGACACCGTGCTCGCCCTCGGCTTCACGCCGGTCGGTGTCACCGAGTGGTACGGCGACCATCCGTTCGCCACCTGGCCGTGGGCGCAGGACGAGCTCGGCGACGCGCAGCCCGAGGTGCTCAGCCAGACCGACGGCCTGCAGGTCGAGCGCATCGCCGCGCTGGCGCCTGACCTGATCCTCGGCTTGAACGCCGGCCTCGACGACGCCTCGTTCGCGCAGCTCGCGGCCATCGCACCGACGATCGCCCACCCCGCCGGGGCGGACGGCTACTTCTCGCCGTGGCGCGAGCAGTCGCTCATGATCGGGCGGGTGCTCGGCAAGGAGCCCGAGGCGCAGGCGCTGATCGACGACATCGACGCCCGGTTCGCGGAGGAGGCCGCGGCGCACCCGGAGTTCGCGGGCACGAGCATCGTGTTCCTGCAGAACGCCGTCTACAGCGGCGAGGCGATCGCCTACCAGGAGGGCCTCAGCGCGGACTTCCTCACCGATCTCGGCTTCGCGATCCCCGCCGAGCTCGACCCGTTCGTCAGGGAGGCGGAGGGGTCGCAGGCCTACATCCCCCTCGAGCAGCTGTCGGTGCTCGACGCGGCCGACGTCCTGCTGTGGGCTACGGAGGAGCCAGGCGACCGCGCCGCCCTCGAGCAGCACGCGGTGTACCTGAACCTCGAAGAGGTGCGTGAGGGCCGCCTCGTGTTCACCGACGGGCTCACCGCCGGAGCCATCTACTTCACGAGCCCGCTCAGCCTGCCCTTCGTCCTCGACGAGCTCGTGCCTGCGCTGGCCTCGACCCTCGCCGGCGACGGGCCGGCCGACGCCTTCGGCGAGTGAGTCGCCCGTCGCCTCGGGAGCGACTGGCACTGAGCACTGCCCACGATTTCCACAGGCCAGATCCGTCGAGGATGGCTGATCTGGCCTGTGGAGATCCCTCACCAGCGGTCGGTGGCCTCGATGCCGACGGACTCCCAGTGCGGTGAGGCCAGGACCTCGTCGATGAGCGACCGACTGCCGGCAACGTAGGACCAGGCGTGGTCGATCTCGGTGCCGACGAACCAGGCCCGGTCGTCCGGCCACCACCACTGCGGGCACTGGCGCTGGATGCGCGTCTCGTAGAGGTCCCGGCGCCCGATCGTCGGCACCGCATCGACGGCACCGTCGAACAGGATCATGTCGCGACCGCCCCACCAGGGCTCGACCGGGCACGCCGCGGCGAACGTCCAGACCGGCGCCATCGACTCGTTGAAGGCCCGCTCGATCGAGCGAGCACCGTCGGAGTCCTGACCGGGCGACCAGGCGACCATCGGCCCCCGGTGCACCCAGCCCCAGCCTTGCCACAGGGCGTAGTGGCACTCGTCCGGCGTCGCCGACGCCGCCGCCAGCAGCGGGACGAGCGCGTCGACGTCCTCGGCGTCGAGGTTGCCGTCGCCGTCGATGAGCTCGAGCCTGCTGCCGACGTAGTCGTACATCTCGACGCCACGCACCAGGTACTCGGGTGCGAAGTCGGCCCACTGCTCGCCGTTGTGGATCCGATGGTGGACCCGGGCGTAGGCCCCGAACCCCTCGGGGACGACGAGGTCGACGCCCTCGCGGCTGGCCATCGCCTCGACGACCCAGGCGACGTGGTCGCGCCCCGATGCCGGCCTGAGACCCTCGAACGGGATCGGCATCAGGCGCGCCGATGGGCGCGGCGCCAGTCGACCAACGTCGTGCAGATCTCACCCGAGCGCCTGGCGATCCTGCCGGAGGCCGGCGTCCTGCGCGCCGGCCGGCGGGGCCACAGCTCTCCGGGTGCACGAGCGGACCGTGCGGGCGAGTGCCCTCTACCGCAAGGCTCCTCGCCTGGCGGGCGAGGTCCGAGCGGTCGACGGGTGGAGGGCCGACCGTTCCGCCGGATGTTCATCAGGCGCGGCGGAGGAGCGTGACGAGGAAGTCGGCGTCAGGCGTGAACGGCTGCAGGTCCCACGTCGCGAGCTCGAGGTCGACGCCTAGGGCCGCAGCCCGGAGGTCGTCCCGGTAGTCGTCGAAGTCGTAGTCACGTGCGGCGCCGAAGCCCACGACGAGCCGCCCCCGATCGGCGAGGTGGGCGCGAAGCCGGGACAGCACCTGCCGCCGGGAGCTCGCTGCGAGGAACGGCATGACGTTGCCGGCGCAGACGATGGCGTCGAACGGCTCCGCGATGCCGCGCCCGGGCAGGTCGAGCTCTGCGAGGTCGCCTACGAGCCAGGTGGGGCCGGGGTGGTCCTGTTCCGCCGCGGCGACCAGCACGGGGTCGACGTCCACGCCGACCACGACGTGACCGCGCCGGGCCAACTCGGCGCCCACGCGGCCCGGGCCGCAGCCGGCGTCGAGGACCCGCGCCCCTCGCCGCACCACGGCGTCGACCAAGCGGGCCTCGCCGGCGAGGTCGTCGCCCGCGGCCGCCATCGACCGGAACCGTTCGATGTACCAGCGTGAGTGGTTCGGGTCGCGGTTGGTCATCTCGACCCAACGGCTCGCTTCGGGCACGTCGACCTCCTACCTGCCACCGTAGGCGGACACCCGGACGCTGGGGCCGCAGCGGCGACGAGGGACCGGTTGGCGAGGCCTGCTGCTCATGCGGGTGCGCTCCTTGCCGCCCAGCGGGCTCCGGTGCACCCGGAGCCCGGCGACACACCCAGGACCCGGCCCGAGCCCGGCCCATGCGGGTGCGCTCGTTGCCGCCCAGCGGGCCCTGCCGCACCCGCAGCCCAGCGGAGCCAGGTCCCGGCCCATGGGATGCCGACGGGCCGTGGTGCTGTTCGCCGAGCTCACGAGTTCGCGCCAGCCGGCGTCGGCAAGCCGCGTCACCGTCTCGCCCCGTCTGCCCCGGCGGCCTCGACGCGGGACGGGTACCGGCCGTTCAGCTCGTGATGGCCCGTACGGTGGCTTCGCCACGGGCTGGGCCGGGCGGCCGGGGCCTCAGGTGGGGAGGCCGCTGCCCTCGGCGAGCAGCTCCAGTGACCGCAGGCGCAAGGCGACCGTGCCGGCGTGGTGCACAGTCATCAGCTCGTCGGTATCGGCGTGGGCCTGGAAGTCGTCGAGGTAGGCCCTGACGACCTCGGGCGTGCCGATCGCGGTGTAGGTGAGCATCTGGTCGACGTGCACGCCCTGGGGCGAGCGGAGGATGGCGTCGGCCTCGTCGTCGCCGATCCGCTGACCGTCCCGGCTGAACAGGTTGCGCACCCGCGCCCGCCGCGTCACCTGGAGCTGTTGGTGGGCGTCGGCCTCGGTCTCGGCGGCGATGACGTTGACCCCGGCGACCACGTAGGGGCGATCGAGCTGGGCCGACGGTTCGAAGCGCTGGCGGTAGAGCGCCACGGCGTCGACGAGGGCCTGCGGTGCGAAGTGTGAGGCGAAGGCGTACGGCAGCCCGAGCGTCGCCGCCAGGTGGGCGCCGAAGAGCGACGAGCCCAGGATGTACAGCGGGACGTCGGTGCCTCGTCCGGGGATGGCGTTGACCCCGGGCACCCGGCTGTCGCCGCGGAGGTAGCCCTGGAGCTCGAGCACGTCCTCGGGGAAGGCCTCGGCGGCGGCGGGGTCGCGGCGCAGGGCCCGCAGCGTGTTCTGGTCGGTGCCCGGCGCCCGGCCCAGGCCGAGGTCGATGCGGCCGGGGTGCAGGGTGGCCAGGGTCCCGAACTGCTCGGCGATGACCAGGGGTGAGTGGTTCGGCAGCATGATGCCGCCCGAGCCCAGCCGGATCCGCTCGGTATGCGCGGCGACGTGGGCGATCAGCACCGAGGTGGCGGACGAAGCGATCGACTCGATGTTGTGGTGCTCGGCGTACCAGACCCGCTGGTAGCCGAGCTCCTCGGCCCGTCGCGCCAGCCGCACGCTGCCTTCGAGGCTGTCACGGATGGTCTCGGACGGGCCGACGGACGCAAGGTCGAGGACGGAGAGCGGCACGGAGGTCACGAGGTGCCTTTCGACTGGTGGCCGGGCGCGCTGCTGGTCCGGTCAGGGGCGACGGCTGAGCCGCCGCCCCGGCCCGTCGTGCCTCGGCTCGGCGGTCAGTTACGTGCCTGGCCAGCGTACTCGCCGGCGTCACGCCGACCGGAGGGCCGCCGGCCGGGCCGCGGCCTGGTGTCCTGGAAGGCTGATCATGTCGGTAATTCGCCGGGTCTGAACGCCGCTCGCGGCGTCCTCGTCCTCGCCAGGGAACCCCACCCTGCTTGCGTCCTCGTCCTTGCGAATCGACGCCCAGCCCTCGCCGAATTCCTCAACGGACCAACCTTCCAGGACACTTGGAGCGCGACGGCGGCCGACGGCCGCGCCTGCGCGGCGGCTGACCATGGGATTGCCAGCCCTAATCTTTCATGAGGCTCGTGGCCAGGCCGCTGACCAGGACGGTAGCTGGTCGGTCGAATGATGCGGGCAACTGGCTGACCAGCTGGAGCGAGGTCGAACGAGAGATCGGGGCCAGTGCCCCGTCTGGGGTGCTCGCCCCCTCGCCACCCTCCGGGCCATCGCCACGGTGGCCGAGGGCCGGCGAGCGCAGGCCGGCGCCGACGTGTCGCCCGCCGAGCTCGAGCCGCGGCAGACTCCAGCTGATGGCGACCGAGTTGCTCTTCCTCCGCGACGCGTACGTGCGCGAGTTCGACGCGTACGTCACCGCGGTGCGCGACGGCGAACGCGCCGTCGCGCTCGACGGCACCGCCTTCTACCCGACGGGCGGTGGCCAGCCGCACGACACCGGCACGCTCGCCCGCCTTCCCTTGGTCGACGTGCGGAAGGACGGCGGCGAGGTCTGGCACACGCTGGGAGGGGACGGGGCCCTGCCCGCGGTCGGCGGGCAGGTCCACGGTGAGCTCGACTGGGAGCGGCGCCACGCGCTCATGCGCACCCACACGGCGCTACACGTGCTGTGCGGGGTCATCTGGAACGAGTGGGGCAAGGCCGTGACCGGCGGGAACATGGAGCCGTTGTCGGCGCGCATGGACTTCGAGTTCGACCCGCTGCCCGAGGGCTTCGGCCGGCGGGTCGAGGAGCTCGTGAACGCCGAGCTCGCCGCCGCCCGCCCCGTCGAGATCGCCTTCCTGCCCCGGGGCACCGCAGTCGAGGACCGCGACCTCATCCGCACGAAGGTCAACCTGGTCCCCGAGTCGGTGAAGGAGATCCGCGTGGTGGACATCGTCGGGCTCGACAAGCAGGCTGACGGCGGCACGCACGTCGCCCGCACCGACGAGGTGGGCCGCATCCGGGTCGTGAAGACCGAGTCCAAGGGAAAGAGCAACAAGCGGATCCGGGTGCAGGTCCTCGACGGCTGACGCCGCCCGCTTCCTGGCTCGCCGGACACCGAGCTGCGGCTCAGCCGACGCGGGGTGACCCTCGCGGCCCAATTGCGAGACCCTCCGGGTCACTAGCACGGATCTTTCATGAGGCTCGTGGCCAGCCGCTGACCTGGACCGCACCTGGTCGGTCGAGTGATGCGGCCAACTGGCTGACCAGCTCGAACGAGCTCGAATGCAAGATCGGGGCTACGGTCCGGGGTATGGAGGACCGCCCGGCGATCCTGCGCAGCCTGCTCGAGGAGCGCACCGTCGACATCGTCACCGTCGGCCGCCGTTCTGGCGTCACCCGTGTGACGGAGATCTGGACCACGGTCGTGGGCGGCGAGGCGTACGTCTGCGGTACCCCCAACGCCGGCAAGCCCGGCGTCGAGCGCCAGCCACGGGACTGGCTGGCGAACCTGATGGCTACTCCGGAGTTCACGGTGCGGCTCAAGAACGCCGTGCACGTCGACCTGCCGGCCCGGGCAGAGCCGGTCGGCGACCCGGGCGAACGCCTACGTGTGCTCACGGCGCCCATCACCGAGTACTACCGCAAAGCGGTGTCTCTCGAAGCGGCGCTCGCGCACAGCCCGATGGTGCGGGTGCAGTTCACCGGCGACGCCGCCTGGTTGGGCGAAGCCGTCCGCCAGGAGCGGCCCGACGGCTGACAACCCAGGGGCCCGCGTGGGGGCGCCGGTTGGCCTCGGCCCCGCCCCGCGCCTGCGGGCAACGGCGAGGTACCTGGCCCACCGCGTAGCGCGCGGTCGGCGTCGACAGCAACACCGACCGACTGGCACCGCCGGAACGGTCGCCCGCTACTGTCAGCCCGTCAGCTGAGGGTCGGTGCAGCCGTGCACCGTCGCTGGGCTCCGACCCGGGAGATGACATGAGGGGTTCGCGCATCAGGTTGCTCGCGGTCGGCGTCCTCGGCGTCCTCGGCGTCGTCGCGGCGTCGGCGTGCGGTGGCGACAGCGGCGGTTCGGCCACGGGGGCTACCGTCGACCAGGGCATCCAGGAAGGCGTGCAGGGCGCGCTCTCCGAGACCGCCACCACGGGCACGGGCGACCCGGTCGACGAACCGCAGTCGATCGACGAGTGGGAGGCGCTGTGGGCCGAGGAGCGGGACGCCATCGTGCGCCGCATCCAGGAGAACGGCTGGGGCGTGTCACCGGACGGCGCCACGCTGACCGGGCCCGAGGGCTTCACCATCGACCTCGCCGCCTGCCCCGCCGGGTGGAGCGACACCGAGGGCGTCACCGACACGATCGTGAAGATCGGCCAGACCCTCCCTCTCTCGGGCCCGGTCGCCGACTACGGCTTCGAGGCCAAGGGGATCGGCGCCCTGCTCGAGCACTACGGGGCGGCCGGCGCGTTCACGGACTCCACGGGCAAGGCCCGTACCGCCGAGTACATCATCAAGGACGACGCCTACGACACGGCGCGCACCATTCCCCTCGTCGACGAGCTCATCGACTCGCACAAGGTCTTCAACGTGCTGACGCTCGGGTCGCCGCCCACGTTGAAGACCTACGACAAGCTGAACCAGCGGTGCATCCCCCAGGTGCCCGGCATGCCGGGCCACCCAGCGCTGGGCGACCCGGTCGGCCACCCGTGGACCACGACGAGCATCATGGCGTACAACACCGAGGCGGTGCTGTGGGGTGGGTTCATCGAGCAGCACCTCGACGAGTTGGGTGACGGGCCGGTCAAGGTGGCGTCGCTCTACCTCACCAACGACTTCGGCACCGCCTACGACAGCGCCTTCCGCGCCTACCTCGGCGATTCCGGCCTCGCCGAGCGCGTCGAGTACGTGTCGCAGTCCGTCGAGGCCTCCGCGCCCACGATCAAGGACGCGATGACCACGATCGCCGCCGAGGACCCCGACGTCTTTCTCGCCATGACGACAGGCACGGCGTGCACCCAGGCCGTCACCGAGGCGGCCGAGAACGGCATGAAGGACGCCGTGCCGTACAAGTTCATGAGCTCGGTGTGCAAGGGATCGGGCTTCATCGGCAAGGACAAGGTCGGCGGCGACGGCTCGGCGACGGAAGGCTGGTGGGTCGTCGGCGGCGGGGTGAAGGACCTGCAGTCGCCCGCCTATGACGATGACCCCTACATCGCCTGGGCGCGGGAGATGCTCGCCAGCCAGGGCATCGACCACAAGGCGTCAGGGTCGATCGGATTGGGCCTCGTCCACGGGTGGGTCATGGCCCAGGCCATGCAGATAGCCGGCGAACTCGACGGCGGCCTGACCCGCACGAACCTGATCCTCGCCGCCCGGTCGATGGACATGACCCACCCGATGCTGCTGCCCGGGGTCGGGCTCAACCTGAACGGCAACGCCGACGCCTACTTCGTCGAGGGCTCCGAGTTCGGCCGCTACGACGCCGCGACCCAGAACTGGGTCCCCCAGGGGGCGATCATCGACCTCTCCGGCCGGTCGGCGAACTGCAGCTGGGACCAGGCCCGCTCGGCCTGCAGCTGAAGCCCTCCACCTCAGGTACACCGAAAGACGGGCAGTCTCTCCATCCCGGAGCGGACGTCGGCCGGGCGCTGGCCGCGCTCGACCGGTTCGGCGCCCGCCCCGCTCGCTGCGACATCGACGTGCTCCTCGTACGGCCAGGCACGTCGACGAGGACGGGACGAGCACGGTGGTCCGCGGCTTCGCGGGCGCCGGGACCCGTTGACATAGCTGGCGCCCTGCTGGAAGGCTGGTCGCGCTGGGTCACTGCTCCTTTCGGGCGGCGGGTCGGCGGCCAGGATGACGCCGGGGGAACGCGCTTCTGGGGATCGCGCACAGCCGAGGCTCTGCTGCCCGATTTTTCGTCGCGGGCGCGGCGGGGCTACCTGCTGACCAGGCCGGCCGGACCGTGCCTCGAAGCCCGTCGCCATCGAGAGGGGGACGTCAGGTGGACATTTCAGCCAGGATGGATCCGGAGGTCGCCCAAGTCTTCCCCCACCTGCCGGTCCTGGACCTTGACGACATTCCCGCTGCCCGCGCCACGATGATGGACATGCTCGCGGCGGTCAACAAAGACGTGCCGCCTAGCCCGAACGTCACAAGGGAAGACCACTTCGTTCCTGGGCTGGAGGGTGAGCCGGAGGTGAGGGTTCGTCACTACCGACCGGTCGAGCAGTCCGAGGCGTTGCCGTGCCTGTACTGGATACATGGCGGAGGGCATGTCCTCGGTCAGATCGAGCAGGACGATCCCATGATGGATCACGTCGTCGAAGCGATCGGTTGCGCCGTCGTGTCGGTGGACTGGCGACGACCACCCGAGCACCCCTTCCCGGCGCCCATGAACGATTGCTATGCCGGGCTCATGTGGACCTACAAGAACGCCGCCGAGTTGCGAATCGCTCCTGATCATATCGCTATCGGCGGCGCCAGCTCGGGAGGTGGGTCAGCGGCGGGGCTTGCGCTCCTCGCTCGCGACAAGGGCGAGATCCCCGTGTGCTTCCAGCTCTTGATCTACCCGATGCTCGACGACCGGAACGTCACGCCGGCCAGTCACGCCATCACCGATCCGAAGGTGTGGAACCGCAAGTCCAACCTCATCGGGTGGCAAGCCTACCTCGGGGGTGCGGCGGGCACCGACGATGTTTCACCCTATGCCGCTCCCACACGAGCGGTCGACCTCGAAGGGCTGCCGCCGGCGTTCATCCCGGTAGGAGATCTGGACCTCTTCCTAGATGAGGATATCGAGTACGCCCAACGGCTGCTCGAGGCGGGGGTCCCTACCGAGCTCCATGTCTACGTAGGTGGGATCCACGGCTTCGACCTGCTCGCTCCGGCGTCCGGGTTGGCACAACGGTTCCGGCGCGATCGCGACGAAGCTCTCCGCCGAGTGTTCCAAGGTCCCTGAGGCCGCTCAGCCTCTCATCACCGTGCGACGGCACCGCTCGAGGATTGACGAAAAGATCCAACCCAAGGAGAGCTCGCTGATGACGGTCCGACGGGAACTGCTCGAGGCAACGAACGAAGCGATCGTCGACGCGGTCAAATACGCCGACCCCATGGTCCTTCGCGGTCTTCTGTACCAACTCACGGGCGATGAGAGCGTTGCCGCAACCGACGTGGCAACGACGGTCGTCGGATTCACCGAAGCAAAGGCTGTGGGCGACCCTTCAGACGTGGAGTTCCTCCAGTCCAGGGCTGTCGAGTTCCTGAAGTCGTATCGGGACGTTGGCGCCGATGACATCCCGATCGGGCCGGCTGACCGCCTCCCGCGCAGCCTCAGCCTGGCTGCCGGAGTCGACATCGCGACATCCGAGCTCGAACTGTGGTCGGAGCAGCTGGCCTTGGACCCTTGGGCGCGCGGGCTCGTCTGGAGGGGGCAGCCGCGGGAGGAGCGGCTGCAGGAGTTCCTGGTGGCGGTCATCGGAGCAGGACCGGGAGGTCTTGGGGCCGCCGTTCAACTGAAGCAGGCCGGCATCCCGTGCGTCGTGATCGAGAAGAACTCCGGGGTGGGCGGAACGTGGTTCGAGAACCGCTACCCGGGCGCGCGGGTCGACTCCCCGAGCCGCATGTACACGCACACGTTCGGGGCTGACTACGAGTATCCCAATCCGTTCTGTGAGCAGAGCGAGAACGAGAAGTACTTCAACTGGGTGGCCGACCACTTCGGGGTCCGGGGCAGAATCGAGTTCAACACAGAAGTCAAGTCGATGGTCTGGGACGAGGGCACGAAGTCCTGGGAGATCGAGGCAGTAGGGCCGGACGGGCTGCGCGTGTGGCGGGCCAACGCAGTGATCAGTAGCGTAGGTTTCCTGGCCCGCCCGAACATACCCGACATCGAGGGCCTCGGGACCTTCGAGGGCCCGGCGTTCCACACGGCTCGCTGGCCATCTGACCTGGAACTGGCAGAGAAGCGGGTCGCCGTCATCGGATCTGGGTGCACCGGATACCAACTGGTGCCCGAGCTCGCGAAGGTGGCTGGGCACACCTATGTCTTCCAACGGACCCCTAACTGGTGTTTTGACGTGCCCGGTTACCTTTCCCCGTTCCCGGCTCAAGTCAGCTGGCTGGACCGGAACTTCCCCTACTTCACAAACTTCACGCGGTTCCGTCTCAGCTGGCTCTACGGACCCGAGGGCGTCGGCGCGGCGTTCAGCGCTGATCCCGAGTTCCAAGATGTTCACGCAAGAAGCGCGATGAACAAGCGGGCCCGGGAGCAGCGTCTCGCGTTCATGCAGAGGAAGTTCGCGAATCGGCCCGAACTGGTGGAGAAGATGCTGCCCGTGGCCCCACCTTTTTCATCTCGGCCCGTGCTGGTCGACTCGGAGTACAGCATCTATGACGTCCTTCTCCGCGATGACGTCACACTGATCAGCGATGGGATCCGGCGGGTCAAGGAAGACAGGATCGAACTCGAAGAAGGTGGTGAGGTCTCAGTTGATGTCATCGTCTTGGCCACCGGGTTCAAGGCCAACGACTTCCTGTGGCCGATGGAGGTCCGGGGCCGTGGCGGACAGCAACTCGAGCAACTGTGGGAGAAGGACGGCGCTCGTGCGTACCTGGGCACGATGCTCCCAGGCTTTCCGAACTTCTTCATGATCTACGGCCCCAACACCAATGCAACGGGCGGGCTGGGCATCTTCGAGTTCGAGGAGATGGTGACGCGGTTCGCCCTCCAGTGCATCGGCCATGTTCTGGTTGACGACAAGCACACGGTCGACGTGACGGTCGATGCGTATTGGCGCTACAACAACGAGTTGGACCGAAGGGAGGCGTTGAAGATCTACAGGGACCCGCGGGCTCACAACTACTACCAGAACGAGCACGGGCGGTCAGCCGCCAATTCGCCGTTCGACGTGCGAGAGATGTGGACCTGGCTTCGCAAGCCGGAGGACCACAGCACCGGTGGGGGAGAGCGGGCCCCGGATGCGACGGTGGCCGGGGCCTCGGTCGTCAGGCCGCACTTCGGCGAGGACCTCATCGTGGAGTGATCCCGCCACGGACGGCCGCCGTCCCAACGGAGCCCCGCGTGCGCTTCTACATCCTGCAGATCCCCTACCTGGCCCGGGCCAGCGAGCTGGCCGCCCTCGCCCGCGCCCGGGCGGAGGCGCCCGGACAGCGGGTGCCTCCCGTCGACCCGAAGCAGCTGGTGGGCGCTTCCCGCGAGCGCTTCGCCGTCATGCTGGCCGAGATGACCGACCAGGTCCGGCTGGCGGAGCAGCTCGGCTACCACGGCGTGTGCTGGACCGAGCAGCACTTCCAGGCCGAGGGGGTGGAGGTGAACACGAACCCGGTCCTCTACGGCGCCCACATGATCGCCAACACGACCACGATGCGGGTCGGTCAGCTCGGCATCCCGCTGCCCTGCCACAACCCGCTGCAGGTGGCGGAAGACCTGGCCCTGCTCGACCACATGGCCCAGGGTCGCACGTTCGTCGGCTTCAGCCGGGGCAACACCCCCCGCTACATGAACACCCTGGGCCAGAAGCTGGGCTCGGTGGCGGCGACCTCGGACAAGTCGGCCAGCGACGAGTTCAACCGCGAGCTCATGAAGGAGTCGTGGCTGATCATCAAGAAGGCGTGGACCGAGCCGCTCGTCGCGCATCGGGGCGCGGTCTGGCAGGTGCCGCCGCCTGGCATCCCCCTCGAGTTCCCGCCCAGCCTCGACGTGGGCGGGGTCGGCTCCGACGCCGGCGAGCTGACGGCCGTCACCGTCGTGCCCCGCCCCTTCCAGGAACCTCACCCGCCGCTCTACACGGTGTTCTCGTTCTCGATGACGACGGCTCGCTTCTGGGCCGAGCAGGGCGCCACCCTCGTCTCCTTCGTCGACAACCCGGACTTCTGGCGCACCACGCTGGGCGTGTACCGGGACCACGCCGCCCGGGCCGGCTTCACCGACGTGCCCCCGGGCCGGGCGCTGGCCGCGGGCGGCCACCTCGTCACCCAGCGCAGCGCGGCCCGGGCCGAGCGCTACGCCGAGGAGTTCCGCTGGCTGTTCGAGTACGCCTACAACTGCCCGCCCTACAACGTCCCCGTCGGCCGGCTGTTCGGGGGCACGGGCCGGGACGCGTACGAGCAGGTCGCACGCTTACACGACGAGCTGGGCGTGGACGAGGTGTTCCTGTGGCACCACGTGAACTGCTTCGACCGGGACGCCGAGCGCGAGGCCCTGGAGGAGTTCGGCGAGCACGTCGTCGCCCGCCTGCGCGACTGAACGACGAGGTGCTCGGAGGTCGCCGCTACGGGAAGGTGTCGAGGTTCTTCGCCAGCAGCAGTAGTGGGGCCACCCCAGGAAGGTCGCGCAGCCCAGAAGGCGGGTTTCCGCACCCTTGGCTGCAAGTCCCGCTCGGGCCCGCCGCCGCCCGAGGGAACTCGCAGCCCAGAAGGGGCTCACGGCGCACGGCCCGCAGCAGGTCGGAAGGTCTCCGCAAGCCTGGCTGCAAGGCTCGCCCGGCCCCGCCGCCGCCGCGAGCGGTGGGCATGGCCGGCGTGAACGCGGCGAACGTTGGTGGTCATGGCGCTAGCCGCAGGCGCCGGCCGAGGTGTCCCAGGCGCAATTGCTCGTCCTGCCTGACAGGTCGATGACCTCGTCCACGATCCAGGCTTGGTCGTCGACGCTCCAACGGGCGATCTCCGAGCCTTCGAGGAGGAACGCGTCGGCGTTGCCGTTCATGTTGAACCGGATCCCGGGCATCAGGTTGGGGTTCGTCATATCCATGGTCCGCAGCGCGATCATCAAGTTGCTCCGGGTCAACCCGCCCGGGAGCGCGCCCCCGATCATCAAACCCTGGTGGAGGGTCCAGGCGTAGGACATTCCCAGGCTCATGATCGGCTCCTCGTAGTCGTGGCCGGCGTCGCTCAACCACCCACGGGCAGCCTCGACCCACGGGTCGCCGTCGAAGGCGGGGGAGGCGAGGTCCTTGCCGCCGCCGCCCGCGCTCCACCACCCGTCGGAGGTGTCACCGGCCTGCTCCTCCGTCACGGAGCCCGTCGCCTTGCAGGTGGAGGCCAGGAACTTGTACTTCACCGACTCCTTCATCCCATTCTGCGCCGCCTCGGTGAGCACCTGCGAGCAGGGCGTGCCCGTCGACGCGACGAAGAAGAAGTCCGGGTCGAAGGCGGCGAGTGTCGTCATCTGCTCGGTGATCGTCGCCGCCGTGGGCTCGTGGGACTCGAAGACGTAGTCGATGTCGTCCCGGTGATCGGACTGGTCGATGTAGGCCTCGAACGCGGCCTCCCACGCCGCCCCGCCCTCGTTGTTGATCTTGAGGAAGGCGACCTTGGCCTTGCCGCCGAACTCGTCGAGGCGCTGCTCGATGAACGCCGCCCAGATGATCGCCTCGGTGCCGTAGGAGAACCCGGCATTGGTGGTCCACGGGTGGTTCACTGGGTCACCCATCCCCGAGTGGCCGCTGCCCGTGAGGGGTTGCGGGATGCAGCGCTGGTTCAGCTTGTCGTAGGTGCGCAGCGTCGGCGGCGTGCCCGACGTCTGGACGAGGAACACCTTTTCCGAGTCGATGAGCTCGTCGACGAGCGGGATCGTGCGGGCGGCGTCGTAGGCGTCGTCACGCACCACCATCTCGACCGTGCGGGCCTTGCCCTCGGAGTCCACGTAGCCGCCGGTGCTCGCGTAGTGCTGGAACAGCGCGTCCTCGGCTCTCGCCAACCCGCCCCCGGCGGCCGCCGGGCCCGACTGTGCCAGCACGTAGCCGACCTTGATGGAGCTGTCCGTCAGGCCCTCCGTGTCGCTCCAGCCCTCTGGGCACGCGCCCAGGTCGATGACGAACCCCTCGGGCCCGACTGCCCTCGTGCCGTCCGCCGACGTGCCCCAGCCGTTCTGCTCGATCCGATCGACGGCGGCGGCACGCTCCTCGTCCCAGAGCGCCTCCCACTCCTGCATCGACGTCGGCTGGTCGCCGGAGCGGCCGGCCGACGAGCTCGTGGTCGAGGACGCCCCGGCCGCGCCGGTCGTCGCCGAGGAGCTGCTCGGCGTGCTCGTCGGTGGGACGGAGGCGGCTGACTCCCCGGGGTCGTCCCCGCCGCAGGCGGGCAATGCCAGCCCGACGGCCAACGCCAAGCCCACGATGACGCGCGCGCTGATCTCCACGGCTCCGAACCCCCCGAGGTGCCGGCCGAACGGGCCCCGACGACATCGGTACCCTCGGCGAACCTTATCGGGCCCTCGGCGCACTTCTCGGAGACCGACGGGAGCTCCCTCGGGGCCCCATGTGCCTGGGCGCGGCGGCGGCGCCTTCCCCGAGGAGCAACGACCATGGCGCGAGGAGGCGCTGGCCGGTCCCGTAGCGGCTCAACTCCTCATCCGCCGCGACGGAGGTCGCCACGGACGTGCCGTCGGGGCGAGGGCGCGCGCTGCGTAACCGCGAAGGATCTTGCACCGCCATGGTGCGCGATCCTTCGCGCTTGCCACGACCGGTTCGATGCCGTGGCGGGCTCAACAGCCCGCTGACGCCGCCTGCATCCCTGCTCGTCCTGCTGGGCAAAGAGTCAGTCGACTACCGAAGCGCTTCGGGAGGTGACGTGCCGGGAGCCCCTCGAGGGCGGCGTGCTCGTCCACCGGCCGCGGCGCGCGGGCATGGCGGGCAGTACCGCTCGTGCGGGGGACCGCCGGCGGCCGGCGCGGACGCCGTTGGCGATGACGAGGACCTCGGCGAGCTCGTGGGTGGCGACGACGGCGGTGAGGCCGAGCGCCCCGGTGGCGGCGAGGGGGATGAGCACCACGAGGATGGTGGTGGCGAGTGCGAGGTTCTGGCGCATGATGCGCCCGGCGCGGCGGGCGTGGGCGAGCACGGCGGGGATGCGGGTGAGCTCCTGGCCCATGAGGGCGACGTCGGCGGCTTCGATGGCGACGTCGCTGCCCATCGCCCCCATGGCGATGCCGGCGTCGGCGGTGGCGAGGGCGGGTGCGTCG
>WHTX01000066.1 GCA_009377505.1 Acidimicrobiia bacterium
AGCACCGAGCCGGCCACGACGGCCACCACGCCGGCGACGATCATCGCCGCGGCCGAGGACGCCTTGTCCGAGCTGTCCCGACCTGTGGCCGCCAGCCGGCTGGCCTGGACCCCGGCCACCTCGATCGAACCGTCCGTGGTGGAGCTCCGCGGGCTCGGGTCGCTGGGGATCGGGGCGAGGTCGGCGTTGATGGGCACGTTCGGCGCCCGCGGCGTGGTCGTCGTCGGCGGAGGCGCCGTGAGGTCAGGGCTCTGGCCCGGGGGCGGGGGCGCGCCGTCACCCGGCGAGGCCGTCGTCGGCGGCGATCCCGGGTCGGGCGGAACGGTCGTCGTCGGTGTCGTCGTGGTGGTCGTCGGCGGCTCCGGAGAGGCGACGCCGAAGGCGAACTCGCCGCTCCCCCCCGGGTCGGCGTAGGCGACGAGCTCGGTCGTGCCCACCCAGCCGTCCGGGGGCAGCGCCCGGATCACCACCGACCCCCCGGCGTCGCCCTCCCAGGTGACAGAGCCGTCGGGCGCAGGGTTCAGCCAGATGATCGGGTCGTAGTTGGAATCGGCGATGAGCACGCGCACCTCGGTCGCCCCGGGCTCGCCCGAGTCGAAGGCGCCGTCGCGGTCGTTGTCCACCCAGACGAGGCCGTTGACGCTCACGGTGGAGTCGCCCTCGCCCTCGGCCCGGGCGTCACCGAAGTCGACGCCCGAGGCGCCGCTCGACAGGTTCACCACGATCATGTTGGTCGTCGTGTCCTCGCTGTAGCCCGGGGCGTTGGCCACCTCGACCACGCGGTAGGTGCCGGGCTCGAGGTCGCCGAAGCTGTAGGAGCCGTTCTGGCTCGTCGAGGTGGAGGCGAGGAAGTCGCCGGCGCTGTCCCGGAGCTGGATGCCCACCGCCCCGATCCCGGGCTCCGAGGACTGCCGCACCCCGTCCCGGCTGAGATCGTTGAACACCGTGCCCGAGATCTGTGAAGAGCCGGTCTGGCCGGCGGCCACGCCCTGGCCGATCCCCAGCGCCATCGCACCGGCCCCGGCCACCACCAGGCCGTGGGCCACCTTCGTCCACCCGCGTCGCGTCGCTCGCAACAGCTGCCTCCCGTCGAGCCTGCGATCAAGTACTCATTCGCAGTCGGCGGCGGCCGACGAGACCTGAGAGCTCCGAGACAATTGTGCGTCAGGGCGCGGAGCTATCGCGCTGACGGAGTGTTAGCCATGCGGGGGACAGGTGGGCGGCGGCCACGCTGCGGCGGGCTCGGCCCGGAGCATCTAGCATGGCGTCATCGCTGGTCGTCGTCCCGGAGCCAGGTGAGCGGGGTGCCGCCGCGCTCACCGCGTGACCGCTACCTCACCGTCTACGGTCGCATGCCCGTGCTCGAGGCGCTGGGGGCGAGCGAGCGCCAGGTGGCCAGGGTGTTCGTGGTCGACGGGGCCCGGGGCGACGCCGTCGACCGCATCCTCGCCGCAGCCGCCGAGCGCTCCGTGCCCGTCGAGCGAGCGACCGTCGAGCGGGTGGCAGCGCTGGCCCGCAACGGCCGGCACCACCAGGGCGTCGCCGCCGACGTCGAGGCGCCGAACCTGGCCCCGCTCGCGACCTTCCTCGAGCGGCGCTCCCACGGGCGCGCCTACCGGACCTCCGTGCTGGTGCTCGACGCTGTCCACAACCCGGCCAACGTCGGGATGGTGCTCCGCTCGGCGACCGCCGCCGGCCTCGAGGGGGTGGTGGTGCCTCGTAGGGGCACGGCCGAGCTGGGCCCCCTCGTCATCAAGGCCTCGGCCGGGGTCGCCTTCAACGCGCCGGTGGTGCGCTGCGAGACCGCCGCCGGGGCGCTCGAGGAGCTGGTCGCGGCGCGCTTCGAGGTCGTCGGCCTCGACGCCGCGGCACGGGGCGCCGAGGACCTGTTCCTCGCTGGGCTGCCCGAACGCGCTGCGTACGTCCTGGGCAACGAGACGTCCGGGCTCTCCCCCGCGGTCGGGCCGATGGTGGGGCGCTGGCTACGGGTCCCCCTCGCCCGCGGGGTCGAGTCCCTCAACATCGCCGCCGCGGCCACGCTCGTGGCCTTCGAGGTCGCCCGCCGTCGGTCCGGGCCAGCCGGAGCTGCCTGACGCCGCTCGGCTCGGGGGTGGGTGGTCAGCCGGCGGCGACGGGGGAGCCGTCGGGGCGGATGTTGCCCGTGGCCACGTTGCCGTTCGCGGCGTCCTCGGCACCCTTGTCGAGCAGGAACGGCCCCCACAGGTGGCTCGGGCCGATCACGTTGTCCACGATGGCGCTCTCGTAGATGTCCGCGCCGCTCAGGCGCAGGGAGAACCCGAACCCGTCGACGTAGTTGTTCCTGATCGTCACCCGGCGGATCTCGTTGGAGGCGTCCTGGATGAACACCGCGGCGTTGGCCTGGCGCTGGCCGTTGTCGAGCTGGACGATGGTGTTGCCCTCGATCAGGACGTCGCTTCCGCCCTGCATCTGGATGCCGTCGTTGTGGGTCTCGGGGCCGAAGTGCAGGTCGTGGATGAAGTTCCCCTCCACGACGGCGTTGCTGCCGACCTTGACCCCGTCGGCGCAGCCGGACAGGTCGCTGTCGCGCAGCACGGCCACGTTGACCACGGCGGCAGCGCCCGGTGAGTCCTCGTTGTCACAGACGATCTCGACGTTCTCCACGACCACGCCGGGCACGTCGAGCCGGTTGAAGACGCCGGCCACGTCGTTGTCGACCACGATGCGGACGTTGCGGATGGTGATGTCCGCCTTGGTGGGGACGATGGTGCCCACGAACTCGACGCCCTCGAGGTCGTGGTCGAGCTCCCAGTACCCGTGCTCCTCGGCCGCGGCGAGGGTGAGGCCGGGCGCGGGGCCGGTGTTCGTGGAGTCGGGGAAGGCCTGGGGAGGCCCGGTGGGCGAGGGCGCGGTGCTCGGCGTCGTCTCCGTGGGGGCGGTCGTGGAGGGCGGGGCGGTCGTGGAGGGCGGGGCGGTCGTGCCGGGCGCGGCGGTCGTTGGCGTCGTCGGGGGAGGGCCGGCCTCGTCACGGCCGCCCCGTCCCCACTGGACGCCGACCAGCAGCCCGAGCACGAGGCTCAACGCGCCGACGGCTGCGGTGAGCGCCACGAGACGCCGCCTCGTCATGACGGTGGAGTCTACGAGCAGGCCCGCCCGCACCCGACCGCGGCCCCCGGCAGAGCCACCCCAGGCGCCGCCTCTGGCCCGCCCTCGGCCGTCCCACGATCAGGCCCGTCGTCGGCCCACGATCAACCCCGGGTGAAGCGGCTGACCACCTCGACGTGGGCAGTGTGGGGGAAGAGGTCGAGGACCTCGCTGCGCTCGAGGCGGAAGCCCCGACGGGCGAGCTCGCCGGCGTCGCGGCCGAGGGACCCGGCGTCGCAGCTCACGAGGACGAGCACCGCCGCGCTGCTGGCGGCGAGCACGTCTGCGGCCTTGGCTCCCAGGCCGTGACGGGCGGGGTCGGCCACCACGACGTCGGCCGGCTCGGGCCGCCAGCGCTCGACGGGAACGGCGGCAACCGTGGCGTCGAGGTCGGCCAGGTTGTGGCGGGCGTCCTCGGCGGCGCAGGCCGCGGCTTCGACGAGCGTCACCCGCCCGGCCCCGCCGGCGGCGCTCAGCAGCCCGACGCCGCCATAGGCGTCGACCAGGTGCGCAGCGCGGGGGGCGAGGTCCGCCACGGCGGCCCCGACCCGCTCGACGAGCAGCTCGGCGCCGTCCAGGCGGGACTGGAAGAAGGAGCCGGCCGAGACGCGCAGGCGACGCCCGGCCACGACCTCGTGGTAGGCCGCGGCGCGCCCGCCGGCCGCTCGGGCGCCGACCACGGCCACGTCAGCCGGGACCCGCACGCCAGAGGTGTCGGGGCGGACGACGGCGATCCGCTCCCCCGTGGCCGCGCCGGCCCGCAGCGTCACCTCGGTGGCGGCTCCGAACTGGCCCTCCTCGACCAGCTCGGCGAGCAGCGGGTGGGCCACCCAGCACCCCGCCACCGCCACCGTCGAGCGCCGGCGCGCCCGGCGGAAGGCTGCCCGGCCGTCGCGCACGGCCAGGCGCAACGTGGTCCGGAAGCCGTGCGCCGCCAGCGCCGGGCCCAGGCGTACGTCGGGTTCGTCGAGGCCGCCGATGCGGGTCAGGGCGTCCAGCACGAGCTGACGCTTGAGGCGGCGCTGCTCGTCGAGGACGAGGTGCTGGAGGGAGCACCCGCCGCAGCCACGCGCCACCTCGGGGCACGGCGGTGCCCGCCGTGTGGGCGCGGCCTCGGTGACGGCGATCAGCTCGGCCCGGGCATGGCGGCGGCGCGCTTCGGTGACCCGGGCTCGGACCCGGTCGCCAGGCACGGCGCCGCGCACGAAGACCACACGGCCGCTCGGGTCGCGGCCGACGCCGTCACCGCCGACCGCCAGCCCGGTCACGGCGAGCTCGACCACCTCCACGACGCCCGACGCTACCGGCCGCGGACGCGCCGCCCCGGTAGCGTCGGGACCGTGGGGTCCCCGCTCATCGTGCCTTCGGTCCTGCCCGCCGACTTCGCCCGCCTCGGAGAAGCCTGCCAGCAGCTCGGCGCCGCCGGCGTCGACCGCATCCAGTTCGACGTGATGGACGGCCATTTCGTGCCGAACCTGACCTTCGGGCCCGATGTCATCGCCGCCGTGCGCAGCTGGGTCGACGTGCCCTTCGAAGCGCACCTGATGGTCGACGAGCCCGGCCCGACCCTGGCCCGCTACGTCGAGGCCGGCTGCCAGCGCGTCATCGTGCACGCCGAAGCCTGTCGGCACCTGCACCGGGTGCTCGGCCAGGTGCGCGACCTCGGGGCCGAGGCGGCCGTGGCCCTCAACCCCGCCACCCCGGCCCACGCCGTCGCCCACGTCTTGGACCTGGTCGACCTGGTGCTGGTGATGACGGTGAACCCCGGGTGGGGCGGCCAGGCCTACCTCGCCAGCATGGAGCCCAAGGTGGCCGAGCTTCGGCGCGGCCTCGATGCGCTCGACCACCCCGTCGACCTCGAGGTCGACGGGGGCATCGGCCCGGCGACCATCGCCGGGGCCGCCGCGGCTGGTGCCAACGTGTTCGTCACCGGGAGCTCGCTCTTCGCCGAGGAGGCGGGCCTGCGCGCCGCCGTCGAGGACCTGCGCGCCCGGGCGGCGAGCGCCACCGCGTGAGACGGGTGGTGGCCGGGGTGCTCGCCGGGACCGGGCTCGCCGTCGTCGTGTTGGCGGGGGGAGGGTGCCGCCAGCAGGGCTCGCGCGAGGCGTTCTGCGCCCAGGTGGTCGAGGTCCCCGTCGTGAGCGACGCCGACACCCTCGTGGCGCCGGGGGGGGAGGACCTGCTAGACGGGCTGCTGGAGGGGCTCGAGGACCTGCACGACGCCTCGCCCGGCGAGGTGCGGCCCGACGTCGGCACGCTCGTCTCGGTGACGAAGGACCTGCGCGAGGTGCTGCGCGAGGCCGACCCCGAGCGTGCCGATGAGGAGACGTTGGCCGAGCTGCGCTCGGGGCTGGCGTACTACGGCGCGGCGAGCGAGCGGGTCGTGGCCTACACGTCCCGGACCTGCGGCATCGACCTCACCACGGTCACCGCCACGCCCACCATCACGACGACGGACTGAGGCTCAGACCTGCTCGGGGGCGTGGCCCTGGCGCTTCTCCCGCACGGCGTCGATGATGCCGTACTCCAGGGCTTCCGCCGACGTGAACCAGCGGTCGCGGTCGGAGTCCTCGATCACCTTCTCGACGTCCTGGCCCGTGTGGAAGGCGATGCGCTCGGCCATGAGCCGCTTCGTGTAGCGCATCTGCTCGGCCTGGATGGCGATGTCGGTCGCCTGGCCCCGCAGCCCGCCGGAGGGCTGGTGCATCATGACCTTGGCGTGGGGCAGGGCGTAGCGCTTGCCGGGCTCTCCCGCGCACAGGAGGAACTGCCCCATGGAAGCGGCGAGCCCGACGCAGACCGTGCCCACGGCGGGCTCGATGAACTGCATCGTGTCGTAGATCGCCATCCCCGCGCTGACTGAGCCACCAGGGGAGTTGATGTAGAGCCAGATGTCGCGGGTGCTGTCCTGCGCCTCGAGGTAGAGCAGTTCGGCGACGATCCGGTTGGCCACGTCGTCGTCGACGGCGGCGCCGAGGAAGACGATGCGGTTGCGGAGTAGCTGGTTGTACACGAAGGCCGGGCTGGACTCGCCCGGGGCCTCGGCGCGGATCGGGTCGGCGTAGGGCTCCATCAGCAGCACAGGCTACCGGGCCGGGCGCCCTGTAGCCGGGCTGGGCGCCGCCTAGCCGGGCCGGACGAGCACCCGGGGCGTCGGTAGAGTGCGGTCTCCGCTGCGGGCGTGGCGGAACTGGCAGACGCGTCGGGTTTAGGTCCCGGTGGGTAGCACCCGTGGGGGTTCGAGTCCCCCCGCCCGCACGCTTGGTGGTCAGCCCACAGGCCCCGCGAATCGTGGAGGACTTCAACCTTCGGAATAGTCCACGGCTGGTCCTCGTTGCCGCGCCTCGTACGTCCCTCCCCCGCCGCGAGGCGCGGGATCGAGAACACGAGGCACCATGGCCGATACCCGGACCAAGACCCTGCCGGTGCTCCCCCTCCACAACGGGGTCATCGGCCCGCAGATGGTCGTGACCATCGCCGCCGAGTCCCCCGAGGCGCGACGCGCCGCCGACGACGCCGCCGCCAAGGCCGACTCCAGAGTGCTCCTCGTCCCCCGCGTCGACGGCGCCTACGCTAGGGTGGGCACGGTCGCGGTCATCGAACAGGACGGCGACCTCCCCAACGGCCAGCGCGCCCTGGTGGTGCGCGGTCTCGAGCGGGCCGTGCTCGGCTCGGGCCGCTCCGACCTCGGGGACGCCCTGTGGGTCGACATCGAGCCCGTCGACGGCGGGGTCGTCTCCAACCCCGAGGTCGACCGGCTCGTGCGCGAGTACCGGGCCACTGTCGAGGCGGTCCTCGAGCACCGGGGCGCTCGCCAGCTCGCCGAGGCGATCACCCAGCTCAACGACCCCTCAGCCGTCGCCGACCTGGCCCTCTACTCCCCAGACCTGGACTTCTCCCAGAAGGTGGAGGTGCTCGAGACGCTCGACGTCGAGGCTCGCCTGCGCCGCGTGCTCGGCTGGATGAAGGAGGTCCTCGCCGACCTCTCGGTCCGGGACGAGCTGCGCCGCAACCTCGAGGAGGAGGTGGGCAAGGAGCAGCGTGAGGCCGTCCTGCGCCGCCAGATGGCCGCCATCCAGAAGGAGCTCGGCGACGCCGAGGACGGCGAAGGGCTCGTCGCCCGCTACCGGGCCCAGCTCGAGGACTCGGGCGCGCCCGAGGCCGTCAGGGCCGAGATCCAGAAGGAGCTCGACAAGCTGGCCCGCACCCCGGCCCAGAACCCCGAGCACGGGTGGATCGTGGCCTGGCTGGACACCATCTTCGAGTTGCCCTGGGGCACGCGGGTTGAGGACGACCTCGACCTCGGCCATGCCCGGGAGGTCCTCGACGCCGACCACGCCGGGCTGGAGAAGGTCAAGGAGCGCATCATCGAGTACATCGCCGTGCGGCGCCTGCGGGCGGAGCGCGGCGTGGGCAGCGGGGACGGCGAGCCCGCCGGCCGCTCCGGCCAGGGCACGATCATCGCCCTCGTCGGCCCGCCCGGCGTCGGCAAGACGTCCCTCGGCGCGTCCATCGCCCGCGCCCTCGGCCGGCCCTTCGCCCGGGTGGCCCTCGGCGGGGTGCGCGACGAGGCCGAGGTCCGTGGCCACCGGCGCACCTACGTGGGCGCCCGGCCCGGTCGCTTCGTGCGGGCCTTGACCGAGGCCGGGGCCATGAACCCCGTCCTGCTGCTCGACGAGGTCGACAAGGTGGGCTCCGACTGGCGCGGCGACCCCTCCTCGGCGCTGCTCGAGGTGCTCGACCCCGCGCAGAACCACACCTTCCGCGACCACTACCTCGAGGTCGACCTCGACCTCTCCGACGTGGTCTTCATCGCCACGGCCAACCAGCTCGAGACCGTCCCCGCGCCCCTGCTCGACCGGCTCGAGATCATCGGCCTCGAGGGCTACATCGACGACGAGAAGGTCGCCATCGCCCGCCACCACCTGCTGCCCCGCCTCCTGGAGCGCACCGGCATCAGGGAGGGTGAGGTGGTCGTCACGGACGAGGCCCTGCGTGCCGTGGTCGTCGACCACACCCGGGAAGCCGGGGTGCGCGAGCTCGAGCGCCAGCTGAACCGGGTCATCCAGAAGCTGGCGACCCGCCTGGCGACCGACGCCCCCGAATCGGTGGTGGTCGACGAGGCCATGGTCACCGAGCTCCTCGGCAAGCCGCGCTTCCGAGAAGAGGTGGCCGAACGCACCTCCAGCCCCGGGGTGGCGACGGGCCTCGCCGTGACCGGCGTCGGCGGCGGGATCCTCTTCATCGAGGCCACGGCCATGGACGGCGATCCCGGGCTCACCCTCACCGGCCAGCTCGGCGACGTCATGAAGGAGTCGGCGGAGATCGCCCGCTCCTACGTGCGTGCCAACAAGGCAACCCTCGGCCTCGAGGACGACGCCGTCGACACGAAGCGCCTCCATGTCCACGTCCCCGCCGGGGCGACCCCCAAGGACGGCCCCTCCGCCGGGGTCACCATGACGACGGCGCTGGTCAGCCTGCTCTCGGGCCGCCCGGTCAAGCCCACCGTGGGCATGACCGGGGAGGTCACCCTGCAAGGCAAGGTCCTGCCCATCGGTGGCGTCCGCCAGAAGCTGCTCGCCGCCCACCGGGCCGGCCTCACCGAGGTCGTCATCCCCGCCCGCAACGAGCCCGACCTCGACGACGTGCCCGAAGGGGTCCGCGAGGACCTCACCATCCACCTGGCCAGTGACGTGCGCGACGTGATCGGCATCGCCCTGAGCTGACCATTCCGTCCTCCCGCCCCCGCTCCTGCCGGGGGAGCGCCCCCTCCCGCGCTCTCCCGGCGGGGCGGCGGGGGGCGTTCTAGCGTTCGCCTTGTGCACCTCTCCGAGCTGGCCACCCCTGCCCTGGTCGTCGACGCCGCCCGCTTCGACGCGAACGTGGCCGCCATGGCCGCAGCACGCCCCGGGCCGGCACTGAGGCCACATGTGAAGGCGTTCAAGTCCACGGCCCTGGCCCGCCGCCTCGACGCGGCGGGCCACCACACGTTCTGCGCGGCCACCATCCGGGAGCTCGAGGGCATGGCGGCCGCGGGCCTGGGCTCCGATCTGTTGTTGGCCAACGAGGTGCTCGACTGCCGCCGCCTCGGCGCGCTCGTGGGCGCCGGCGCCCGCGTGACGGTGGCCGTCGACTCGGTGGCCACCGTCGAAGCCGCGGCGCTCGGAGGCGTGGCCGAGGTGCTCATCGACGTCAACATCGGGATGCCCCGCTGCGGGTGCGAGGCCGGCGACGCCGGGCGCCTGGCCGAGCTGGCCCGTTCCCAGGGCCTCGACGTGCGCGGGGTCATGGGCTACGAGGGCCACCTCGTGGGCAACCCGGACCGCTCGGCACGCGCCGATGGCCTCACGGCCGCCCAAGACCTGCTCCGCCAGGCGCACGAGCAGGTCGGCGGCGACGTCGTCTCCGGCGGGGGTACCGGCACCTACGACCAGAACACCGCGGCCACCGAGATCCAGGCCGGTTCCTACGCGCTGATGGACACGGCCTACGCCGCCTACGGGCTGCCCTTCACCCAGGCACTGAGCGTGTTGGGCTCCGTCATCTCCGAGGGCACGAGCCGGGGGCGCCGCTACGCCGTCGCCGACGTGGGGCTCAAATCACTGAGCCTCGACCACGGCAACCCCGACGTGTCCGAGTCGGGCGACCCGCCGGTGGGGTCGGAGGAGCCCTGGGGGAAGGTGTGGTTCTGCTCGGACGAGCACCTGACCTTCGCGCCGATCCTCCCGGGAGGGGCCCGGGTAGGCGCCCGGGTGCGCGTGTGGCCGGCGCACGTCGACCCGACCGTCGCGCTCCACGAGGCGATGTGGGTGGTCGACGGCGACGAGGTCGTGGACCGCTGGGCTGTCGACCTGCGCAACTGGTGAGCTCCGCCGTTCGGGTTCGCCGGATTCGCCGCGCCGAATTCGACGGACCTGCCGCCGAACTGGCAAAGCCCCAGGTCAAGCCGACTCTCGGCGCGCCTCGCCCTTGGGCGCGTCGATTCGACGTCGATTCGCTGTGCGTCAGCTACTGGATGACCGACAGGGCTGTGACCAGGGAAGACCCGCCGAAGCTGTCCGGCGAGGGGATTCGCTGGCTCGGCGCCGACCCACGGCTGCTCAGCCGCCCGACACCGCGCCGGCGAGCCGTTCGGCGAGCACGCGCAACGCTCTGCCCCGGTGGGACAGGGCGTGCTTCTCCTCGTTCGACATCTGGGCGAACGTCCGCCCGTCGCCCTCCGTAGGGACGAACACCGGGTCGTAGCCGAAGCCGCCGGCGCCCCGGGCCTCGGCGGCGATGTGGCCCTCGACCACGCCCTCGGCCAGCACCTCACGCCCGTCGGGCCAGCGAACCAGCGCCACGGTGCGGAAGCGCGCCCGGCGGGCCGAGGGGGCCTCGGCTCCCACCGCCGCCAGGTCGGCGAGCAGCTTGGCCACGTTGTCGGCGTAGCTGGCCCCCTCGCCCGCGAAGCGGCCCGTGCGCACGCCCGGCGCGCCTCCGAGGGCGCCGACCTCGAGGCCCGTGTCGTCGGCCACGGCCGCCGCGCCCGCGGCCCGGGCCACCGCCGAAGCCTTGAGCCTGGCGTTGCCCTCCAGGGTGTCGGCGTCCTCGGCGACGTCGGCCAGCCCCCCCGGCCGGGGGTCGAGCAGCACGCCCGCCGCGGCGAGCAGCTCCTGGATCTCGGCCACCTTGTCCGGGTTGGCCGACCCGCACACGAGGCGCAGCGTCATCGCAGGGGCGACAGCGCCGGTGGGGGCGTGGCCAGGTACTCGCGCTGGCCCTCGACGATGCGGGCGATGCCCGCGGCGGCGAGGTCGACGAGCCCGTCGAGCTCCGCCCGGCTGAACGGCTTGCCCTCGGCCGTGCCCTGGACCTCGACGAACTGGCCCGAGCCGGTCATCACGACGTTGAAGTCCACCTCGGCCGCCGAGTCCTCGACGTAGGGCAGGTCGAGGCGGGCCTCGCCGTCGACCACGCCCACCGAGATGGCGGCCAGCTCGTCCCCCAGGGGGTGGGCCGCCAGCTCGCGGGCGGCCACCAGCCGCGTGCACGCATCGTGGAGCGCCAGGTAGGCCCCGCAGATGGAGGCCGTGCGGGTGCCGCCGTCAGCCTGGAGCACGTCGCAGTCCACGATGATCGAGCGCTCGCCCATGGCCTGCAGGTCGCAGACGCTGCGCAGCGAGCGGCCGATGAGCCGCTGGATCTCCTGCGAGCGCCCGTTGGTGAGGGACCGCCGCACCCGTTCGGGGCTCGAGCCCGGCAGCATGTTGTACTCGGCGGTGACCCAGCCCCGGCCCTGGCCCTTCAGCCAGCGGGGGATGTCGGGCTCGAGGGAGACCGTGCACAGCACCTTCGTCCGCCCGAAGCTGACCAGCACCGACCCCGGTGTCATGGCCGTGTGGTCGCGGGCGAAGGCGAAGGGCCGGAGCTCGTCGGGGGCGCGTCCGTCAGGTCTGGTGGTCACGGGGGCCACACCGTACTTCGGCACACCGGCCGTGGAGGGGCCCGGAGCAGCCAGCCCGGGCCGACGTTCGGCCGCCGCGCCGACCGGGCTACCAGAACGAGATGGCGTCGGCTCGCGCCGCGAGCTCGTCCATGTCGTCCGTGTAGGCGCCGGTGGAGAGGTACTTCCAGCCGGCGTCGGGGACGAGGAACACGATCACGCCCTCTTCCAGGCGCTCGGCCAACTTCAGCGCGCCGGCGAAGGCGGCGCCCCCCGACACCCCGGCGAAGATCCCCGCCTCACCCAACAGCCGACGCGTCGCCTCGAGGGACTCCCGGGGCCTCACCACGCGACGCCCGTCGAGCAGCTCCTCACCGCCCCACTTCACGAACACCGGGGGCACGAAGCCGTCCTCGAGGGAGCGCAGCCCTTCGACCCTCTCCCCCGCAGGCGGCTCGACGGCGAAGACCTTGACCCCCGCCTTGTGCTCCTTGAGGTAGGTGCCCACGCCCAGCAGGGTGCCGCTCGTGCCGAGGCCAGCCACGAAGTGCGTGATGTCGGGCACGTCGGCGAGGATCTCGGGCCCCGTGGTGTCGTAGTGGGCCTGGGGGTTCGCCTCGTTGCCGTACTGGTAGAGGAACGCCCACTCGGGGTGCTCGTCGGCGAGCTCCTGCGCCCGACGCACCGCGCCGTTGGAGCCCTCCTCGCCCGGCGTCGAGATGACCTCGGCGCCCCACATCTCGAGGAGCTGGCGGCGTTCCGCCGACACGTTGTCGGGCAGCACGACGGTCAGGGGGTAGCCCTTGAGCTTGGCCAGCATGGCCAGCCCGATCCCCGTGTTGCCCGAGGAGGGCTCGACGATACGCCGGCCGGGCCACAAGGAGCCGTCCCGCTCGGCCTCCTCGATCATCGCCTTGGCGATGCGGTCCTTCACCGAGCCGGCGGGGTTCTGGCCCTCGAGCTTGGCGTAGATGCGCACCGCCGGGCCCGGCGAGAGCCGCGACAGCTCGACGACGGGCGTGCCCCCGATGAGGTCGAGCACCGAGCGGTAGACGGCCATGGCCGAGGCTCCTCAGTCCGCCCCGCCAGCCACTGCGGGCAGGATCGCCACCTCGTCGCCCTCCTTCACCGGCGTGGCGAGCTTCTCCAGGTAGCGGATGTCCTCGTCGTTGACGTAGACGTTCACGAAGCGCTGGAGCTGCCCGGCGCCGTCGGTCAGATGGCCAGACATCCCCGGGAACCGGGAGACGAGCTCGCCCACCACGTCACCGACGGTGGGCCCCCCGGCCTCGACCACCGAGGCGCCACTGGCGTGGGGACGGAGGACGGTGGGGATGCGGACGCTGACGGGCACGGTCTACTCCTGGGTCGCGAGGCAGCTCGTCGGGCCGGACGGCGAACCGCCGGAGGCCTCGGCGGACCAGGCCGCCGAAACCCGACTACTCCGATGTGGAATCTAGCCATTCTGCGACAACCACCGCCTCCTCGTCGATGTTCCCCGCGCTGATGCGCCAGGAGCGCAGGGCCGGGGCGCCGTCGGCGAGCGAGACGATGGCGTAGTGCCAGGCCGGGTCCGGTGACTGGTCGACGTCGGTCGGCGAGGGGTGAGCGGGGGTGTGCGTGTGGGAGTGCACCACCCCGAGGATCTCCCAGCCCCGCTCCTCGGCGTCGCGGTCGGCCCGTAGGTGGTCCCGGGGGTCGACCGTGTACACGCGAGCCGAGCGGGCGGCGTTGCGACAGGGGTAGAAGCATTGCACGTCGCCCGAGCCCGCCGGCCCGGCCAGGAGCCCGCACATCTCGTAGGGCAGTTCGTCGTAGGCGTGGGCCAACATGGCCAGCCACGTGCCATGGTCGAGCCGGAGCATCGGGGTAGCCTCGCACCCCCATGGCCGGGAAGGACAAGAAGCCTGACAGTCGTTCGCGCGTCATCGCGACGAACAGGCTCGCCCGGCGCGACTACGACATCCTCGACGAGCTCGAGTGCGGGATCGTCCTGCGGGGCAGCGAGGTGAAATCGCTGCGTGAGGCGCGCGTCCGCCTCGGGGAAGCCTTCGCCCGTGTCGTGCGGGACGAGCTGTGGCTGATCAGCCTGCACATCCCCCCGTACGCCCACGGCGTCGGCTTCGGCGCCCACGACCCCGACCGCCAGCGCAAGCTCCTCGCCCACCGCCACGAGGTCGAGCGCTGGGGCTCCCTGGCCGAGCAACAGCGCCTCACGATGGTCGCGCTGTCCATGTACTTCAAGGAGGGGCGGGTGAAGGTCCAGCTGGGCCTGGCCCGGGGCCGCAAGCACTACGACAAGCGCCAGGTCCTCGCCCGTCGCGACGCCGACCTCGAGGCGCGGCGAGCGATCGTCGCCGCGTCGAAGGGCCGGGCGCGCTGAGCTGCCGCGCCCTGGGCGCCGGGGCTCGCCATGGGAGGGTGATAGGCCCCTGACTATGGCCGTTACTATGGCGACGAATGCGGCCCCAGATGAGGCCCCAGGGCATTCGGGACGGCAGAGCGCTACACTGGGCGAGCGCGCCGTCGCTGGTCGCGAGCCCGGCGCCAGGTACTTGACACAGGAACTCGACGGGTACCGGCGACCCGGTTGCCCGCTCGTGCTGCACTTTCCCGGGGCTGATCGGTTTCGACGGCGAGCCTGGGAGTCGAACGTGCGACCCGAGTTGCTCAGACTCGTTAAACGGGGCACCCAACAGAGACGCCAACACGGCTGATCTCGACCTCGCCGCCTGATCCGTCAGGCAGCAGGTTGAATAGCGACCAGAGATGGCACGCGGGGCCGCTCCACCGCAGCCCGGCAACAGAAGCGGGGGATGACGGCAGCAAAGACTGCTGACGGCGGGAAAGACCGCTGACATCGGGGAAAGATCCGGCGGCGGGCGCGAGCCCACCCGACCCGGCGGGGTGGCAGCCGTGAGCCACTAGCGCGGGAATGGTCGTAGCGCGGACGATGACCTCTCGGCGGACGAGGGTTCGATTCCCTCCAGCTCCACCATCGGGGACCTGTCGGCTCCCCGGCCGGGTGCCGGCACCGTTGACCTGGGCCGGCCAGGTCGGCGGGTCGCCTCTCCACCGAGGCCGCCGACCAGGTCAACGGTGCGTCCTGCGGCCTCACGGGCAGCTGCGCCTCGGCGACGCCGCCCTGGGCGGTCGGAGGACGAGCAATGGGCCCTGCGGGGCCTCGGCAGCAGATGCGAGCGGGCGGCACGTCGAGGACTCGGGTCACGTCGCCGGCGTGCCCGACATGGGAACAGGGGCGACGGAGCCGTGGACTTTCTGGTCAGCTACACCGTCGAGGATCGGGACTGGGCGGAGTGGATCGCGAGCCACCTCGGATCGCTCGGCTACTCCTACGCGCTCCAGGACCCGCCGACACCAGCCGACGGGGACCCCTTGGCCGCCGCCGTCGGGGCGACCGCCGAGGGCGACGACGTGATCATCGTCCTCTCCGGCGCGCTCGCTGACGCGGCCGCCCGCAGCGGCGTGCCGACGTCGGGGCGCCTACGAGGCCCGGGCCGGGCCGTCGTGGTCCAGATCGAACAGGTGGAGGCGCCGGGCGATGTCGCCCTGCTCCCCACCGCGCGCATGCACGACGCGCCGGATGACTACAGCATCTCGCGCGACCTGCTGCTCCTCGTCGTGCGGGGGGCCAAGCCCCAGCCCGGCCCCCGCGAAGAAGGGACGGCGGCGCCGGCGGCCACGCGCACCCCCCTGCCGGCCCCGGTGACCGTCGACGAGCCGTTCCCGGTGGCCGAAGCGCCGCCGCTGGTCGCGCCCACCCAGGAGGTCGAGGGCCGCTCGGAGCCCGCGCTCGCCGGGCCGCTGCCCGCCTCCGCCCGGGCCGGGCTCGGCACGGAGGCCGAGCGCGAGGGCCCGAGCCGGGGCGAGGTCGAGCACCCCGACACCCGCTCGGCCGGCCTGTTGGGCCTCGACTGGGGCGAGCGGCCCTGGGAGCAGCCCGAGCCCGCCACGACCGCCCACGCCGGAGGCACGGCCACCGATGACGACACCACCACCGGGGCCTGGGCAGGCAACGACGATGACGGGGCGACGGCAGACCAGGCTGGCGCCACCGCGGAAGCCCGTGCTGGCCATGACCGCGGCGGCGACGCCTCCGCCGAGGAGGCGCCCACCGGCGGCGCCACGCACGTCGACGACGAACGGCTCGACGCCGTCCTCGCCAACCTCCGCTCACTCGGCACCGGCGTCACCGACTCCTCGGCGGCCCCGGTAGCCGACCTCGGCTCCAATGGGCACCTCGCCCCCGCTGAAGGCGCTGGCGCCGAGGCCACGACCGCGGCGACCTCCGGCGCCGCCGCGGGCACGGCCGAACCCGCCGAGGTGGCCGAGGGCGAGCCCGAGCCGATGATCGACCTGCGGGACGAGGGGGAGGCGGCACAGGCCGGGGCACGGGCGGCGGACGCAACAGCCGCCCACGCCCCGCCCGTCGTACCTGCTCCGCCCCTGGTGCCGGGCACGGAGATGCCCGCCGCCGCCCGAGACGAGGTCCCCGCCGCCGGTGAAGCCGCCGAGGGAGCAGCCGCCGAGTGGGCGGTCGCCGGCCGGGTGCCGGCCGACGCGCCGGCCGACGAAGCCGGCGCCCCGCACGCGCTCGCCGCGCCCCTCGTGCACCTGCCCCATCTGCGCATCGCCTCCTTCTGGGACCGTGCGGCCGCCCTCGAGCGGCTGACGGCAGGCATCACCACAGCCACGGCCGGGCCCCCGGCGCCGGGCTCCGCCCCCGTGCGGCGCATCGGCGGGCCGCTCGCGTCGTCGTGGCCCGGGCCGCAGGAGGCCCCGAGCACTGGCGCGCCGGACCTCGTCACCCTCCACGGCCCGACCGGCGCCGGTGCCACCGCCCTGGCCGTCGAGCATGCCGCTCGCCAGCTCGGCAGGGTCGACGTGGCCTGGTGGGTGCGGGCCGGGAGCCCGGCGACCTGGCGCGCCGACGTGACGGGCCTCGCCCGCGCCGCCGGCCTGGACGGGACGAACGACCCTGTCGAAGCGGTGCGCACCTGGCTGGCCAGCGGACCGCGGTGGCTGTTGGTGCTGGACGGCGTCACCGACTGGCAGGCCGTCACCTCGCTGCTGCCCGCCGAGGGCCGGGGCCAGGCCGTCGTGACCCTGGCGCGCCCGGCCCTCGACGCCACCGGCGTCCTCGACCTCGGCGAGTTCGAGGACGCACTGGCGACCTCGTTCCTCCTCGCTCGGACCAGCCGGACCGACCACGCCGGCGCTGGCCGGGTGGTGGAACACCTCGGCGGCCTGCCTGCGACCTTGGAGCTGGCCGGCGCCTTCGTCAGCGCCACCGGCGCCACCTTCGACGAGTTCCTCGCCGCGGTGGACGATTCGACCCCGCCGCCCGAACTGGTCACGGCCAGGCCGTCAACCTCGGTCGAGTCCTGCGTACTCGCCAGCCTGCGGGCTGTGGGCGAGACCGACCCCGACGCCACCGCCGCCGTCCTCGCCCTCGCCCGCACCGCGGACGGTGCCTTCCCGGCCGCCCTCGTCGACGAGCTGACCCCGAAGGGCGCCGGGGTGCGCGAGCTCCTGGGCCGCTATGCCCTGCTCGTCGTGGACGGTGACCAGGCGGCCATGCCCGGCCTCGTGCGCCAGGCCATCGGGCGGCTCGTGACCGAGGGCCCCGACACCGCCGCCCTCGTCCCGCTGGCCCGGGCCCTCGCCGACCACTTCGGCCAGGCCGAGGACGAGCTCGCGCCCCACGCCGCCGCTGTGGTCCTGCGCTCCGGCGATCGGCTGCCTGTGGGGCTCACCGCCGAGCTGGCCGAGCCGGTGATCACCTGGTCGCGTCGCCTCGGCGCCCATGCCGAGGCCGACGCCCTCGCCGCTGCAGCCGCTCGGGCGACAACGGCGCCGCCGCCCGCCGCCGAGCCGCCTGGGGCCCCGGTCGCCCCCGTGCCCGAGGAGGACAGCGACGACCTCGACGACCTTCTGGCCGGGGGCGGGGCCGCCTACGGGCAGGAGGACTTCGCCAGCCTTCTCGCCGGCATGGCGCCGGGCACCGAGGTCATCACCCCGGGCAACGATTTCGCCGAGCTGGCCGGGCCCTACGCCGGGGGGACCGGCGACGAGGTCGACGACCTCGACGACATCGAGACGCTCACCCAGCGCGTAGCGAGCCTCGAGCAGGCCGTCGGGCCCGACAGCCTCCAGGTCATCGCCCTCCGGCACCAGCTGGCCGCGGCCCACGCCGATGCCGGCGACCACGCGGCGGCGAGCAGGTTGCTCGCCGGGGTGCTGGAACAATGCGAGCGCACCCTCGGGCCGGACCACCCCGACACGCTCACGGCGCGGGCGAACCTCGCCGGCAACCATGCGGAGTCGGGCAACTACCCGCTGGCCATCAACCTCCAGGAGCAGGTCGTGGCCGAGCACGAGCGCCTGCTCGGCGGCGACGACGCCCTGACGCTCACCGCCCGGAACAACCTGGCCAACTACTACGCCAGCGCCGGCGCCCATCCGCAGGCGTTGAGGGTGCAGGAGCGGGTCGTCGAGGACTACCGCCGCACCCATGGCGACGACCACCCCAACACGCTGACCGCCAAGCACAACCTGGCCAACAGCTACGCCGACCTCGACCAGCAGGGTGAGGCGCTCGAGCTGCGCACCAAGGTCCTCGAGGACCGCGAGCGCATCCTCGGCCCCGACCACCCCCAGACCCTCGGCGCCCGCAACAACCTGGCCAACAGCCACGCCGACCTCGGCCGCCACGACGAGGCGCTCGAGCTGCGCACCAGGGTCCTCGAGGACCGCGAGCGCATCCTCGGCCCCGACCACCCCCAGACCCTCGGCGCCCGCAACAACCTGGCCAACAGCCACGCCGACCTCGGCCAGCACGACGCCGCCCTCCTGCTGCGGGCCCGGGTGCTCGAGGACCGCGAGCGCATCCTCGGCCCGGACCACCCCCACACCCTCACGGCCCGCAACAACCTGGCCAACAGCTACGCCGCCCTCGGTCGGCACCGTGAGGCGCTCGACCTACGAGAACGGGCCCTGGGAGACTGCGAGCGCGTCCTCGGGGCCGAGCACCCCCACACCCTCACCGCCCGCAACAACCTGGCCAACAGCTACGCCCTGCTCGGCGACGAGGCGCGCGCCAACCAGCTGCGGACCGAGGTGCTGGCCAGCCAGGCGGGACCGACGCCGGCGGGGGCAGCCGCGCCCCCGAGCGCGGCGACGGCCCTGGCCCCACGT
>WHTX01000067.1 GCA_009377505.1 Acidimicrobiia bacterium
GTGGGCAGCCTGCCCCAGGCGGGCGCGGCGCCGGACGCCATGGCTGCCCGGTCGAGTGGCGCCGGCGCGCCCGGGGGCGGGAGCGAGGAGTCACCGCCTGACCGGGCTACCGCGCACGGTCGGTTCGGGGGGCAGGACGTCATCTCCCTCCTCGCGCCGTCGACCGGCGCGGTCGTCGCCCCCGCTGGGGCGCCCGACGAGGTCGACGAGCACGACGAGCCCGATGATGACGACGAGGACCAGGTCGCCGGCGACTCGGGACCGGGGGACGGCGGCGGTGGGGACAGCGCCTCGGGCGACGAAGGCCCTGGCAGCCTCGGCGATGGTGACGGGGCCAGCGGTGTTGGCGACGCTGGTGCCAGCGGCAGCGGCGCAGGTACCAACGGGGGGTCGGGATCGGCGGCGGGCGTGTCCGCCGGCCTCGACGTCGGCGTCAGCCCCGGCCCGATCGGTGCCCAGGCGTCGGCTGCGGGCGACCTCGAGGTCAGCGCGGGCAGCGTGGACGCCAGCGCAGCCGTCGCGGCCGAGGTTGAGGCCGACGTGCTCGGCGCGGCCCTCGACGACGGGCTCGAAGTCGACGCGCCCCTCGGGGCCGAGGCGCAAGCCGGGCTCGACCTCGAGTCGCCCGCTGGGGCCGAGGCGCACGCCGGGCTCGACGCCGGGCTCGACCTCGCTGAGGGCGCCGCGGCCGCCGGCCTCGACGCCGACCTGGGGCTCGGCCTGGGCGAGGGCGGGGGCGTCGCCGCTTCGACGTCGACGGACGTCGGGCTCGACCTGCTCGACCTCACGACGTACGCCGACGTCGGCGTCGCCGCCGAGGCCGATCTCGGGCCCCTCGAGGCCTCGGTGGGCACCGACGTCGCCGCCGACCTCGACCTCAGCGACGGCGCACAGGTCGCGGCGTCCGCCCAGGCCGGCCTGGACCTCGGCCTCGACGGGACGGTGGCCACCGACGTCGGGGTCGCGGTCGACACCGGGGTGGGCCTGGACAGCACGGATGGCGTCGACGTCGCCGCCAGTGCCGAGCTCGACGCGGGCCTCGCCGCCGGGGCAGGCGACACCCAGGCCGACGTCGGAAGCGAGGTCGCTGTCGAGGCCACGACCGACGGCGGCGTGGCCGCCGAAGCGACCGTCGACGCGGACGTCGCGCCCGGCACCAGCGCGACGGCCCAGGCCACCGTGGAGCTCGACCCCGAAGACGGTGACGGCGATGGTGCCGGCGCCGACGTGGAGGCCGAGGTGGCGACGGTGACCGGGGCGGTGGACGCCTCGGCCAGCGTCAGCGCTGGCGCGCCGGCCGGTGACGAACAGTCGGCCGACGTCGCCGCGGCGATCGCCGTGCCCGCCACCGAGGTCGCAGCCGACGTCGGGGTCTCCGTCGACCAGGGCGTCAGCGTGGACGTCGACCTCACCACCCCCTCGACGGGCTGCTGGGCTGACGGGTCGACCAGCGACGCCTGCCCGCGCTGGTGATCCTGACTGGAAGTACTGCGGTGCAAGTTGAGCGATGTCTCTTGCCTCGACGTCCCGCCGCCTCGCACAGGGCCTCGGGACCTCGCGCTGTCCTTGTGCGTTCCTCCGGTGACGAAACGCCGGGCGGGCGGCTGGGCAGGTGGTGTCCCCGGGCCGGGCTCGCCGGGGCCAGGTCCTGCCCGAGACGCCTACGCCGCCTCTGGCGAGGGCGTGCGCAGCCGAGGAAGCGGCGGCCTGCGTTGTTCGCTGCCACCTGCGCGCGGGCTGACCCGGGCCAGGCCGGAGCGCGCTGGACCGCGGCGTGCGCGGCCACCGGCCCGTCCCAGGCCGCGCTACCACCCGCCACGCCGGCCCCGCAGCCGGCGTTTCATCACCGGAGCAATGCCCAAGACCGGCAACCCGAGCACCCAGCCCGCTTCGGCGGGCGCTCCACCTGGCCCTGTCGAAGGGGTCCTCACACGCCATCGCCTTCACCTCAGCCACCGCCTCGGGCGCGAACATCCGGGGCCGGCCCGACCGCGGCCAGTCCGCCCTCCCACCGAGATTGCAGGGCTAGCGCCCGGCCGTTGAAGGACACGAACGCGTCGACGCGCACCTCCACGGCGCCATGGCCGTCCCCGCGGGCCTGGCGGGCCAACTCCAGCGCCGCCTGGTGGATCAGGTCGGGCTCGGTAGCCATCACCCGCCACTGCTCCGGCGTGTACAGCGAGCGGGCGTCGTCCCGCCACGACGTGCCGGCCCCCGGGTCGCGCGGCCGGAACATGACCGTCCCCGACTTCTCGACCGCCAGCACGTTCCAGGCCAGCCGGTAGCCCTCCCCCGTCCAGCGCGCGTCGCCCGGATAGAGCCAGTGGCGCAACGGGGGCGCCAGCTGGGCGGCCGCCCATAGCCCCACGGCGGCGACGGCGGCGGGGCGCGCCGCCGCCGAGCCCACCGCCGCTTGCGCCCCCCCGCCAGCCCGCCAGCGGCCCATTGAACGGCGCCCAGGCCAGAGGTGCCGGGCGCGGCGCGGCCAGGACGGGTCGAAGAACACAGTCGCCGCCCCGATCATCAGCCAGGGGAACACGCCGATGGCGAAGAGCCGCCAGGTGACCAGGTGGAACAGGACCACGGCGAGGAACGCCCAGGGCCGCGATCGTCGCCAGAGCAACAGGGCCACGACGAGGGCGTCGAAGGCGAACCCGGCGACGGACAGCGCCCGGCCCGCCCACGGCTCGGTCAGGAGGCCAGCGGCCAAGGGGGCGCGGTCGGCCCGCGCCGGGAGCCAGAGCCGCAGGGGCAGGCCGTGCACCAGCCAGTCGCCGTGGGCCTTGGCCAGGGCGGCGAAGGCGTACACCACCACCGCGACCTGGTAGCGCACCAACCACACCGCGGCGAGGGGCACGGGCCGCGGGCCGTCCCGCCGGGCGGGCAGGGAGAGGGCGGCGTCGGCGGGCAGGAGCACGAGCAGCCCGCCGAGGAGGGTGAGGAACCAGTAGTGGTTCAGGTAGGTGGTCGCGTCCAGGGCCTCGAGCCAGGTGAACCCGGCGACCAGGACGGCCATGGCGAGCCGGTAGCGCCAGCCGAAGGCGACGAGGAGGCCGGCCAGCCCGACGAGGAGGACGAGGGCCGTGGTCAGCTCGACAGAGGGACGGGGCACCCAGCCCAGGCCCGGGTAGGTGAAGCGGTGGCGCGGCCCCGCGTAGCGCGAGCCGACCCAGCCGTAGCCGATGAGGCGAGCCGCCGAGAGCACGGTGACCAACCCGACCACCATGCGTAGGACTCCGAGCGAGGCACCATGTACTGGGCTTGTGCCTTGTTCGACGAGTCGCTTCAGCACTGAAGTTAAGTTCGCCTAAGGTGCGCGCTAGGGACCGCCGGCTGGGGGCAACGTGACCAAGGTGCGACCGCTTCGGCTGGTGACGATGGTGCTGGTGGCGGCGATGGCCCTCGCTGCCTGCGGCAGTGACGGGGACGGGGACCAGGCCGACCCGCCGGGCACGACCGCGGCCGGCGGCGCAGGGCCGAGCGAGGAGCAGGAGCTGGAGGTGGCGACGGCCTACGCCGACGGCGTGCTCGCCGCCTACGACGAGTCCATCGCCGGCGCCGAGGACCTCCGGGCTGCCCTCGACGCCCTGGTGGCCGGACCGACCGACGCCACCCTCGGGGCGGCCAAGGAGGCGTGGCTCGTCGCCCGCGACGCCTACGGGCCCACCGAGGCCTTCCGGTTCTACGACGGCCCCATCGACGACCCCGAGGACGGCCCGGAAGGCCAGGTCAACGCCTGGCCGATGGACGAGGCCCACGTCGACTACGTCGAGGGCAACCCGGGCGCAGGCATCGTCAACATGGCCGCCGAGTTCCCCGAGATCACCACCGACGTGCTGGAGTCGGCGAACGAGGAAGGCGGCGAGACCAACATCTCCACCGGTTGGCACGCCATCGAGTTCCTGTTGTGGGGCCAGGACCTGAGCGAGGACGGGCCCGGGGCACGGCCGGTGAGCGACTACACCACCGCCCCCAACGCAGCGCGCCGGGCCACCTACCTGACGCTGCTGGCCGACCTGCTGGTGGAGGACCTCACGGGCGTGCGCGACCAGTGGGACAGCGACGGCGGCGCCTACCGCACCGAGTTCCTGGCCGACCCCCACGCCGCCCTGTCGAGCATCGTGCGGGGCATCGGCGCCCTCAACACGGGCGAGCTGGGCGGGGAGCGGATGGCCGTCGCCTACGAGACGAAGGACCAGGAGGACGAGCACTCCTGCTTCAGCGACAACACCACGGCTGACGTGCGCAACAACCTGCTGGGCGTGCAGATGGTGTACACGGGCGGCTACCCGGGCGCGAGCGGCCCGAGCGTCTCGGGCCTCGTCGCCGAGCTCGACCCCGACCTCGACGCCACGCTGCGCGAGCAGCTCGGGGCGAGCATCGCGCTGGTCGACGACTGGCCGACGACCTTCGACCGGATGATCTCGGGCGAGGACGACGGCCAGGGCCGCACGGCCTTCCTCGCCACGGTCACGGCCATCGAGGACCAGGGCACGACCCTGGCCCAGGTCGCCGACCTCCTCGGCATCCAGGTCAACTTCGAGGTCTGACGGGGCCCATGGGGCGGAGGGGACGGCGGCTGGCGGTGCTCGCCTCCCTCGGCGCGGCCCTGGTCGCCTGCTCCTCAGGTGGCGGCGGCGCCCGGCCCGGCGACGGCGAGGGGGCGGGCGCCGGCGACCCCGTGCTCGCCGGCGGCGCCGGCACGGTGTTCGACACCAGCAGGAACGCCTTCGCCCTGCCCCTGCGTACCTTGTCGCGGGAGGAACGGCGCGCCTTCGCCGTGGGCAACAGCTTCTTCAACGACAACTGGGTGACGGCGCCGGCCTCGACGGAGGGACGGGACGGTCTCGGGCCCACCTTCAACGCCCAGTCCTGCTCGTCCTGCCACTTCAAGGACGGACGGGCGGCGCCGCCGGCGGGGCCGGACGACCCCGGGCGGGGCCTGCTGCTCCGCCTGTCCGTGCCCGGGCCCGGTGGTAGGGCCGTGGCCGTGCCCGGCTACGGCGACCAGCTCCAGGACCGCGCCGTGGTGGGCGTCCCCGCCGAGGCCCGGGCACGAGTCAGCTACCGGGAACGGCGAGGGGCCTACGCCGACGGCACCCCCTACGTGCTGGCCGAACCGGTCTACGAGCTGGTCGACCCGGCGTACGGGCCGCTGCCCGACGACCTCCAGGTCAGCCCGCGGGTCGCCCCTGCCCTCATCGGCGTCGGCCTGCTCGAGGCGGTGCCCGAGGCCGACGTCCTCGCCCGTGCCGACGCGCTCGACGCCGACGGGGACGGCATCTCGGGACGCCCGAACCTCGTCGGCGACCTGCGCCACGGGGGCACCACGCTCGGCCGCTTCGGCTGGAAGGCCAATGTGGCCACGGTCGAACAGCAGGTGGCGCACGCCTTCCTCGGCGACATCGGCATCACCTCGTCCCTCCTACCCGACCCGGACTGCCCCGTCGAGCAGGCTGCCTGCGCGGCGGCGCCGACGGGTGGGGCCCCCGAGATCGACGACCACAAGCTCGGCCGCGTCACCTTCTACTCGCGCACCCTGGCCGTGCCCGCCCGCCGGGACGTCGACGCGCCGGGCTCGGCCCGGGGCGAAGAGGTCTTCGCCGACCTCGGGTGCGGCTCGTGCCACGCCCCCCGCCTCCGCACCGGGCCGAGCGACATCGCCGGGCTCGCTGACCAGGTGATCTTCCCCTACACCGACCTGTTGCTCCACGACCTCGGCCCGGGGCTCACCGATGGCCGGCCCGACCACGAGGCCACGGGCCGCGAGTGGCGGACGGCCCCGCTGTGGGGGCTGGGCCTCGTGCCCGACGTCAACGGGCACTCGCGCTACCTGCACGACGGCCGCGCCCGCGACCTCACCGAGGCGGTGCTGTGGCACGGCGGCGAGGCCGAGGCCGCCCAGCGGGGCTTCGTGGGCCTCAGCGCCGAGGACCGGGCGGCGCTGGTCGCCTACCTGGAGTCGCTGTGAGACGCGGCGCCGCCCTGGTCGCCGGGATGGTGGCGGTGCTCGCCGGGTGCAGCGGGCGTGGCACCGGGGACGACGGCGGGAGCGGGACGGCGACGACGGCGAGCCCGGCCGAGGTGCGGCCGGCCCTCGAGCGGGCCGTCGAGCAGGTGCTCGTGCCCGCCTACGCGGCGCTGGCCGACACCGCGCGGGAGCTGGCCGGTCTCACCGCCTCGCTCTGCGCCGCGCCCGGCGAGCCCTCCCTCGCCGCCACCCTCGAGGCCTGGCGGGAGGCGCGCACCGCGTGGCGCCACGTGCAGGCCGTGGCGACCGGCCCGATCATGGACCTCCGGCTCATGACCACCGTCGACTACGCCGCCGACCCCGACAAGGTGGCCGACCTCGCCGCCGGGACCGAGCCCGTCGACGTCGCCGGGCTGCACGAGGTGGGCAGCGACCGCCGCGGCCTCACCGCGGTCGAGCTGCTCCTCGGCCCGGAGGGCGTGCTCGGCGGGCCGGGGTTCGCCCGGCGCTGCACCTATGCCGCCTCGGCGGCGGAGATCTCCGCCCAGGCGGCCGAGACGGTCTCGGCGGCCTGGGCGGCGGGGGGGGAGGGCGAGCCCCCCTACCGCGACACCATCCTGGAGCGCCCCACCCAAGCCGAGGCCGACCTGTTGAACGAGCTGGTCTTCGTGCTGCAAGCCATCGCCGAGCGGCGGCTGCCCACCGCCCTCGGGGTGGACGGCGACGCCCCCGACGTCGCCGCAGCCGACCCGGGGCCGCTCCAGCGCGCCCTGCCCGAGATGGTCGAGGACCTCGACGGCGCGCTCGCCGTCTACGACGCCCTCATCGCCCCCTCCGTCGCCCGGGTCTCCACCGGCGCGGCGACCAGGGTGCACGACGAGCTCGCCGCGGCGCGCCGACAGCTGGCGGCGCTGCCGGTGCCGCTGGCCACCGCGGTGGCCGACGAGCCCGAGGCGACGGCGGCGGCCCTCGAGGCCACGACCACGGCCCTGCGCTCCCTGTCGACCGAGGTGGCGAGCCTGCTCGGCGCCACGCTCACCTTCAGCGACGCCGATGGCGACAGCTGAGCGGCGCCAGCACCTCGTGCGGGGCCTGGCCCGGGGCCCGCTGGCCGCGCTGGCCATCGCCGTGCTGGCCGGCGGCGCGGTGTCGGCCGGCGTGGGCGATAGCGGCGACGGGGGCCCCGGCGCAGGCGGAGGCGGGGCGAGCGAGCCGCCCACCGCCGTCTCGGCCGCCGTCGCCCCCGGGGTCGACGACGTCCACGACCTCATCGCGGCCGCCGACCTCGTCGTGCGGGGCGAGGTCGTGGCCACCTCCCGAGGGCGCACCTTCGGCGAGGGCGGGGCGGCCATCGTGTCGCGCCTCGTCACCGTGGCCGTCGAGGAGGTGCTGGCCGGCGAGCCCCCGGGCTCGCCGGCCCTGCTGGTGGAGGAGGAGGGGTGGCTCCCTGACGGCCGGGAGCTGGCGGTGAACGGCCTGGCGCCGAGCCGAGAGGGCCTCGACGCCATCTGGTTCCTACAGGACGTCCAGGGCCCCGACCTCCCGGTGTGGATCGTCGTCGACCCCCGGGGCCGCTACGCCGTGCGCGGCGACGCCCTCGACGGGCCCGACGTGGACGACGCCCTCGTCGCGGCCGTGGAATCGCTCGGGCGCGGGGGACTGCGCGACGCGCTGCGCGGCGGCTAGGGCTCAGGCGCGGCCGCGCCAGCGGACGGGCAGGGAGTGGATGGCCCCGACGTGCAGGTGGGCGAGCCTCGTCGGCTCGCCGGCCAGCTCGAAGTCCTCGAGGTACGGGGCCAGCTCGGCGAACACCGCCCGCAGCTCCCAACGAGCGAGGTTCGCCCCCAGGCAGAAGTGAGCGCCGTGGCCGAAGGCCAGGTGGTAGTTGGGCACGCGGCCCACGTCGAAGCTGTAGGGCTCGTCGAACTGCCGCTCGTCCCGGTTGGCCGAGGGGTACCACAGCCCCACGGTGTCCCCGGCCCGGATCGTCTGCCCGCCGAGCTCGAAATCGGACACCGCCGTGCGGGCGAACTGGATCACCGGCGAGGTCCAGCGCAGGATCTCCTCCACCGCGCTGTGCAACAGGCCCGGGTCGTCGGCCAGGCGACGGGCCTGGTCGGGGTACTCGAGCATGGCCTTGACCCCGCCGCTGATGGCGTTGCGGGTCGTCTCGTTGCCGGCGCCGATGAGGAGCACGAGGTAGCCGTGGAGCTGCTGGTCGGTGAGGGGCTCGCCGTCGATGGTGGCGTGCACCAGCGCCGTCGCCAGGTCGTCGCCCTCCGGGCCCCGTCGGCGCCGGTCCTCGATGAGGTCGTCGATGTACGCCTTGTACTCGTTGCCGAGCCGTCGGCGGACGTCGCGCGTCGTCTCGCCAGCCAGGGCGTGGTGCTCGGCCAGGTCGGCCATGAACAGCAGGTCGGTCCACCGGCAGATGTCGGTCCAGTCGCTGGTGGGCACGCCCATCAGCGAGCAGATGGTGGCCAGGGGGACGCCCGTCGACAGTTCGGGGACGAGGTCGACCGCGCCCGTGCCGTCCGCCCCGCCGTCCTCGGCGGCCTTGCGGGCCCCGGCCACGAACTCCTCTACGAAGCGGCGGGCGAGCTCCTGGAGGTCCTCCTCGAGGCGGCGCATGGAGGCCGGGGTGAAGCGGCGCATGGTCAGCATGCGCATGTCGAGGTGCTCGGGACGGTCGAGGTAGACCAGGTCGAGGGCCTCGTCGGGGTCCCAGCCGTAGCGCTCGGCCTGGCGGTGGCGGAAGTGCTCGAGGCGCTCGAGGCCGTAGGAGGTCTCGAGGCGGAGGATCGGCCCGCTGTTGATGAACACCTCGGGGTGGGAGTGGACCGTCTGGATGTCCTGGTAGCGGGTCACCGCCCAGAACGGCGGGAAGTCCGCCTTCTCGTACCAGAACACGGGCGCCTCGGCGCGGAGCTGGTCCCACGCCTCCCACGGGTAGCCCCGTTCGACGTAGCGCGACAGTGTCGTGATGTCGAGCGCCTCGAGCGCCCCGATGTCACCGGTGACCGTCATGTGACCCCCTCACTCGGTACCGCCCCCGGGCCTTGCGAGCACCACGAGCCTACGCGACGTCAGCAGGTGGCGCCCCACTCGACTGAACGCGGGCTCAATCCGGTGAGCCGGAGAGGCCCGAGTCCCGGCCGTAGGCCGGCTGGCCGTCCGACCACCGCCGTAGTGCGTCGAAGGGGAAGATGCCGGTGGCGTGGCTGTCGTTCCAGGTGAGGTTCAGCCCCCACGCCCCGTGGAGCCTGGCGTCCTGGATGCGCAGCGGCGTGGGGCTCCCGGGGCGTGGCCACACCTCCTCGCCCTGGTCACGCAGTCCCCGGCAGGTGGCGCACGGGCAGCCGAGCCGGAGGTCCACGAGGTTGAACTGGGCGACGTGGCCGTCGGCGAAGGTGATGGTGACGCCCTCGTCCCGCTTGACGACCAGGTCGACGGGTTCGTTGCGGTCCTCCACTCGCCCAGCCTGGCACGTTCCCCGGGGCCGGGGAGGGGCGGGGGGCGGGGCGCCCGGAGCGAGGCGCCGCCCGCCCGCGCTCAGCGGCCCTGCCAGCGGGGCGGGCGGCCCTCCCGCACCGCCCGGGCACCTTCGGCTGCGTCCTCGGTGGCTGCGGCCACCTTCCGCATGGTCTCGGCGAAGCGGATGGCCTCGACCGGCGCCAGGCGGCGGGTGCGCATGGCGATCTCCTTCATGGCCCGCTGGGCGAGCGGCGCCCGGGCGGTGAGCCGCCGGGCCAGCCGTTTGGCCTCGGCCATGAGCTCGTCGTGGGGGACGACCCAGCCGGCGAGGCCGATCTCCTTGGCCCGCTCGGCGTCGATGCGGTCCCCGGTGAGCAGCAGGTCCATGGCGTACTGCCAGCCCACACGCTCAGGGAGGCGCAGGGCGGCGACGGCCGCGGGGCTGCCGAGGCCCACCTCGGGGAGGCCGAACTCGGCCCGGTCGCTGGCGATGACGAAGTCGCACCAGGTCACGAGCGTGAGCCCGTAGCCGAGGCAGTAGCCGTTCACGGCGGCGATCACGGGCTTGAAGATCTCCCAGCCGCTCTCGAACGAGTTGAGGGTGGGCTTCTCCCAATAGGTGCCGGCGAACTCGCCCACCGAGCCGGCGCTGTCCTTGAGGTCAGCGCCGGCGCAGAAGGCTCGGCCACGGCCGGTGATGATGGCCACCCAGGCGTCCTCCTCGTCGCGGAACTGGGCGAAGGCGGCGTTGAGGTCGACGCGCAGCTCACCGTTGACGGCGTTCAGGGCGTGGGGGCGGTCGTAGGTGATGGTGGCGACGTGCTCGTCGAGCTCGTAGCTGACGGTCTTGCTGCCGGTCTGGGCCATGGCCCGCCAGCCTCGCACCACAGGGCCGCCACCGCGGCGTCCATCGCCGTCGCCCGGCGCCCGTCGGACGCGGCGAGGACGGTGGCGAGGGCCTCCCGGATCTGAAGGAGGTGCAGCGCACCGGGCTGGCCGGGCACCGCTGGCGGCGACTGGTCTCAGGCCACCGGGAGCACGTCCGCCTGCTCGGCGTCGTCGAACTGGGTGCGGTGCAGTTCGGCGTAGCGCCCACCGGCGGCGAGCAGCTCGGCGTGGGCCCCCCGCTCCACCACCCGGCCGGCCTCCACGACGAGGATGAGGTCCGCCTCCCGGATGGTGGAGAGCCGGTGGGCAATGACGATGGCCGTGCGGCCGTGGAGGGCGTCGGCCAGGGCGGCCTGCACGTCGGCCTCCGACGTCGAGTCCAGGTGGGCGGTGGCCTCGTCGAGGATCACGACCCGGGGCTGGGCCAGCAGGATCCGGGCGATTGTGAGGCGCTGGCGCTCGCCGCCCGAGAAGCGGTAGCCCCGCTCCCCCACCACGGTGTCGAGGCCGTCGGCCAGCGACTCGACGAGGCGGTCGAGCCGGGCGCTGCGCAGCGCCGCCCACAGCTCGGCCTCGGTGGCCTCGGGCCGGGCGAAGCGCAGGTTCTCCCGCACGGTGTCGTGGAACAGGTGCCCGTCCTGGGTGACGAGGCCCAGGCCTTCCCGCAGGGACTCGAAGGAGAGGTCGCGCACGTCGATGCCCGAGAGGCGCACGGTGCCGCTGTCGACGTCGTAGAGCCGGGGCGCCAGCGAGGCGATGGTGGACTTGCCGCTGCCCGAGGTGCCCACGAGCGCCATCACCTGGCCGGGCTCGACCCGGAAGGAGACGCCGTGGAGGACCTCCTGGCCACCCCGGGTGTCGAGCGTGGCCACCTCCTCGAGGGAAGCCAGCGAGACCTTGTCCGCCGCGGGGTAGCCGAAGCGGACGTCGTCGAACTCCACGGCGACGGGCCCGTCGGGCAGGCGCCGCGCCCCGGGCGCCTCGGTGATGAGCGGCTGGAGGTCGAGCACCTCGAACACCCGCTCGAAGCTGACCACGGCGGACATGGCGTCGACCCGGGCGCTGGCGAGCGCGGTCAGCGGCGCGTACAGGCGGGTGAGCAGCAGGGCCAAGGTCACGACTGTGCCCGCTTCGAGGCGCCCCTGCAGGGCCAGGTAGCCGCCCAGGCCGTAGACGAGGGCCAGGGCGAGGGCGGAGACCAGGGCCAAGGCGGTGAGGAAGGCGTACTGGCCCATCGCCGTGCGCACGCCGATCTCGGCCACGCGCTGCGCCCGGCTCCCGAACTCGGCCTCCTCGCGAGCGGGGCGGCCGAAGAGCTTGACGAGCGTCGCTCCCGGGGCGGAGAAGCGTTCGGTCATCTGGGTCGTCATGGCCGAGTCGTGGTCCGCCGCTTCCCGCTCCAGGTGGGCGAGCCGGGCGCCCATCCGCCGAGCGGGGAGCACGAAAACCGGCAGCAGGACGAGCGCCAGCGCGGTGATCTGCCACGAGAGCCGCAGCATCACGGCCAGGGTGAGGACCAGGGCGATGAAGTTGCTGACCACCCCGGAGAGCGTCCACGTGAAGGCACGCTGCGCACCGATGACGTCGTTGTTGAGCCGGCTGACGAGGGCGCCGGTGCGGGTGCGGGTGAAGAAGGCGATGGGCATGCGCTGCACGTGGGCGAACACGGCGCGCCGCAGGTCGAGGATGAGCCCCTCGCCGATCTTGGAGGACTGCCAGCGCTCGGCCAGCCCGATGACGGCGTCGAGCACGGCGATGACGGCGATGAGGGCGGCGAGCCCGATGACACGGCCTTCGTCCCCACCGCCGATGATCTCGTCGACGACCTCACCGGCGAGCACCGGCGTAGCCACGGTGAGCACGGCGGTCGCCACGCTGAGCAGGAGGAAGGCGGCCAGCGCCCGCCGGTGGGGCCGGGCGAACTCGATGATGCGCCCCAGGGTGGCGCGCAGGGGCGCCCGCCGGGGCTGTTCGCCGTGCATGGCGCTCTCGAGCGCCATCCAGTGGCTGAAGTCCATGTTCATGGCGGCAGCCTCACACCTCAAGCTCACTCGAAGTCAACAGTTCATCGGCGCACCGCGCGGGACCGCGAAGGATCCTGCACCGCCAGGGTGCGCGAACCTTCGCACTGGCCACGGCCTGGCGCCTCGGAGTTTCAGGCCGGCGTCGACCGTTCGCGGCGGTCGTCGGCGGCCACGGCACTAGCTTGCAGGTCGTGAGGTCGATGAACCCAGCGCTCGACGAGCGCACCTTCCAGCGTGAGGCCGCGGCGGCTCGTACCGCCACCGGCAACGCCGGTGGCGGTGCTGGCACATGGAACGCCCCGGTCACCGACGGTCCGGTTTCGCCGTGGCAGGGCTACCGCGCCATGACCGTCGGCGGGGTGGCCAGCGCCACGGGCGTGCTCTTCGTGGTGCTGCTGGCCACGGCCACCGTCGGCTGGGCCTCGGTCACGCCACCGAGCACCCTGAGCGCGGGGGCGGCGCCAGGCTGGCTGTGGGTCGCCGCGCTGGGCGGCCTCGGGCTCGCCCTCGTCACCATCTTCCGGCCGCGGTGGGCGCGGGGCACGGCCCCGTTGTACGCCGCCTGCCAGGGCCTCGTCCTCGGGGCGCTGTCCCGTCTCTTCGAGGGCGCCTACCCGGGCATCGTGCTCCAAGCCGTCGGGCTCACCTTGGCGGTGTTCGCCCTGATGTGGGTGGCCTTCGCCACGGGCGCCATCCGGGTCACGAGGCGGCTACGCGTCGGGATCATGGTGGCGACCGGGGCGGTCGCCGTCGTGTACCTGGTCGGGTGGGTGGCCCGGCTGTTCGGCGGGGAGGTCAGCTTCATCAACGAGCCGTCGACCTTCGGCATCCTCTTCAGCCTGGCCGTCGTGGGCATCGCCGCCTTCAACCTGCTGCTCGACTTCGACTTCGTGCAGCGCAGCGTGGCGGGCGGCGCCCCCAAGCAGCTCGAGTGGTACGCCGCCTTCGGGCTCGTGCTCACGTTGGTCTGGCTCTACCTGGAGCTCCTGCGCCTGCTGTCCAAACTCCGCCGCTGACGCGGGGAGCGACCCGGGAGCGACGCCGCCTGGCTGGCGGGGCGCCCGGAGAGGCGGCTGGTGTCGCTCAGCTGGCGAGGCCGGCGAGGTCGACGACCGCCTGTACGGCAAGGAGCACGAAGATCGCACCGCCGATGGTCGCGTAGCCCCAGCGCCACTTGTGGTCGGCGGCGAAGAACCGCCGGGTGGAGGCCACGATCGCCACCATCGAGACCGCCCCGAGCACCAGGCCGAGGATGGGGCCGACGGATCCCGTCAGGCCGAGGAGCGGCCCGAGCAGCGGGATGAAGACGTAGGTGAGCAGGCAGCGGGTCGCCGAGATGGCGATGGAGCGGCTGAACGCCGACTGGGCGGCGAAGACGCTGACCCGGGGGCCGCCCTCGGGGAGGCGGAGCAGCCGCCGCATGCGGCGGTCGTTGGCCGAGCGCACGGGCGCCACCCGCCCGGTGGCCCGGCCGGCGCGGGTCTGCGGGGCGGCGGCCGTCGACTCGTCACGAACGGGGACCGAGAGGCTGGGCTCCATCGGCGCCAAAGGTACGCACCCCGCGCCCCTTCCGTCACACCGCGCCCCGCAGCCCGGCCAGCGACAGCCAATTGGCAGCCCAGGGCGCAGGTCTCCGCCATCGCCGCTGCGAGACCAGCCGCGCCCGGACGGCGAGGGCCCGGCCGGCCCACGCGTGACCAGCGGCGACCAGCCGCGCCGGGGGCGGCCGCCCCTCGTCGGGCGAGGTCGCCAGTTCCTGCCATCGGGTAGCGTCGCGCTCACGCGACGTGGCCGACCGTCCGGGGATCGGCCTGCCCCCGAGACACAGGGAGGGCCCGTGTCCGTCGCCGGGAAGGACCATCGGCCCATGGACGGTATGCCGCGCTCGTCGAAGCGCTGGCGTCTCGCGCCCTGGTCGATCGGCGTGCTGCTCGTCCTCTCGGCCATCTCGCTCGGGTCGTTCCTCGTGACACGGAGCATGGTCCGCTCCGAAGAGCGCCAGGCGCTCGAGCAGCGGGCGCTCGACGCCCGCCAGACCATCTCCGGCCTCGTCAGCCAGCTCCGCTCCGGGCTGCGCTCCATCGGCGGCGCCCTCCAGGCCGACCCCTCCCCCGAGAGCTTCGACGCGGCGGCCGGCGCGCTGGCCACCGGGGGCATCTCCATCGCCGTGCTCGACACGAGGACGACGCCCCCCCAGGTGGTCGCCGCCGCCGGGGAGGACATCGTCCCCGATCTCCCGCTTCCCGACGAGGCGGCGAGCGCCGTCTCCCGGCTCACCGTCGGCCAGCCCTTCGCCCCTACTGCCGTCTTCGCGCGCGGTGGCGCCCGCCGCCTCGGCATCGCCCAGGGGCCGCCCGTCGCGCCGGTGGGCCACGCCCTCTACGCCGAGCTCGCCGTCGAGCCCTTCGACGCGGCGGCGAGCGAGCGCGTCTTCGGCCCCGCAGGTGACGTCGACCTCGCCCTCTACGGCAGCGACGAGCCCGACGAGGCCTCCCTGATCTACGCCACGACCGAGCAGCTGCCCCTCGACGGGGAGGTGCTGGCGCAACCGGTCACCGTGGGCTCGGGCCGCTGGACGCTCGTCGCCGAGGCCCGCCAGCCCCTCGCCGACCCGCTGTCCCGCGCCGTGCCCTGGATCCTGCTCGTCGGCGGCCTGGCCGGGGCGTTGCTCGCCACCGCGGCCGTCGAAGGGACCGTTCGCCGCCGGGACGAGGCGCTGGCGTCGGCGGAGGAGCGCGAGCAGGAGAGCCTCTCCATCCTCGACGCGGCCAAGGAGGCGTTCGTTTCCATGGACGCCGACGGCCGCATCATCCGGTGGAACCGCCAGGCCGAGGTCCTCTTCGGCTGGCCGGCGGACGAGGTCATCGGGCAGCCGGTCGCCGAAGTGCTCGTGCCGCCCGAGTCCCGGCGGGCGCACACCGAGGGCCTGTCCCGCTACCACCGCACGGGGGAGGGGTCCATCCTCGACAACCGCGTCGAGGTCGAGGCGATCGACCGGGACGGGCGGCGCGTGCCCGTCGAGCTCGCCGCCTGGGCCGTCGAGCGCGACGGCACCTTCAACGCCATCCTCCACGACATCAGCGAGCGGCGGCGCGCCGCCGACGCCCGGGCCGAGGCCCACCTGCGGGCGCTCGAGGCCTCACGGCTCAAATCGGAGTTCTTGGCCAACATGAGCCACGAGATCCGCACCCCCATGAACGGGGTGATGGGCATGACCGGGCTCTTGTTGAGCACCGAGCTCGACGCCGACCAGCGCGACTACGCCGAGACGATCCGTAGCTCGGCCGACGCCCTCCTCGGCGTGATCAACGACATCCTCGACTTCTCGAAGATCGAGGCCGGCAAGCTCGAGCTGGAGGTGCTCGACTTCGACGTCCGCACCGGCATCGACGAGGTGGCCGACCTCCTCGCCACCCGGGCGCACGCCAAAGGGCTCGAGGTGGTCGTCGTCGTGGACGAGGAGGTCCCCGTCGTGGTCACGGGCGACCCCGGCCGCATCCGCCAGGTCCTGTTGAACCTCTTGGGCAACGCGGTGAAGTTCACCGACGTCGGCGAGATCGTGGTGCGGTGCCAGGTCGTGGCCCGTGCCGGCCAGCGCGTGACCCTCCGCTTCGAGGTGCACGACACGGGCGTCGGGGTCGACGAGGACTTCCAGCGGATGCTCTTCGAGAGCTTCACCCAAGCCGACGGGTCGACCACCCGCCGCCACGGGGGCAGCGGCCTGGGCCTGGCCATCGCCCGCCAGCTCAGCGAGCTCATGGGCGGCGAGATCGGCGTGCAGAGCGCTCCCGGCCGGGGCAGCACGTTCTGGTTCACCGTGCCCGTCGACGCGCGCCACGGGCCCACGCCCGAGGACCGGCTGGCCACGCCCGTCCCGAGCCGCGCTCGCGTCCTCGTGGTGGACGACAACCACACGAACCGCGCCATCCTCACCAAGACCCTCGGCCTGTGGGGCCTGGTCCCCGCCGAGGCCCCGGGCGCCGCCGAGGCGCTCCGCGCCCTGCACGAGGCCGCCGCCGCGGGCGACCCCTTCCAGCTCGTGCTGCTCGACCACCACATGCCGGGCACGAGCGGCATCGAGCTCGCTGGCCACGTCAGCAAGGACCCGTCCCTCGGCCCTCCGGCGATGCTGTTGCTCACCTCGTCCGGCGACCTGCTCAGCCCGGGCACCCTCGCCACCGCGGGCATCGCCGCGTCCCTGACCAAGCCTGTGCGCCAGCCGGTGCTGCGGGCCCGCATCGCCGGCGCGCTCGGGAGGACGGCCGCCCCGCAGCCGCCCCGGGCGACGCCGACCACGGACGGTGACAGCACGAACGGCCCCCTCGGGGGCCTGGTGGTGCCGGCGCGGGTGCTCGTGGCGGAGGACAACTCGGTGAACCAACGGGTGGCCGTGCGCATGCTCGAACGGTTCGGGTGCTCCGTCGACGTCGTCGGCAACGGGCTCGAGGCCGTCGAGGCCGTCAGCCGCCAGCCCTACGCCGCCGTCTTCATGGACTGCCAGATGCCCGAGATGGACGGCTACGAGGCGACGCGCGCCATCCGCCATCGGGAGGCGGCCACCGGCGAGCAGCGCGTACCGATCATCGCCATGACCGCGGCGGCCATGGCCGGGGACGAGCAGCGCGCCCTCGCCGCCGGCATGGACGACTACCTGGCCAAGCCCGTCCAGCTCGTGGGCCTTGGTGAAGCGCTGCGCCGCTGGGTGGGCGCCGAGGTGCCCGCAGGCCCGGGGAGCCCGGCGACCACCGGGGAGGCAGCGACCGCGGAGGAACACGTCGGCGGCCGCCCCGCCCTCCCGGTGCTCGATCTCACCGTGGTGCACGAGGTCCGCCTGCTCGCCGGTCCCGAGGCGGGCGAGATCGACAAGATCCTCGATCTGTTCACGACCAGTGCCCGCAGTCGCCTCGACGTGCTGCGCACGGCCAGTGCTCAGGGTGACTTCGCCGCGGCCGCCTCCGCCGCCCACGCCCTGCGAGGCAGCGGGGCCGCGCTGGGGACGCCCCGGCTGGTCGGCGCGTGCAGTGCCGTGGAGGAGGCGGCGAGGCGCGAGGACGGCCCCGCGCTGGCCACGGCAATCGAGGCCCTCGAACGCTGCGCCCACCAGGCCGCTGCCGCTCTGCGCGAAGCTGTCGCCAACGCCTGAGCCGCGTGAGTCTGCCTCATCGTGGCCGGCGGCCTGCAGGCGCCCCGCTTCGGGCATCGCCGGGCGTTGCGGGACATCCGCCGGCACTGACCGTGGTCGTGCCCGAGGCCAGCCCGGCGAGGGAGCGGTGGTCCCCGCGCCAGAGCGTCGTGACCCCATCGGCCAGCGTCACCGCGAGCAGCGCCACAGCCCAACCACCGGCACCGGCACCGGCGGCGATGAGGGCGACGAGGGGCACCCATCTGATGAGGGCGCGGCGCGCCAGCGCGCCGACGCCGGGCGCGCCGTCCCCACTGGGGGCGAGCAGCGCCGTCACCTGGCCGAGGGTGGCCCGGTCGGGGCGCCTCAAGGGGACGAGCAGGAACAGCCCCGCCCCAGGCAGCACCGCGCCGACGAGGACGCGCAGGGCCGGGAACCAGGACCGGGCCAGGACCCCTCGGCCCTCCAGCACGAGGAGCGGGCCCAGCAGCACGAGCTGGGCCAGGACGCCGACGACGAGCAACAACACCAGATCGGCCGCGACGGCGAGGAAGCGCCGCCCGAGAGAAGGCGGGCCGAGAGGTGGCGGGGGGCCGGCGGCCTCACCGGCCGTTGCCCTGGCGTACGGCGCTGCGCCCGACGTGGCCTGGGGGAGCCAGCCCTGCCCCCAGCGCCCCACCCCCCACCCCAGGGCCGCGCCGGCGCCGTTGGTGAGCACGTCGGAGAGCTCCGCCAGCCGGTACGGGCATTCGAAGACGCCCCACAGCCCCGTGCCCTGGGTCAGCTCGATGGCTGCGGAAGCACCGAGCCCGATGACGGCGACGGCCCACAGCGCCAGGCGCGTCTGGCTCCCGAGGAGGGCGCCGAGGGGCAGGAACAGCACCACGTTCAACACGACCTGGCGGAGGTCCGAGCTCGTCAGCAGGTCGACCCCGCCGACCATGGAGGCGGCGTCGGCCAGCTCGACGAGCGACGAGAAGGGCCTCGGCTCCCAGCCGGTTCGGTCCGATCTCCCTGGTCTGCAGAACTGCGCGGTCGTGGCCGGCAGGGGCAGCTGGGTGATGGCGACCACGACCCACAGGTAGAGCGCGGTGGCGCCGAGCACGAGGGCCGGCCAGCCGGCCAGCCCGCCGTGGCGCCGGTAGAGGCGGTGGCACCAGGGGAGGAGCGCAGCCAGCACGGCCAGCCCGAGCAACAGGACGGCGGCGCCGGGCTCGACTTCCCAGATCCCCATGTCAGGTGGCGCTCCATCGGCGCCCTCCT
>WHTX01000068.1 GCA_009377505.1 Acidimicrobiia bacterium
GGACGTCCGGCGCCCTGGCGCTCGAGTCGGCGCCCGCGGCGGCGAGGCCGTCCCAGGTCCTCACCCGGCCCTCGCCCTCCTCGCTGCCCACGACCTCGCCCTGGTTCCCTTCCGCCCAGTAGCGACCGTGCTCGCAGAGCACCTCCAGGCGGCGGTTCGACTGGCGGAAGGCCATGTCGTGCCACACCGAGGTCAGCGCCCCCGTCCCCCCAGCTGCGAGGGCGAACGCCACCGAGACCGTGTCGTCGATGCCCGCCAGCCCGTGGAGGCCAGCAGCGTGGCTCGACAGGCGGGCGAGGGGCCCGAACAGCCATTCGAGCAGGTCGAGGTCGTGGATCGAGTGCTCGAGGAGGGTGCCCGCACCGGCACGGGAGGCGTCGGCCCGCCAGTCCGAGCCGTAGTGGCCGCCTACCGGCAGCTGCTGGTCGTCACGGAAGGACACGCTCACCACGCGCCCCGCCGAGGGCTGGGAGACCAGGTGACGGACCAGGGCGAACCCGCTCGAGGAGCGCAGCACCAGGCCCACCTGGTGGCACACACCGGCGGCGTCGACGGCCCGGTGCATCGCTTCGGCGAGGGGCAGGTCGACGGCCAGGGGCTTCTCGCAGAAGACGGCCCGGCCTTCCCGCGCCGCCGCCTCGACGAGGCGCGGGTGCTCGGACGTCCACGTGCAGACGTAGACGGCCTCGCTCCGCTCGATCACCTCGGCCTCGTTGTGGCACAGCTCGGCGCCCGTCTCCACGGCGAAGGCCTCGGCTCGCCCCCGGTCGGGGTCGAACACGGCGACCACCTCGCCGTCACGGCCCGCGACCCGCAGCGAGCGGCTGTGGTAGCGAGCGATGAGCCCGGCGCCGAAGAACCCGATCCTCAACGCCATGGTCACCCCCCGTGCAGGTCAGCCCGTGATGGTCAGCCCGTGCGGGCTCGACGTGGACCGACGTCGGCGAGGAGGGGCTCGGCTGCGGCCGGCGGCTCGGGGCCGGCGCCGGGAACCCTGGTGAGCTCGACCGGTGTGGGGACCGGGGCCGGGCGCGTCTCGCCCTGGCGTCGGGGCACCCGGCCTCGGGCGCGGCTGGCGAGGCTCGAGTAGCGGGCGATGCAGTAGAGGGCACGAACGCCGTCGGCCCAGCCGATCTTCTTGCCCTCGGCGTAGGTGCGGCCGTCATAGGAGATGCCGACCTCGTAGATCCGGTAGCCCCCTTGGGCGACGCGCGCCGTCACCTCGGGCTCGAAGCCGAAGCGGTCCTCACGAAGGTCGAGGGACTGGATGACCTCGCGGCGGAAGGCCTTGTAGCAGGTCTCCATGTCCGTGAGGTTCAGGTTGGTGAGCATGTTCGACAGCGTGGTGAGCAGGTGGTTGCCGACCGAGTGCCAGTAGTAGAGGACCCGGTGCGGCCCGCCGCTCAGGAAGCGGGAGCCGTACACGACGTCGGCCCGCCCGTCGAGCAACGGCTCCAGTAGGGCCGGGTAGTCGGCAGGGTCGTACTCGAGGTCGGCGTCCTGGACGACGACGTAGTCCGACGTCGCCTCGGCGAAGCCACGTCGGAGCGCCGCTCCCTTGCCCAGGTTGGCGGGCTGGAGGAGGACGTGCACCCGGGGGTGGGTGATGGACGCCAGCACCCGGCGCGTGCCGTCGGTCGAGCTGTCGTCGACGACCACCACCTCGCGGGTGGCCGGGGACTCGAGCACGCGTTCGAGTACGGCCTCTATCGAGGAGACCTCGTTGTAGCAGGGGATCACCACGGTGAGGCACTCCGTGGGGCCCGGCACGGGGGGCCGCGACGCGCTGGACATCGTGCGGAACACTAACGCCCGGCCCGCGTCCCCCAAGGGGCACCGTGCAGCAGGCCAAGCTCGACGCGAGGACCTGGCACCGCCCGGCGGGACGGCTCGCCCCGTTCGGCCCAGATGGCGAGAGGGGCCACCACGCCCACGGTGACGGCGAGCGAGACGAGCAGGGCCACCACCCAGGGCACCCGGCCGGGGCCGGGCAGCGCCCGAGGCGCCCGGCGAGCCGGGGGCGCTGGTCGAGGTTCGAGGAGTCCGAGGAGAGGGGTGAGCATCGCAGAGGGCCACCGCGTCATCGCGCGCCACCACCTTGGCAGCGCCAGGCCGGCGGGGCGAGTGAGCAACCTCACCCAGAGCGCGCAGCTGACCGCACTCAAGGGCGCGCTCCGGCGGCGCCGAGCGCTGCGGGGCAGGCACTATTCTCAGCCCGTGCGCACCTCGTCGACCACCGGCGCTCCGTGCGCCCCGACCCCAGGTCAGCGGGCCGCGCGGTGATCTCGGCCCGGGTGCGCCGCCTCTCCCCTGCCGAGGTCTCCGCCTACGACCTGGTCCCGTCCTGGGTGGCCCGGCGAGCGGTGCTCATCCGAGTGCCCGTGCTCCCGCCCGGCGCCTCGGGGCTCACCTCGGGCCGCTTCGTCCTCCTGCGCCGCGACGAGCCCGAGGACGGGACCTCGACGCTCATCGCCCACGAGCTGGTCCACGTGCGCCAGTTCGCCGAGCTGGGCCGGCTCCGCTTCGGCCTCCGCTACGTCTCCTCGTACCTCGCCAACGTGGCTCGGCTGCGCAGCCACCGGCGGGCGTACCTCGACATCCCCGCAGAGGTGGAGGCCTACGGCAAGGCGCGGGCTTGGTCTGCGGGCCGGCAGACCGGGCTTCGATCCTGAGCCCGGGCCGGGGATCTCCCCGGTGACGCCGCTGTCAAGTAGGGTCGCGCCCCGGACGAGCCAGGCAGGGAAAGACGATGGACTTCGAGATCCCAAGCGACATCAAAGAGCTCCTCGTGCAGCTCGATGACTTCATCGAGGAAGAGATCAAGCCGCTCGAGCGCGAGAACGACAACATCCGTTTCTTCGACCACCGGCGCGAGTACGCCCGCACCGACTTCGAGAAGGACGGCATCCCCCGCCCCGAGTGGTACGCCCTTCTCGCCGAGATGCGGCGCCGCGCCGACAAGGCCGGCTTCCTCCGCTGGTCGCTCCCCAGGTCGCTCGGTGGTTCCGACGGCTCCAACCTGGGCATGGCCATCATCCGGGAGCACCTGGCCAGCAAGGGGCTCGGCCTGCACAACGACCTGCAGAACGAGGCCTCCATCGTCGGCAACTTCCCGACCGTGCTGATGTTCAACGCCCACGGCACGGAGGCGCAGAAGTCGGAGTTCATCGAGGGCCTCTTCTCTGGTGAGAAGCGGGTTGCCTTCGGCCTGACCGAGCCGAACCACGGCTCGGACGCCACCTGGCTCGAGACGACGGCGGCGCGCGACGGGGACGAGTGGGTGATCAACGGGGCCAAGCGGTTCAACACGGGGCTCGACACCGCCACCCACGACATGGTGTTCGCCCGCACCAGCGGCGACCCCGGTGACGCCAATGGCATCACCTGCTTCCTCGTGCCCACCAGCACGCCCGGCTTCAACGTCGAGTTCATGTGGTGGACCTTCAACATGCCCTCCGAGCACGCCGAGCTCACCCTCGAGAACGTACGGGTGCCGCACAGCTCGATCCTGGGCCACGAGGGCCGGGGCCTCGACCTCGCCCAGCTGTTCGTCCACGAGAACCGCATCCGCCAGGCCGCCTCCGGCGTGGGCGCCGCCCAGTTCTGCGTGAACGAGTCGGTCGCCTACGTCAAGCAGCGCCAGGTGTTCGGCAAGCCGCTCTGGAAGAACCAGGCCATCCAGTTCCCCCTCGCCGAGATGCAGACCCGCATCGAGATGGTCCGCTGGCTGGTCCGCTACTGCGCCTGGCAGCTCGACCGGAACGAGCACATGGCCGTGTCCGACAAGGTGGCGATGGCCAACTACTCGGGCAACCGGCTTGTCTGTGACGCCGCCGACCTCGCCATCCAGGTGCACGGCGGCATCGGCTACACGCGCCACAAGCCCTTCGAGCACATCTACCGCCACCATCGCCGGTACCGCATCACCGAGGGTTCTGACGAGATCCAGATCCGCAGGGTCGGCCAGCGACTCTTCGCCGCCGAGTCGAGCCGAGGGGGCTTCGTCCACCCGGGCGGCCGCTGAGCCGAGGGCGCCCGCCGGCGCGGCACGGGCCGCCTACGCGCTCTCCTTGACCTGGCGGGGCAGGTAGATGGAGGTGTGGTCGATCCGCGCCACGGGTTCGCCGTCTGCGGTGACCAGGGCATCGAGCTCGACGAAGCTGTGGCCCTTGCGCTCGTACTCGGCGGTCACGATGGCCCGGCAGGAGACCTCGGCGCCGTCGCGGACGAGGCCGTGGTGCGCCACCTCGCTACCGACGTGGATCCACGGCCCGAGCAGCACGTTGGCCTCGAGCGCTCGGTTGGCCTGGCGGAGGACCCAGCCGGGGTGCGCCACCCCTTCCTCGGCATAGAGCGGGAGCGCCTCGCGCACGTCGACCAGGTAGCGCTCGCCGTCCTCGGCCCGCCACACGACGTCCCAGGAGCCGAGCACCGTCCCCGGCGCCAGGGCCTCGGGGGCGGGCGGGCGCCGTTCGCCCGGCAAGGGGGCGCGGGGGTAGCGAGCAGGGTCGGGCCGCCCGGCAGGGCGGGCCGGCAGGGCGGCAGAGCCCTGGGCCACCACCATGCCGGCCGGGTTGCGCAGGCCCAGGTCGATGCGGCCGTCGCCAGAGTCCTCCGCCTCGACCGTGACCGTCTCCCCGTCGTAGGCGGGCTGGGCGAACTGCGCGCTCATCGTGCCCCTCTCGAGCCAGGCCCTCCCCCACGCGGACGCCGGCCCCCAGGCGAGGTAGGCGTGGACGTCGACGCCGGGCACCAGGCCACCGCTGAACCCGAAGCGCTGGGCCACGTCGTCGTCGTGGATCTTGTTCTCGGCGTTGGTCGCCGTGTTGAAGGCGACGAGCGATCGGCTCCGCATGACGGGGAAGCTAGTGGTCCCGGCTGGACTTGCGGCGGTGTAATCTGGGGGGCAGTCGGCCCGGGCGAGCGCCTTGACGTGGGCGGTGATGTGGTGTCGCGGTGGCGGTGGAGCGCCCGCCGAAGCGGGCTGGGTGCTCGGGTTCCCGGTCCTGGGCATTGCTCCGGTGATGAAACGCTCGCTGCGGGGACGGCGTGCCTGGCGGGGGCGCGGCCTGGGACCGGCCGGTCCCAGCGCACGCCGCGGTCCAGCGCGCTCCGGGCTGGCCCGTGTCAGCCCGCGTCGCAGGTGGCAGGCGGAGAACTCAGGCCACCGCCTCCTCGGCTGCCCCCGCCCCCCGCCAGAGGCGGCGTAGGCGGCGCGGGCGGGACCTGCCCCCGGCGAGCCCGGCCCGGGGACCCGCCTGCCCGGGCGCCCGCCAGGCATTTCGTCACCGGAGCAACGCCCAAGGACAGCGCGAGGTCCCGGGGTCCTGCGCGAGGCGGCGGGCCATCCAGGCAAGAGACACCGCTCAACTTGCACCGCTGTACTTCCATGCCGGACCACTAGGGGCCCCGGCGCCAATGGTGTGGCGACGGTCACAGGTTTCGCTCGTGATCGTGGCTATCCCGTCACGATGGGTGATTTCTGGGCGGAGTGACCCCGGTCAGCATCTCCCGCACCGATAGCCTCGCGACGGCCATGGACGGAGGCAGGGAACTGGGAGCGCGTGGACGGCGGCTGCTGGCCGGGCTGGTCGACGCGACCGCTGCCGTCGGCGTGGCTGCGCTACTGGCCCTCCTCGTCGAGCCGCTCGCCTCCCTCGCCGAGCCGACGCCCTCCGCCGGCACCGCGCTCGCCCAGGGGACGGCCGTCCTCGCCGTCCTGATGCTCCCGCTCGTCATGCTCGTCGGGCTCGAGGCCTGGTTCGGCACCTCGCCGGGCAAGGCGCTCGTCGGCCTCCGGGTGCGGACCGTGGACGGCCACAATCCCGGCCTGCGGCGCTCCCTCAGCCGAACGGCGTACCGGGTTTCCCCTGTCGGGCTGGTGGGCGCGAGCTGGGCCCTGGCCAGCGGGCAGGGCCGGCCCTGGCACGACGAGTGGACCGGCACGGTCGTCGACCCCCGGCGCCCGCCAGCCCCCTCCCCCGCCGAGCTCGCCCCGCCCGCGTCACCGGCTACCTCCCCCAGCGCGATTGGGGCCCGCGGTGGCCGCGGCGCCGAAGGCGGCCACGCCGACAGCAGCCAGGAACTCCCCCTCCCGGCGAGCCGCGGGCACGCCCTGGCCGGGGCGGGGCCCAACCCGGCCGAGCGCTCGGCGACAACGGGCAAGGCCACGCCGGCCGCCAGGGCCCGGCAGCGAGCGGCCTGCCGATGCCGCGACGAGGTGAGCTTCGAGGGCGACGAGGCGGTCGACTACGCCGGTGGCCACCTGCGGGCGGTGCGTCGGCGCCCGGCCCGGGGCGAGCTTGTCCTCGTCTGCCCCGCCACGCGGGCGGTCTGGCTGGCGCGCGAACCGTGGGCGGCCGAGGCCGGCGTCACCACGCTCGAACGCCAAGGCCCTGTCTCCGAGGCCCGGCCACGCCGGGACGCGCCGGCCGCCACCCCCGGCGCCTGAGCCGCAGGGCGCGACTACCGTCACCGCCGGCCAAGTCGGCGCTTTGACGCCCCGAAGACCGGACCTACCCCGTGAGCGCGCTGGCCGCGGCCAGCGTGGCGCTGAGCACGAGCAGCGCCAGCACCACCCGGCGGAAGCGGGCGGGGCTCACCCGGTGGTGCAGTCGGAGCCCCACGAGCCAGCCGACCCCGACGGCGGGCAGGCCGACGGCTGCGGCCACCAGCACCTCCGTCGTGTAGCGGCCGGTCACGTAGAAGAGCGGGTTCAACACGATGGCGGAACCGGCGAAGAAGGCGGACAGCGTGCCCCGGAACGTGGTCGGGGCCAGCCCATGGGCCTGGTTGGCGAGCACGACGGGCGGCCCGCTCGTGCCCACGCTCGTGTTCAGCACGCCGCTCACGAACCCCGCGCCGAGGTCGACCCCGGTACTCGGCCCGGCCAGGCGGAAGCCGCGGGCAATCAGGGCCGTGGCGACGAGCACAGCCGTGGCGATGGCCATGCGCAGGGCCCGGTCGCTCAGCACCAGCACGACCACGAGGCCGAGTGGCATGCCGAGCACCGCGGTGCCGAGCTGACGGCACACGATGCCCCAGTCGACCGACGCCCGGCAGCGCACGGCCAGGGCGGCCGTGGACAGCAGGCCCAGGAGCGAGGCCACGGCGACGGCGTCGCGCGCCCCGACCACCACGGCGAGCAGCGGCACGGCCATCAGCGAGAAGCCGAACCCGGCCAGGGTCGTCACCGTGGCCGCGGCGGCCACCACCACGCTGACGGCCACAATGGCGGCCACGCTCATGGTCCCCCCCGCGCGGCCGGCGGCGGGTGGGGCAGAATCGGCGCCGTGGAGCAGATCTGTGAGGACCTCGCCGCCGAACACGCCGCCCTCGACGCCGTCGTGGCCGACCTCGATGAAACGGGTTGGGCGACCCCGACCCCGGCGGCCGGTTGGGACGTGAAGGACACGATCCTGCACATCCACGCCGCCGACGGGATGGCGCTGCTCGCCGTGAAGGACCCGGCCGCGTTCGAGGACGCCAAGGTGGCGCTGCTCGGCGGGGCGAGCCTCGACGGCTGGTTCGTGGACGCGGCCACGACGAGCGGCGCCGAGGTGCTGGCTCGCTGGCGGGCCGACCGCGAGGGCATGCTCGCCGCCTTCCGGCCCCTCGGCCCCAAGGACCGCGTCCCCTGGTTCGGCCCCTCCATGAGCGCTCTGTCCTTCGCCACTGCCCGGCTGATGGAGACCTGGGCGCACGGCCATGACGTGGCCACCGCGCTCGGCCGCGAGCTGCCCGTCACCGACCGCCTCCGCCACGTCTGCCACATCGGGGTCACCACGCGGGGCTGGAGCTACGTGAACCGGGGCGAGACGGTGCCCGAGGGCGACGTCCGCCTCGAGTTGGTGGCCCCGTCCGGCCAGACGTGGACGTGGGGGCCCGACGGAGCGGGGTCGACCGTGTCGGGCACGGCTCTCGAGTTCGCGCTCGTGGCCACGCAGCGCCGGCATCTCTCCGACACGGCGCTGCTGGTCGAGGGCGAGCTCGCCCGGGACTGGCTCGACCGGGCCCAGGCGTTCGCCGGCGCAGCGACGAACACCGACCCGGCGCGCGAGGGCCTCACCGTCGGCTGAGCACCGGGTGGACGAAGAGGCTCGTGACGCGCACCGGGTCAGCTCACCAGGTCGCCCACCGTCTCCACAAGGCGGTTCGCACCGCGCCGTCGGTGGGCTTCGGAGGTGGAGGCCGCGAGCGGGCGGGACCGGCGAGACGCCACGATCAGTGGGTACCACTAGTCTGGGGACTTCCCGGGCGAGCTGAGGAGCGGCGTTTGCTGCGTGTGTGGATCGACCAGGACCTCTGCACTGGTGACGGCCTCTGCACGGACCACTGCCCCTCGGTGTTCACCATCCTCGAGGACGGCATCGCCTACGTGAAGGAAGCGGGCTTCCCCCTCAACGACCCCGGTGGTGCCCGCTCGCTGGCCGTCGTTCCCGAGCGGTACGAGCGGGTGGTCGTGGAGAGCTCCGAGGAATGCCCGGGCGAGTGCATCTTCGTCGAGTACGAGGAGAGCCACTTGGTCTCCCTCGACCCCGGGGCACGCGGCGCCATCGCCTGAGCCTCGGCGGGCCGACCGTCGCCATCGCCGGCTGCCGCTGTAGGGCCCGTCCGGGTGCGCTCTGGGCGCCTGGCGGCAACGAGCGCACCAGAGCTGCGCACGACCTCTTCGACCGGCCGTCCGGGTGCGCTGGGCCCCGCCCAGCGGTAACGAGCGCACCCAGGACCGAATCCGGACCGAACGACCTCGCCATCGGGCGCGGGGCGGGCGCCCTCGCGCGCGCCGGCGCCCCCCGTTCCCCAGCGCGCCCAAGGACCTCCCTCCGCCCCCCAGCTCGCCCTCGACCGGCCGGCGACCTCGCCGGCGGGACGCCGCCCGCCTACCAGACGCCGCCGGCCTACCGGGCTGCGGGCTGCGGGCTGCGGGCTGCGGGAGGGGCTACCGGGCGAAGTCGCGGATGAGGCCGACCACCTCGGCGGTGCGCTCCAGGGTGACGAGGTGCCCGGCATCAGCGAGCACCTCCACCCGGCTGTCGGGCAGCAGCCGCCCGAAGTCCTCGGCGTACTCATGGGGCGTCAGGCGGTCCTTGGCCCCCCAGATCACCAGCGAGGGCATGGTCGCCCGGTAGAGGCGACGCGCCAGGCCCTTGTCGGGCAGCGGCCAGATGAACTTCGCCACCGCGGTGAACCCCGACACCATGCTGACCAGGTTCTCGATGTACTCCTCGGTCTCCATGAGGGCGATGCCCTCCTCCCCCTCCGGCAGGGCCGAGGCGGCCGCCGCGGCACGGGCGAGCTCGGAGCCGGGGTCGCCCCACAAGAGGTCGTTCACCTTGAGCGCGGGGGTGGCGAACAGGTCGACCATGGGGTAGCGGTCGTCCCACAACCCCACCGGGCAGACCACGGCGAGCCGGGACACGCGCCGCGGGTAGTGGGCGGCGAGCTCGGCGGCGACCATGCCACCGAAGCTGTGCCCGGCGACGGGCACGCCCTCGAGCCCGAGCACCCCGAACAGGTCGTCGTAGAACATGGCCAGCTCGTGCGCGTCACGCACCTCGTCGAGCTCGCCGAGCTCGTGGAAGCCCGGCGCCATCGGCGCGTAGACGTCGAAATGCTCGGCGAGCGCATTGGCCACCGGGTCCTCGGCGGTGATCCGGCTGGCCGGGTGGAGCCACACCAGCGGCGCGCCCGAACCGCCCCGGAACACGCGCACCTCGGCCCCGGTGGGGAGGGTGACCACGCTCTCCGTCAGCTTCGCTTCGCTCTCCGCGAGCTTCGCTTCGCTCATCGCTCGCCCTCCGCGAGGTCGCGCATGGAGCCCTTGGCGTCGCCCACCGGCGCGGGCTGGGCCTGGGCCTCGGCGGGCAGGGACTGGGTCGGGTACCACTTGTCGTCCCACTCGTCGAAGCGGTCCCGCAGCTTGGGCGCCACCTCGCCGATGAAGCGCGACGTGTTCTCGTACACGCGCTCCTTGGGCAGGTTGCCGAACTGCAGCAGCAGCATCAGGTGCCCGACGTTCATCGTGTCCGCCATCTCGTTGAGGTGGTCGACCACGGTCTGGGGGCTGCCGGCCACGACGTAGCCCCGGTCGACGATGTCCTTCCACGTCAGGTCGTCCGAGAGGGCCTGGGCGGCCGCCTGCACCTGGCCGGTGATGCCCTTGCGCAGGGTCGCCACCGAGGAGTAGCCGGGCGGGTTGGCGAAGCCCTCGAACAGGTTCAGGCAGCGGTTGTAGAAGTACAGCGCCGCCTCCGAGTACAGCTCCTCGGCGTGGGCGTCGCTGTCGGCCACGCCCACGAACTGGAGGAACCCGGCTCGGTACGGGTTGCGGTCGGCGCCGAGGCGGTCGACGGTCTCCCAGTAGCCGTCCATCACCTGCCGCCCCCGCTGGTACCCGAAGTACGAGAGGTAGGCGTAGAGGAAGTCGTTGCGGACGCACCATTCCCACGTCTCGACCGACCCGCCGCCGGGGATCCACACGGGCGGGTGCGGCTGTTGGATCGGCCGCGGCCAGGGGTTCACGTAGCGGAGCTGGGTGTACTTGCCGTTGAAGACGAACGGGTCGGGCGTGGTCCAGGCCTTCACCACGAGGTCGACGCCCTCGCGGTACTTGTCGCGCAGGGTGGCCGGGTTCTCGCCGTAGCAGAACACGGTGTCCATCGGGGTGCCCACCGGGAAGCCGGCGATGAGGCGCCCGCCGGACATCACGTCGAGCATGGCGAACTCCTCAGCCACGCGGACCGGCGGGTTGTAGAGCGCCACCGAGTTCCCCATCACCACGAGCTTGGCGTTCTGGGTGCGCCGGGTGAGGGTGGCGGCGACCAGGTTCGGCGAGGGCATCAGGCCATACGCGTTCTGGTGGTGCTCGTTGCAGCAGATGCCGTCGAAACCGACCTGGTCGGCGTACTCGAGCTCGTCGAGGAAGTCGTGGTACATGCCATGGCCCTTGAGGGGGTCGAACAACCTCGAGTTCACGTCGACCCACACCGACCGGTTCTTCTCGCGGAAGTCGTCGGGCAGGTCGGTGTACGGCATCAGGTGGAACCAGTGGAACTTCACGTATCTCCCCTCTCCGGCCGCGGGCCTCGCCCCCGGCGCGACGCGTGGCCGGCGCGGGCCCCCCCGGCGACCTGACCACGTCGTCAAGGGTAGGCCAGCGCGACTCGGCGTGGGCCGCTTCCCGGCTACCGTCGCCGGGTGGTCCTGATCCTGGCCGTGGTGGCCGTCCTGGTCGTGGTGGCGCTCGTCGTGCTGGTCGTGCTGTACAACGGCCTCCAACGCGACCGCCAGCTCGTCCGGGAGGCGTGGGCGCAGATCGACGTCATGCTGGCCCGTCGCCACCGTCTCGTCACCGACCTCGCCGCCGTCGCCGCCGCGGCCGCGGCCTACGAGCGCAAGGCCACCGAGGAGGTCATCGCCGCCCGTGCCGCCGCCGAGTCGGCCGACGGCCCGGCCCGGCGGGGCGAGGCCGAGGTGGCGCTCGACCGGGGCGTCGCCCAGGTCTTCGCCGTGGCCGAGGCGTACCCGGACCTGCAGGCGGACGCCACCTTCGCCCGCCTGCAGCGCGAGCTGGTACAGAGCGAGGACGACGTCTCCGCCGCCCGCCGCTACTACAACGGCCGGGTACGCCGCTACCAGGACCGCCGCGCCACCTTCCCCTCGAGCGTGCTGGCTGGGCCCCTCAGCTTCGGGCCGGCCGAGTACTTCCAGGTCGAGCGAGACGCCAGAGAGGCCCCCCATGTCACCTGACCCCCTCCCCGAGGCGCGACGCGCCGGCCGTGCGGGGCCCTTCGCCGGACTGGCACTGGTGCTGGCCGTGCTGTTGGCTCCGCTCGTCGCGCCCGGCACGGCCGGCGCCCAGGGCAGCGACGAGCGCATCCTCGCCTACGACGTCGACCTCCGACTCGACGATCAGGGCACCATGGCCATCACCGAGGTCATCGACTACCGCTTCCCGGCGGGCGAGCAGCGCCAGGGCATCTTCCGCTACATCCCCATCCGGGTGCGCTACGACGACCGCTACGACCGCGCCTATGACCCCCAGGACTTCGCCGTCCGCGCCGAGCCCGTCGAGGGGCGGGGCGACGCCGGCCGGGCAGCCGCCTTCACCGTCACCGACGACGACAACGGCAACCGCCAGCTGCGCATCGGCACGGCCGGGAACTTCATCTCGGGCACCTGGCGCTACACCATCAGCTACGCCGTGCCCCGCACCGTCGAAGCCATCGAGCAGCCCGACGCGCACTACCAGGAGATGGCCTGGAACGCCGTGGGCACGGGCTGGCCGGTGCCCATCGAGGGCGTCGACGTCGCCTTCTCGGGGCCGGGCCCGGTGATCGACAGCACCTGCTTCACCGGCGTGGCCGGCTCCACCGACGCCTGTGCGTCGACCACGGTGGACGGCTCGGGCTTCACCGCCGAGGTCGACGGGCTGCCCCCCCACGAGGGCGTCACCATCGGCATCGCCCTGCCGCCGGGCACGGTGGCCAACGCCACCCCGAGCCTCGTCGAGCGCTGGTCCTTCGCCCGGGCGTTCGAAGCGACACCGCTCAAGCTGGGCCTCGCCGGGGGCCTCGCCGCCCTGGCCGCCGGGGGCCTCGCCACCATGCTCAGCCGCCAGGCCCGGGACCGCCGCCTGGTCATGGACGCCTACCTGCCCGCCGACGCCAGCCCCGACACCGCCGGTCTCGTCGGGTTCTTCGACAAGGCGGACGGGCCGGTGCGCTTCCGGCCCCCCGAGGGGGCCACCCCAGGCCTCGTCGGGGTGATCGTGGACGAGTCGGCCGACGCTCTCGACGTCACGGCCACCCTCGTCGACCTGGCCGTACGCGGCTACCTGCGCATCGAGGAGACCGGCGACGGCGACTACCGCTTCGTGCGCCTGCGCGACGCCGATGCCGAGCTGTTGCCCTACGAGGCCGACCTGCTGCGCCGGCTGTGGGTCTACGGGCCCCACGGCAGCGTGGAGCTCGGCGCTCTGCAGCGCAAGTTCTCCGGCGACCTCGGGGCGGTGCGCGAGGGCCTCTACCAGGAGGTGCAGCGCCGCCACTGGTTCGTCCGCCGGCCCGACCGGGCACGGGCCTTCTGGGTGGCGGTCGGCATCGGTGCCCTGCTCCTCGGGGCGGTCGTCCTCGTCGCCCTCGCCGCCCTCACGACGTGGGGCCTCGTCGGCCTCGCCGCCCTCGTGCCCGGCATCGTCGTGCTCGCCGCAGCCAAGTTCATGCCCGCCCGCACCTCGACCGGGCGCCGAGTGCTGGAGGAGGCCATTGGCTTCGAGCGCTTCCTCGATGTGGCCGACGCCGACCAGCTCCGCTTCCAGGAGACGCAGCACCAGTTCGTGGCCGGCCTGCCCTACGCCATGGTCTTCGGGCTGACCGGGAAGTGGGCGCAGACCCTGGCCGTGCTGCAGGAGCAGGGCTACGACCTGGCACCGTCCTGGTACGTGCCCTACGGCGTGGGGGCGCCGTTCCACTTCGCCTACTTCGGCATGGCCATGTCGAACCTGACCCACGCCACGACCTCGACGTTCTCCACGCCTCCCGCCTCGACCTCCGGCGGCGGCTTCGGCGGCTCGATGGGCGGCTTCTCCGGGGGCGGCGGCGGCGGAGGGGGCGGCGGCAGCTGGTAGCCGCTCGTGGGTGCCGATCGCCGGTCCCGCCGCCCCTCGTAGCGGGTCAGCAGTCGGCGAGGGCTCGTATCGCCGCGCACATCTCGTGGCGCCCGGCTGGGCCGAGCTCACCGAGCCTGATCGTCAGCAGTGCTCTGGGGACCGTTCCGATGTTGTCGAAGGTCGCCACGCTGTCGTGATCGATCCCCTCGGCTCGGCCCACCGGGACACAGGTCGAGATCGAGCGGACCGTGCTCGTCACCGGCGCCACGACGACGTTGTTGAGGACCGGGATGACCTCGTCGCGCGAGACCACGAGCACAGGACGTCGCTTCTCGTTCGGCGTCTCCAACAGCCAGAGCTCTCCCTGGGCTACCACGGTTCCGCCTCGGTCATGGCGATGGCGTTGGCCAGCGCGAGGGCGTCGTCCTCCGCCGACTGGGGGAGCTCACGGTACGAGCGGGCGATCGTCGCGCCGGCCCGGGTGCGACGGACTCTGTCCGCGAGGAGGAGAACGGCGCGTCGGACCACGGCGGACCTGTTGTCGCCCACTCCGGCGGCGACGAGCTCGTCGAGCAGGGCGAGCTCGTCGTCGCTGAACCGCGTCGGCACCGGAGTCGTCATAAACATCACTCTACGCTTCGTAGAACGACGCAGCCGAGCCAACGCCCGCTCAGCTCGGCCGGGCGCCGCTCGGCCGGAGCGTGCACGCGGTCAGACGATACGGGCCGCCCGCAGCGCGGCGATCTCCTCGGGGCCATAGCCGAGCTCGGCGAGGACCTCCTCGGTGTGCTCGCCCAGGAGCGGGGCGCGCCGGCGGATCACCCCGGGCGAGCCCGACATCACCGTCGGGAACCGGGCCAGGGGGACGGGCTTGCCGGCCGTGGGGTACTCGACGTCCTCGTACACGCCGATCTGCTGGATGTGGGGCAGGTCGAGCGCCTGCTGGGGCGACAGCACCGGGCCGCCCGGCACCTTGTGGCGCTCCATCTCCTCGAGGCACTCGGCGTTGGTGCGGTCGGCGCACCACGCCCCCATGTAGGCGGACAGGGCGTCGCCGTTGTCGCCCCGGGCGAGGTCGTCCTTGAAGCGGTCGTCGTTCACGAGCTCGGGCCGGCCGACCATCTCTGCCCACCGCTGGAACTGGTAAGCCCCGATGACCAGGCACATCACCCACCCGTCGCGGGTGCGGTGCACGTCGGCCGGGCCCCCCGTCTGGCCCCGGTTGTGGGTCGAGACCCGGTCGATTCCGAGCAGGGCCTGCTCGATGATCGTCGGGCTGTTCCAGGTGAGCGCCGTGCGCAACAAGGCCGCCTCGATGAACTGGCCCTCCCCGGTCTGGTTGCGGTGGAGGATGGCGGTGAGCGTGGACAGCGCCGCCAGGGTGGCCGTGGAGAAGTCCACGTAGGGGGCCGCGGCCCGGGTGGGGTGGCCCTCGGGGCCGGACATGTAGAGGTTGCCCGAGGCGGCCTGGGCCAGCCCGTCGAAGCCGACCTTGTGGCTCCACTCGCCGCCCGAGGACCAGGCGTTCACGGTGGTGAGGATGATGTCGGCCTTGACGGCCCGCAGCGTCTCGTAGTCGAGGCCCATGGTGACGAGGGTCTCGGGCGGCAGGTTGGCGATGACGACGTCGGCGCTCTCGATGAGCTTGCGGGCGACGGCGCGCCCCTCGGCCTTGACCGGGTTGAGGGTGAGGCAGCGCTTGTTCCGGTTGACCTGGAGGAACATGGCGCCGATGCCGTCGTCGGTGACCGGTGCCACCCAGCGGTCCTCGCCCCCGTCCACCCGCTCGACGCGCACGACGTCGGCCCCCAGGTCGCCGAGCAGCGCCCCGCAATAGGGGCCGGCGATGTACCGCCCGAAGTCGAGCACCCTGATCCCGTCGAGCACGCCCATGCGGCGGCCTCCCCCGTGTCCGTGCCTGCGCAGCTGCTACGTGCGTGCCCCACCCCGTCCGGCCCCTGTGGCCGCCCCGCGGGTGGGCTCGGCGGGCATAGCCTAATCTCGCTCGACGTGAGCCTCGACAACGCTGCCATCTCCGCCCTGCTCGAGCGTGCGCGCCGTGAGGTCGACGCCGGGTTCCTGCCCTCGGCCCAGGTGGCGCTCGGCTACCAGGGCGAGGTGGTGGCCTTCGAGACGTTCGGCGACGCCACGCCCGCGACGCGCTACGCCGTGTTCTCGGCCACGAAGCCCTTCGTCGCCTCGGTCGTGTGGCAGCTGATCGCCGAGGGGGCCATCGACCCCGCGGCCCGGGTGGTCGAGCTCTTCCCCGAATTCGGGGAGAACGGCAAGGAGGGCATCACCATCGAGCAGGTGATGCTGCACACGGGGGGGTTCCCCTACGCCCCCCTCGGCCCCCCGGCCTGGGCGGACCGGTCCCAGCGCCAGGCGGCCATGGCCAACTGGCGGCTCAACTGGGAGCCGGGCTCCCGCTACGAGTACCACCCCACCTCCGGGCACTGGGTGCTGGCCGAGCTGATCGACCGGGCCACGGGCCGCGACTACCGGGACGAGCTCGAGCGGCGGGTCACCGGCCCGCTCGGCCTCGGCCGGACGCTGGGCATCGAGCCCGCCGACCAGGGCGGTATCGCCGAGCTGGTCGCCGTCGGCGAGCTGGCCACCCCCGAGGAGCTACAGGCCGCCTTCGGGGTGCCCGAGCTGCCCACCGGCGAGGTCACCACCGAGATCCTCCTGCGCTTCAACGAGCCGGCCTCACGGGCGGTGGGGGTGCCCGGTGGCGGCGGGGTGCTGCGGGCCGACCAGCTCGTGCTCTTCTACCAGGAGCTGCTGCACAACAAGGCGGGGCTGTGGCCCGCGGACCTGTTGGCCGACGTGACCGGCAACGTGCGCAACCGCCTGCCCGACCCGTTGATGCAGACCCCGGCGAACCGCTCCCTCGGCCTCATCCTCGCCGGGGACGACGGGCGCTCGTTCATCCGGGGGTTCGGGCGCACCGTGTCCCCGGCCACGTTCGGGCACAACGGGGCCGCCGGCCAGCTCGCCTGGGCCGACCCGGCGACGGGGCTCTCCTTCGCCTACCTCACGAACGGCGTCGACCTCAACGTCGTGCGCGAGCCCCGCCGGGGCACGGCGCTCGCCTCACTCGCCGGGGTCTGCGCCACCGCGCCCTGACGAAGGGCCAGGGCCAGCGCGGCTCGAGGCCCTCATGGGCCCCGAGCCGCCGGCGCTCAGTTCTGGCAGACGCTGGCGGAGAGGTCCCAGGCGCAGGTGCTGGACTTGCCCGAGAGATCGATGATCTCGCCCTGGGACTCCCAGCCCTGCAGCTCGGAGTTGTAGGTCTGGTAGACGCCGCCCTCGATGAAGTAGGCGTCCTTGTTGCCCTCCATGTTGAACCCGATGCCCGGGAGCAGCATGGCGTTGGTCATGTCGAAGGTCCGCAGCGCGGTGATGAAGTTCGTCCGGGTCAGCCCACCGGGCAGCTCGCCGGCGATCCGCAGGCTCTGTGTGAGGGCGAAGCCCCAGGCCATGCCGCTGCCCAGAGAGCCGGAGGAGGCCGGGTCGATGCCGTTCTCCTGGAGCAGCTCACGGCTCCACTTGATGAAGGGGTCGTCCGCCTGGGTCGGGTCGTTCAGGTCCTTCACGCCACCGTTGACGATCCACCAGCCGTTGGTGGCCGAGCCGTCGCCGCCGACCTTGTCCTTGCCCACGAAGCTCGAGGCCGAGCAGACGGAGGGCTGGAAGAGGTACTCGACCTCCTCCTTCATGCCGTTGGCCGCCGCTTCGGTGATCATCTGCGTGCAGGCGGTGCCGGCGAGCATGCCGATCAGGACGTTCGGGTCCTGGGCGGCGAGGGTCGTCATGGGGTCGGTGACGGTCGGGGCCTGGGGCTCGATGGCCTCGGTGACGTAGTTGATGCGGTCCTTCAGCGGTGACTGCGCCATCCACGCCCGGAAGCCGGCGTCGTAGGAAGCGCCGAAGTCGTTGTTGTGCTGCAGGGCGGCGACGGTGATCTCACCGTCGAACTCCTCCGCGTGCTGCTCGATGAAAGTGCCCCAGAGGATGGCCTCGGTCGTGTACGCCAGCTGCAGCCCCGTCGTCCAGGGGTGGTTGACGGGGTCGCCCCAGGCCGGGTGGCCGCTCAGCTCGAAGGGGTGGGGGATGCAGCGCTGGTTGAGCTTGTCGTACACCTTGAACCCGTTGGCCGAGCCGAGGGTGAGGACGGCGAACACCTTCTCCGAGTCGACCAGCTCGTCGACCAGGGGCACGGTGCGGGCCGGGTCGTAGCCGTCGTCCTTGAAGATGTAGTTGACACGGCGGTTCTTCCCCGTGCTGTCGGTGAAGGCGCCCTGGTCGCCGTAGTAGTCGAAGACCACGGTCACGGCCTTGGCGACGTTGCCGTAGTCGGCGTAGGTGCCCGACAACGGGAGCGCTTGGCCGATCTTGACCTCGGTGTCGCTCACGCCCTCGGTGTCCGACCAGCCCGGGGCGCACGCCGTGAGGTCGATGCTGAAGCCCTCGGGGCCGGTCACGCTCGTGCCGTCGGCCGACTTGCCCCACCCGTTCTCGGTGATCCGGTCGACGATGGCGGCACGCTGGGTGGCCCAGAGCTCCTCCCACTCCTCCATGGAGGTGGGCTGGGGCACCGTCGTCGTCGAAGCGCCGGTCGAGTCGCCGCCCACCGCCGCGCTCACGCCCTCCTTCACGCCGGCGTCGACGGTGCCGGCTGTGGCGCCGTCGCCGTCGTCACCGCCGCACGCCGCAGCCACCAGGGTCACCCCGAGCAGGGCGACACCCATCACCCTTGTCCGTCCGCGTCGCAAAGGATCCCCCTCGTCGTCATGTACCAGAGCCCCTGCCGAGCGGGCGGCCGGGAGCCTGTGCCCGGTGGCACTGACACCGTGTTACACCCGTCACGCGGCTCGGCCAAAGCCCAGTCCGGCCGGCGAAACCGCAGACCAGCATGCCGTTCGCCTACTGCACTCGGGCTGAGCTGCCCTTACTGCTGACGATGTGTCATATGTCACCAGTCAGGTGGCGCCGCCCTCGTCCCGGTCAACGCTCCCGGCAACGGCGGCCGCCGGCCCAGCAACCCGAGCGCCCCCTCGAGCGCCAACGCAGCCCCGAGCAAC
>WHTX01000456.1 GCA_009377505.1 Acidimicrobiia bacterium
GGGTGAGCCCGTACGCGCCGAGACCGGTCCCGACGGCACGGTGCTGACCGCGCCGGGCGGGGCCACGGCCGAGGCGGCCGACGCCAAGCCAGCCGAGGCCGACGCCCCCGAGGACGCGGCCAACATCGAGCGCCAGCTGTTCAACCTGAGCGAGCGGGCACGGGAAGCTGTGAAGCGCTCGAGCGGCCTCTTCGACGGCCGCTCGCGCCGCTGAGCCTCGGCGAGCTCCCCACGCCCACGTGAGCGCCCTGCTCGTCGGCGCGTGCGCGTTGGCGGGCGCGCTGCTCGCTCCGGCGGAGGCGGCAGCCTCCCGCGTGCTGCACGAGCGGCCGCCGCGAGGTGACGAGCTCCTCGCCGGCTTCCGCCCACGCGACCGCCGCCTCCTGTTGTGCGGGTTGGCCTCGGCCGCCCTGTTCGCCCTCACCGCGGCCACCTGGGGCTGGTCGTGGGCGCTCGTGCCCCACTTGTTCCTCATCGCCGTGCTGGTCGTCATGGCCGCCGTCGACTTCGAGCACTACCTCATCCCCAACCGGCTCGTGTTCCCGAGCCTCGGCGTGTCCGCCGCCCTGTTGGTGCTGGCGTCGGCGCTCGACGGTTCCCCCGAGCGGCTTGGCCCGGCCGCTCTGGGCGCCGTCGCGTACTACGTCGGGCTGTTCCTCACCCACCTGGTGAACCCGGCCGGCATGGGCTTCGGGGACGTCAAGCTGGCGCTGTTGCTGGGCTTGTTCCTCGGCTGGTCGGCGCAGGGCTACGTCGACTCGCTCTACCTGGTGCTGCTCGCCCTGCTCGTGGGCAGCGCGCTCGGCTCGGTCGTCGGCGTCGTGCTGCTGGTGCGCCGGGGGCGGGGGGCGCACTACCCATTCGGCCCCTGGCTCGCCCTCGGGACCGTCGTCGTGCTCGTCGGCGCCGAGCTCCTCCGGTCTTCCTGACCGCCGGCCCGCAGTACGCTCGGGCGCCGTGAGCGGCGACCACGTGGTACTGGTGGGCATGATGGGCTCGGGCAAGACCTCGGTCGGCGCGGCCCTCGCCCGGCGCCTCGGCCGTCCCTTCGTCGACGCCGACGCACGCCTCGAGGCCGCCGTCGGCTGCACGATCAGCCAGCTCTTCGCCGACCGGGGCGAGGCTGCCTTCCGGGCCCTCGAGCGCGACCAGCTCCGGGAGCTGCTCGGCGGCCGCGGCGCTCTCGTCGTGGCCACGGGCGGGGGCGTCGTGCTCGACCAGGCCAACCGGGCCTTGCTCGAGCAGGCGACCACGGTGTGGCTCGACGTGGGGCCCGAGGCCCTCGCCGGACGTCTCGGCACCGACCCGAGCCGACCACTCCTCGGGGACGACCCCGCGGGCCGCCTGGCAGCGCTGCACGAGCAGCGACGCCCGTTCTACGAGGCGGTGGCGCGCCTGGTGGTGGACGGCGCCTCGGGCCTCGTCGAACAGGTCGCCGAGCGCATCGCCATCGCCTTGCGCCCCCCGCACGAGGTCGGCCCCCTCACGAGCGTCGTCGTCGAGCTCGGTGAGCGCAGCTACCCCGTCGTGGTCGGGCCCGGCGCCTCCGGCGAGCTCGCCGGGCTGCTACCCGGGGGTACCCGCCGGGTGGCCGTCGTGACCCAGGCCAGCGTCCCCGTCGCCGTGGACCCCGACGTCGAGCACCGAGTCTTCCTGGTCGGGGAGGGCGAGGAGGCCAAGTCCCTCGACACGGTGGAGGGGCTGTGCCGGGCGTTCGCCGCCTGGGGCATGTCCCGAGCCGACGCCGTCGTCGCCGTCGGTGGCGGCGTGGTGACCGACGTGGCCGGGTTCGCCGCCGCCGTCTACCACCGCGGCATCCCCGTCGTGCACGTGTCGACCACCCTGCTCGGCCAGGTCGACGCGGCCATCGGGGGCAAGACAGGCGTGAACCTGCCCGAGGGCAAGAACCTCCTCGGCGCGTTCTGGCAGCCCTCGGCGGTGTTGTGCGACACCGACCACCTCGCCACGCTCCCGCCCCGGGAGTACCGCTCGGGCATGGGCGAGCTGGCCAAGTACCACTTCCTCGGCGGGGGGGACCTCGACGAGCTGGCCCTGCCGGAACGGGTCGCCCGGGCGGTGGCCGTCAAGGCCGACGTGGTGGCGGGCGACGAACGGGAAGGCGGCCGTCGGGCCACGCTCAACTACGGCCATACCCTGGCCCACGCCCTCGAGGTGGCGGGGGCCTTCGACCTGCGCCATGGCGAGGCGGTCGCCGTCGGGCTCGTCTACGCCGCGGAGCTGGCCCGGGCCCTCGGGCGCATCGACGAGGCCCGGGTCGCCGAGCACCGCCGGGTCGTCGCCGCCTACGGCCTGCCCTCCCGCCTGCCGCGGGGAGCGGCCCCCGACGAGCTGGTGGCGCTCATGGGCCGGGACAAGAAGGCGCTGCGGGGGCTGACCTTCGTGCTGGAGGGTCCCAGGGGGGTCGAGGTGTGCAGCGGCATCGAGCGGGCGCCGGTCGAGGCCGCCTTCACCGCCCTGGGCTGGGAGCCGTGAACGGGCCCCGCCGGTCGGTCCTACTGCTGTCGGGGCCGAACCTGAACCTACTGGGGGAGCGCGAACCGTCCGTCTACGGCACGGCCACCCTTGCCGACCACGTCGCCCGGGCTGCGGCGGCGGCGACGGCGCGGGGCATCGACCTCCAGCACCTCCAGTCCAACCACGAGGGCGAGCTCGTCGCCGCCGTGCACGCCGCCCGGGGCCGCAGCGCGGCGATCATCGTGAACCCCGGGGCGTTCACGCACTACAGCTGGGCCCTGCACGACGCCCTCGCCGCCTTCGACGGCCCCGTCGTCGAGCTGCATCTCTCCAACCCCGACGGGCGTGAGCCGTGGCGGCGCACGTCGGTGGTCGCCCCCGTGGCCACGGGCACCATCAGCGGCTTCGGCGGCCACGGCTACGAGCTCGCCGTCGCCGCCGTCGCCACCGTCCTCGACCGGGAGGCATCCTCGTGAGCACGACCGACGGTGAGCCCCGGCGCGACGAGCAGCTCGGCCCCCTCGACCACCGCGGTCGCCTGTCGAG
>WHTX01000069.1 GCA_009377505.1 Acidimicrobiia bacterium
GGCACGTGACGCCGGACGAGCTGGCGCAGGTCAGCGCCGGGGCGCGAGCTGGCGGACGTCGCGGTAGATGGCCTCGAGGTGGGCGAGGTGGTCGCTCGCGCCGTGGTGGGCGATCGCCTTGGCCCGGGCCGCCCGGCCCAGGGCCTCGGCCTCGGCAGGCCGGGCGGCGAGGCGGCCCATCGCCGCGGCCAGGGCGTCAGGGTCGTCGACGCCGACGACGAGGCCGTCGTGGCCGTGCTCGACGAGCTCGGGCAGGCCGCCGAGGTCGCTGACCACCGAGGGCACGGCGGCGGCCATGGCACCGAGAACCGAGAGCGGCATGTTCTCGTGCCATCGGGCCGCCCTGCTGCCCGCCCGCTGGCACGAGAACATGCCGCTGTCGGTCCTCGAGACCATGGCCGCGGCCGTGCCCGTGGTCGTCACCGACCTCGGCGGACTGCCCGAGCTGGTGGAGCACGGCAGGGACGGCCTCGTCGTACCGCCAGACGACCCGGCGGCCCTGGGCGAGGCCCTCCGCCGCCTGGCCGAGCGCCCCGGCGAAGCCGAGGCGCTCGGCAGGGCCGCCCGGGCCAAGGCCGTCGCCCGCCACGGGGCAGCCGACCACCTCGACCGGCTCCAGGCCCTCTACCACGGCCTGCGCCGGCCCACCTTCGCGCCGTAGCCCCGGTGCCCGCTGCCGGGCTCGCCGGCGACGCTCAGGCTGCTTCGTCTGCCGGCTTCGCCTTCGGGGCCAGCACGCGTGCCGGGTTGCCGACGGCGACCGCGCCGGGCGGCACGTCGCGGATCACGACGGCGCCGGCGCCGACGCGAGCGCCGCTCCCGATCGCTACCGGGCCGATGACGATGACGCCCACGCCGAGCTCCACGTCGTCCCCGAGGGCCGGGGAGGCGCTGGCCACGCCGTCGTCGCCGACCACGTTGCCCAGGGTGGTGCTGGCGCGCAGCATGCAGCGGGCACCGATGCGCGTCTCGCCGTTGACGACGATGGCTTGGGGGTGGACCAGGCGCAGCTCGGCGCCGACGACGGTCTCCGGGGGCAGCTCGACCCCGAGCAACCAGGTCGTCAGCACCTTGTAGGCGGTGACGCCCACCCGAGCGACAGGCCCGGCGGGCGCCGGGGTCTGCCAGCGGTGCGCTTGGCGGAACGCCGCCATGATCACCTGGGACTTGGTGCTGCCCCGGTTGCAGTCCCAGTCCTGGAGGACCTCAGCCCTCCACGCCGACCAGCTCATCGGTCCCCTCCTCCGGGGTGTCGTCGCCACCGCCGCCGGGCCCGGGAGCGGGCGCCGGGCGGGACAGGCCGCCGCGGGCCTGCCAGTAGGCGACGAGGAAGAACGCCACCTGGCACGCCGAGGTGACCGCGGCTGCGCCCGAGATCCCCGCCACCTCGACGGCCACGGGCACCGTGACCAGGGTGAGGACCGCGGCCACGGCGAGCGCGGCCGAAGCCGCCCCCGGACGATCGGTCGCTTCGAGGTCGACCTTGACCACCTGGCCGAGGTTCCAGAAGACCTGGCCCGGCAGGAGCAGCAGGAAGGCGGTGACAGCGCCCCGGAACTCCGCGCCCATGACGGCGGGGAGGCCCCACGGCGCCACGATGCCCAAGACGACGCCCGAGCCGATGGACAGCAGGCCCACCCAGCGCATGGCGAGCTGGGTCCGCCGCCACCTTCGGCGCGGGTCGGCCTCGCTGCGGATGTAGGGGAACAGGGCGAAGCTCACGCCCTGGGCGATCGGCGCCGTGACCATGGCACCGGTGGCGGCGATGGCGTAGAGGCCGAGCTCGGACGCGGACACGAGGCGCACCATCAGCAGCTGGTCGAAGCGGGCGACGACCATGTTCGAGAGCGTGCCGAACCAGACTCGTGCGCCGTAGTGGAGCTGGCGGCGCATCAAGGCCCAGCTGAACCACCGCCCCATGCGGACGACGAAGCCACGCTCGATGCCGATCACCACCAGGGGCACGACGAGGTTCGCCGCCAAGGAGGCTCCGAGCGCCGTGTTGAGCGTGAGGCGGTCGGCGAAGAACAGCGCCGTCACCGACACGGCGTTCACCACGATCGGCGCCGACCGGTACACGTTGAAGCGCGTGGTGCGCCCGGTGGCCCGGAGCTGCTCGTACACGTTCTGGAAGGGCAGGATCACGAGGCCGGCGACCAGGCACGCCCGGAACCAGGCGACCGTCTCGGGCGGGTGGTTGTCGAGGAACGCCGGCACGAAGGGCCACAGGATCGCCACCACCGGGATGCCGACGACGAGGCTGAAGACCCAGGCCGAGGCCTGGAGCGTGCGCCGGTCGGCTTCGATGGCGAGGTAGGCCGTGGCCATGGGCACGCCGAACATCAGGAGCCAGCCCAGGATCTCCGTCGGTCGCACCACGGCGGCGAGCGAGCCGCGGCCGTCGGCCGACAACGCTCTGGCCAGCAACGGGCTCGTGAGGAGGCTCAGGGCGTAGGCGCCGAGGCCCCACAACGTCGTCGTGACCGTGTCCCGCCGGTAGCTGCGCTTCTTGACCTTGGCCCCGCGCTCGGCGATCGCCGGGGCGTCATCGTCCGGCTCGACGGCCAGCGCGGCCGCAGAGCTGTTCACTTCGTGCTCCTCGCTCGGTGAACGGCGCGGGTGCCGGTCAGGCCCCGACGAGCTCGGGATCGAGGCCGAGCTCGTCGAGCTTGGCCCGGATCTCACCGAGGTAGATCGGGTTCATAGCGATGACCAGGTCGGGCTTGTAGTCGACGAGGAACTCGGGAGCCACGATCTGCTGGCCGGTGCCGGCCATGAACTTGCCCGTCTTGTAGGGGTTGATGTCGACGGCGTACTCGATCTCGTCGAGGAGCCCGAGGTTCGTGAGGTAGGCGACGCCCTTGGAGCCCGCACCCCAGATGACGGCCTTGCCGCCCTTGGCCCGCAGGTCGGCGAGGCGCTGCCTCCATGCGCCCTTGATGGCCCCGTACTCCTCCCAGTACTTGTCGACGCCCTTGGTGAGCGCCTCGAGGTCGTCCTCGAGGGCGTTGGGCTCGCCGGGGGCGGGCACCGTGGAGGGCCTGGCCTCGATCAGCAGGTACTGGCCGTCGTAGTCGAGCTCGAGGTGGAGGACTTCGAAGCCTGTGCGCCGGAAGAGCCTGGCGAGGGAACCCAGGGAGAAGTAGGAGCAGTGCTCGTGGTACACGTCCCAGAAGGCGACCTCGTCGAGGACGCGGGCGACGTCCGGCAGCTCGAACAGCACGATCGTCTCGGGCCGGTCGCCGATGGCCTTGCGGACCGTGGCCATGAACTCGCCCACCGGGGCGATGTGCTCGAGGGTGTGCCGGCACACCACGGCGTCGGCCTCGAGGTGGGCGTACTCCTCGGAGTAGAAGTCGGCGACCCAGGTCAGCCTGTCGGCCACCTCGGAGTCGATGCGCTCGGGGTGGACGCCGGGGTCGATGCCGACACCTGACCCGGCGCCGGCCTCCACCATCCAGACGAGGAACTCGCCCTTGCCGCAGCCGATCTCGAGGACCGACTTGCCGTGCAGGTCGTACTTGTCGACCCACCGCTTGGCCAGGTCCTGCGCCCATTCGACGAAGAGCTTGGAGAAGCCCTGCGTCTCCTCGTAGCGGGAGGAGTACTCAGCCTCCTCGAAGGCGATGTTGGCCAGGAACCCGCACGCATGGCAGAACCCGAACTCCATCCGCCCCCTGGGGAAGCGCTCGGCCTCGGAGCGCGTGTCGAGCAGGAGGCACGAGTTCGTGGGGATGCCGTCCTGGCAGTGGAACACGTCGAGCTCAGGGTGGCCGCAGGCCGGGCAGGGGCTCGCCACGGGGTAACGGGGGGATCGGGCCATGGTCAGGAGACCACCTCGGGACGGGGGACGGGGACGATGAAACGGCCACCGGCGTCGTCGTAGGCGGACTGCTGGCGCATGATCTCGTCCTTGAAGTTCCAGGCGAGGATCAGCGTGTAGTCCGGCCGTCGCTCGAGCAGCGCGTCCACGTCCAAGATCGGCTGATGGGTGCCCGGCATGAGGAGCCCCTGCTTGTGGGGGTTCCGGTCGACCACGAAGTCCACCAGGTCGGTACCGATGCCCACGTAGTTCAGCATCGTGGAGCCCTTGGCCGCAGCACCGTACGCGGCGATGGTGGCGCCCTCGGCCCGCAGGCCGCGGAGCAGCCCGAGCAGGTCAGCCTTCAGCTGTTCCACGCGCTTGGCGAAGCCCTCGTAGTAGGCGAACGTGTCGAGCCCGATGGACTGCTCGTCGGCGAGGGCGGCGTCGAGGGCGGGGGTGCGGGCCGGCTCGTGGGCCAGGTGCCAGCGAAGGGTGCCACCGTGCAGGTCGGGGAAGTACTCCACATGGTTGAGGTGGAGGCCGTGGCGCTCGGCGAGACGGGCCCACCCGGCGCACGAGTGGTAGTAGAGGTGCTCGTGGTAGATGGTGTCGAACTCGCAGTGGTCGATGAGGTCGCGCACCCAAGGGTTCTCGACGGTGATGACCCCGCCCGGCTTGAGCAGGAGCTTCATGCCGGCTACGAACCCGTTCAGGTCAGGGACGTGCGCGCACACGTTGTTGGCGACGATCGCGTCGGCCTGGAGGGGCCCGAGGTCGCCGTAGTCCCCGGCCACGAGGCGCTCGGCCAGTTCGACACCGAAGAACTCACAGATGGAGCGCACGCCGTTGGCGTTCGCCTGCGCGACCTGTGCCGGGGCGGGGTCGATGCCGAGCACCGGTACCCCGGCTTCGACGAAGTTCTGCAGCAGGTAGCCGTCGTTCGACGCGAGCTCCACGACGAGCGAGCCCGCGCCCAGGCCCCGGCCTTCGACCAGGCCGAGGGCGTGGCGTCGGCTGTGGGCGAGCAGGTGCTCCGAGAAGGAGGAAAAGTAGGGGTAGTCCTCCGGGAAGAGGATCTCCTGGGCCACGTCCTCGAGGATGTGCACGATCTTGCAGCCCGGGCAGAACGCCACTTCGAGGGGGTAGCGAGGCTCGGGGCCGCCGAGGTTCTCCGGGCGCACGAGGCCGTCAGAGAGGGGGGTCTTGCCCAGGTCGAGGAAGGGCTGGACGCCATCGTGGCCACAGATTCGGCACCGCACGCTCACACCTCCGCCCAGCGGAGGTCGTCGTTGAGCCGACCGTTGTCGATCTGCTCCTTGACTCGCTTGATGCGCATGTAGCGGCTCCCTTCGAGATCTTCGAGCGTCAGGCCCGTCGCCTTGAAGGCCTCGTAGAGCTCCCGCACCCCGTCGGGCACCGTCCACTTCGTCTGGAACCCGACTCGCTCGGCGATCTTGTCGCAGTTGACTCGGTAATTGCGTAGATCGTTGAATGCCTGGTCGGAGAGCGTGACCGTCGAGTTCGGGACGATCTGGCCGACGATCTCGGCCACGTCACGGACGCGGTAGTTCTCCTGTGTCGAGCCCACGTTGAAGGCCTCGTTGTGCACGAGTTCGCGTGGTGCTTCCATCAATTGCAAGAACGCTCGGGAGATATCCTCAATATGTACGAGGGGTCGCCACGAGGTTCCATCAGACTTGAGGAAGACCTTTCCCGTCGTATAGGCGAAGCCTGTCAGGTTGTTCACGACGAGGTCGCCGCGCAGTCGCGGCGACACCCCGTACGCCGTCGAATTGCGCAGGTAGGTCGGAGAGAAGTCGTCGTCGGCGAGCTCGGCGAGGCCCTGCTCGGAGTGGACCTTGGACTCCCCGTAGGGGGTGACGGGGTTGAAGGAGGCGCTCTCGTCGATGGGGGCGTCGCCGTGGGCGCCGTACAGCGAGCACGAGGAGGAGTAGAGGAAGCGGCTGGCCCCGGCCCTCTTGGCCGCCCGGGCGACGGCCACCGTGGCCAGGTGGTTGATGTCGTCGGTGAGCTGGGGCCGGTAGTCGCCGAGGGGGTCGTTGGAGATGGCGGCGAGGTGGACGACGGCGTCGACGCCCTCGAGGTCCGAGGCGCTCACGTCGCGGATGTCCTTGCGGATCAACCGGTCGGGGCTCGTGCCCTCCTCCCCGAAGCCACAGCCCCCGAAGAGCTCGCTGTCGAGGCCGACGACCTCGTGGCCTGCTCCCTTGAAGAGCGGGACGAGCACCTGTCCGATGTAGCCGTCGTGCCCTGTCACGAGGACCTTCATGCTTGCTCCTACCTCGCTGCGCCGCCGTGTAGCAGCACGCGTCCGAACGGTTCGTGCCAGTGCCGACACAGATCGCAGAGCACGAGGGAAGCCCTCTCCGCGCTCGCCACCGAGGGTCAGCGTACCGGCAGGTGCCCAGCACACCGACCGCCCCGACCACGCTCCATGAGCGGATCGTCACCCTTGGCCGGATGCCTGCGAGAGGGTTTCCTGCACAGGACGACTGCACAAAAGGAAGGTTGGCGACCCAATGGAGATCCTCTCCTTCTTGCGCCTCACAGGGCGCCGGGTGGTCGGGCTGTCGGTGGTCGCGGGGCTGGCCGGCTCTGGCGCCGGCTACGCCGTGACGCGCTCGCCCGCCACCTACGAGGCGTCGGCCACGGTGTTCGTGGGACAGGCCCTCCCTGCGGGCAACAGCTCCTTCGACCTCCCCGCGCTCGTCGCCGACTTCCAGGCCGCCCTCGCGCTCGCCCCCGTGATCGCCAACACCGCGGACGCCGCCGACGTCGGTCCTGACGAGTTCACGGTGGCGGCGCAGCGCAACGGTGACGGCAGCACCGTCCGCGTCATCGCCACCGCCCCCACGGCCGCCACAGCCGAGACGGTGGCCAGCACCATCTCGCTCGAGGCGATGAAGTTCGTCACCACCCGCCAGGTGGACCGGGCCGCGAGCCTCGAGGCGCAGCGCCACGACGAGGCCGATCTCGCTCGCACGGCCGTCTCCGAGCTGGACGCCGAGAACGGCTTCGTCGACCCGGTGGCACAGTACGCCGCCGTCCAGGCCCAGGCGACCCAGCTGCAGCTCGAGGCGGAGAACCCGGGGTCCGGCCTGGCCGACGCCCAGCGGGCCGGGCAGCTGGAGCAGGCCCGGAACCTTCGCGAATCCCTCCCCCAGCTCGCCCTCAAGGCCCAGCAGTACCAGACGGCGAGCAAGACGGTGCTCGACGCCGAGGCCAGCGTCAGCACGGCCACCCGCGACCGGGTGGCTGCCGAGGCCATCCGCGCCTCCGCCACTTCACCAGACGCCATCACCCGGGAGGACGCGGCGGCCGTCTCGCCCCTCACCGCCATCATGCGGGCCGCGGGGGCTGCCGTCCTCGTGACTGGTGCTGCCGGCGTGGGCAGCTTCGCCCTGCTCGAGGAGCGCCGTCGCCGGCGTGCCGAGCGGGTGGTCCCGGCCCCGAGCAGTGGTGAGCCGGCGCCGGGCGCCGAGCTGGGTGCCTCAGCGGTCGAGCGCTCCTCCGAGGCCGACACCGACCGAGAGGGCATCGACGCCGGCAGCTCCGAGGCCACCGCTGACCGCATCGGCCAGCAGGACGTGGTCTCGGTGGCGGGCGAGGAGGCGGCCGAGGTCTACGACTACGAAGCCGACGCCAAGGCCAATGCCGGCGCCGGGGGCGCCGAGGGCCCCGCCAGGACCGGGGAGGCGGCGCCCGACGCGGGCCCCGGGGCACGGACGGGAAGAGCGGCGCTGAGCGGTGCCGGCAATGGCCGGGACTGAGATCAGCGGTACGACGAGCAGGCGGACAGGAGACAAGCGGGTCATGCGCATCGCGATGATCGGTCAACAGGGGCTCCCGGCCCGGCACGGCGGCGTGGAGCGGGCTGTCGAGGAGCTCGCAGCGCGGCTCGTCGAGCGGGGCCACGAGGTCACCGTGTTCAACCAGTGGCAGCCCGGCCCGAAGGCCCGCCAGCATCGGGGCATCCGCGTCCGGCACGTGCCCGCGTTCGGCGGCAAGCACCTGCGGAACCTCACGCAGTCTCTGCTGGGCACCCTCGCCGCGACGCTCGGCCGCTACGACGTCGTCCACTTCCACGCCCTCGGCCCCTGCCTCGCCTCCCCGGTCGCCCGGCTCAGGCCGCGCACGCGCCTCGTGGTCACGCTCCAGGGCCGTGACGACCAGCGGGCCAAGTGGAGCCGCCCCGCCCAGGTCGTGCTGGCCGCGGCGGCGTGGATGTCCGCGAACGTGCCCCACGCCGGTATCGCCGTCTCCAAGCAGCTCCAACGCGAGTTCGTCGAAGAGTTCGGGCGGGACACCACCCACATCCCCAACGGCGTGACGGTGACGCCCCAGGCCGCTCCGGTGGAGGCCGATGACCCGCTCCAGCGTTTTGGCCTCGAACCGGGCCGCTACCTGCTCAACGTCGGCCGGCTCGTGCCCGAGAAGGCCATCGACCACCTGCTCGTGGCGTTCCGGGACGTCCCGGGCGATGTCCGCCTGGCCATCGTCGGCGGGTCGAGCCACACGGCCGAGTACACCGAGCGCCTCCGCTCCCTGGCCGCCGAGGACCCCCGCATCGTGCTGACTGGGCCCATCTACGGCGCGGGCACTGACCGCCTCTTCCGCAACGCCCTCGGCTACGTGATGCCCTCACTGCTCGAGGGCCTCCCCCTCGCCCTGCTCGAGGCGATCTCGTACGGGCTGCCCCTCGTGGTGAGCGACATCGAGCCGCACCTCGAGATCGTGGGCGACAGCGGCCCGGGCCACCGAGTGTTCGCCACCGGTGACCTCGAGCAGCTCACCAAGCAGATGACGACGCTCGTCAACGAGCCCGCCGCCGAGCAGGCCGGAGCCTACGGGCTTCGTGACGAGGTCCTGGTCGACTACTCGTGGGATGCCGTCGCGGCGCGCACCGAAGCGCTCTACCGCACCCTGCTCACCAGCCGCCGCCACCCCGCAGCCCGACGAGGGGGCGCCTGACCGGCCTCCACCGCAGCGCACGCTACGACGCCGCCGCCCTCCGGGGAGGCGGCGTTCGTCGTGCTCAGCCCCCGCACGCGAGGTGGGGAGCGAGGGCCTCGTACCAGACCTCGGCCATCCGCTCGGCGGCATCGGGGCTGGGGTGCACACCGTCGACCGTGTCCTTCGCATGCTCGAAACCGGCCTCGAAGTCGACGATGGTGACCCCGTCGCCCGCCAACTGCGCCACCGCGGCGTTCAGCTCGGGGACCTGCGCCTCGAGCCCGACAGCCGGCATGATCCTCGCGACCAGCAGCGTCGCCTCGGGCGCCCCGGCACGAAGCTCCTCCACGGCGCGTGTCACGTCGGCGACCACGGTGGCGACGTCGTCGCCAGGGGCCGACGCCGATCCGTAGAAGTCGTTGACGCCGACGTAGAGGAGGATGACGTCGGGTTCGGCGGCCTCGGCCCAGGCTCGGGCGTTGTCGGCGACCTGGTCGGCCCGCCAGCCCCCGTGGCCCTCGTGGTCGGGGTCGGAGAGGCCGGGCTGGTCGGGATCCTCGTCCACGGCCGAGCCCACGAAGTCCACCTGGCAGTCGTCAGCCGCCAGGAGCCGCTGCAGTGGTGCCCGGTAGTAGGGCCCGGCGGTGATGGAGTCGCCGACGGTGAGGATGCGGACAGGGCTGGCAGCCGCCGTGGTGGTCGTCTCCGGGGTCGACCCCGTCGTCGAGGTGGTCTCGGCCGAGGAGGCTCCGTCGCCGCACGCGGCGGCTCCGAACAGCAGAGCCAGGACCAGGGAGATCGAACGTGCGGCGCTCACCCGTCCAGGCTAACTGCGTCTCTGCGAGCTCAGGGCCTCACGCGACGCGGTCGGTCCCCCGAGCGACGTCGAGCCGCACCTCCGCCCAGCGCTTGTCGGCGGCGGCACGCTCGTCCTCGGCGTCCGCCCGCAGCAGCTCCTCGGCGGCGAGCAGGTCGGCTTCGGCCCGCGCCACGTCGATGTCCTCCGCCACGAGCGCGGTGTCGGACAGGACCGTCACCTTGTCCCCGTTGACCGAGATGAACCCCCGGCTGGCGGCGATGGTCCGGTTCCCCCCCTCCTGCATCAGCACCCGCACCGGGTAGGTGGCCAGCGCGCCCAGGAAGGGGACGTGGCCGGGCAGGAAGGCGATGTCGCCGCCCTCGAGCGTGCGGGCGATGACCGTACGGGCCTCGCCCTCGAAGAGGATGCCGTCGGGCGAGACGAGCTCGACCTGGAGGGGCATCAGGACGCCTCGCTGCGGAGGCGCTCGGCCTTGGCCTTGGCCTCTTCGGCACCGCCCACCATGAAGAACGCCTGCTCGGGCAGGTCGTCGAGATCGCCGTTCACCAGCTGCTCGAATGAGTCCACCGTCTCCTCGACCGGGGTGAACACGCCGGGCAGGCCGGTGAACACCTCGGCCACGTACATGGGCTGGGCGAGGAAGCGCTGGATCTTGCGGGCTCGGAAGACGCTGAGACGATCCTCCTCGGATAGCTCGTCGAGGCCGAGGATGGCGATGATGTCCTGCAGCTCGCGGTAGCGCTGGAGGATCTCCTGCACACGCCGGGCGACCTGGTAGTGGCGGTCGCCGACGACCTCGGGGGCGAGGATCGTAGAGGTCGAGGAGAGCGGGTCCACGGCGGGGTAGATGCCGAGCGCAGCAATGTCGCGGGAGAGCTCGGTCGTGCCGTCGAAGTGCGTGAAGGTCGTGAACGGCGCCGGGTCCGTGTAGTCGTCGGCGGGCACGTACACCGCCTGCAGCGAGGTGATGGAGCGGCCACGGGTGGTGGTGATGCGCTCCTGCAGCTCGCCCATCTCATCCGCGAGGGTCGGCTGGTAGCCCACGGCCGAAGGCATGCGGCCGAGCAGCGTGGAGACCTCGGAGCCGGCCTGCACGAAGCGGAAGATGTTGTCGACGAAGAGCAGCACCTCCTGGCCTTCGACGTCGCGGAAGTACTCGGCGACGGTCAGGGCGGAGAGCGCTACCCGCAGGCGCACGCCGGGGGGCTCGTCCATCTGGCCGAAGATGAGGGCGGCCTTCTCGAGCACACCCGACTCCTCCATCTCGATGAAGAGGTCGGTGCCCTCCCGGGTGCGCTCGCCCACACCGGCGAACACGGACACGCCGCCGTGCTGGGTGGCGACCCGGCGGATCATCTCGGTGATCAGCACCGTCTTGCCCACGCCCGCGCCGCCGAAGAGGCCGATCTTGCCGCCTCGCAGGTACGGGGTGAGCAGGTCGAGCACCTTGATACCGGTCTCGAACATCTCCTTGTTCGGCTCGAGGTCGGCGAAGGGCGGGGCTGGGCGGTGGATGTCCCAGCGGTCCTTGATGTCGGCGAGCTCGGCGGCGGTCACGTCGAGCGGCTCGCCGATCACGTTGAAGACGTGGCCGAGCGTGCCCGGCCCCACCGGCATCTGGATGCCCACGCCGGTGTTGCGCACTGCGGTGCCCCGGCGGAGGCCGTCGGTGGGCTTGAGCGCCACGGCCCGCACCCGGCTGTCACCGATCTGCTGGGCCACCTCGGCCATCACCACGATGTCCCGTCCGTCCACGTTCACCGTGAACTCGAGGGCCCGGTTGATCTCGGGGATGGAGTCCGGCGGGAACTCCACGTCGACCACCGGCCCGGCGATGGCTACGATCCGGCCGTCCTTCAGCTTGGTGGGGTCGGTCACGGTCACGGCTTGGGGCTCCTGGCGTGCAGAGGGGTCAGTCGGGAGGACAGGGGTTCAGACGGAGAGGGGCGGGGTCCGAGGATGGTCGGCCTTGTCGAGGTGCTGGGGGAAGAGGTGGGTGCCGAAGGGATGGTCGATGAGGAGGTCCTCTCCGCTGCCCTTGTCCTCCTTGAGCCCCTCCGCACCGCCGACGATCTCCATGATCTCGGTGGTGATCGAGTCCTGGCGGGCCCGGTTGAGCTGGCGGCCGTAGCGGATGATCAGCTCTTCCGCGTTGTCGGTGGCCGACTTCATGGCCCGTTGGCGCGACGCGTGCTCGGCCGCGGCCGACTCGAGGAGGGCCGAGTACAAGCGTGCCTCGATGTAGCGCGGCAGCAGCGCCTCGAGGACGGCCTCAGGTGAGGGCTCGAAGTCGTAGCCGGCCACGTTCTCCGCCTGGCCGCCGGTGGCGATGGTCTCGACCGTCTGCAACGGCAGGAAGTTCCGCACGACCGGGCGTTGCACGCCGAGGGAGACGAACTCCGTGTAGACGAGGACGACGCGGTCGACCGCTCCGGAGATGAACCGCTCGGCGATGTACTCGCCGATCTCACGGGCGTCGTCGTAGCTGGGCTTGTCCGAGATGCCCTGGTAGGCCTTCTCGATCCGGTAGCTCCGGAACCGGAAGTAGCCCTCGGCCTTGCGGCCGATCAGCACCAGGTCGTAGTCGGCGCCCTCGGCCCGCACGGCTTCGACCTCGCGCTCCGCGGCGCGCAGCACCGAGGAGTTGTAGGCGCCAGCGAGGCCACGGTCGGAGGACAGGATGATGAAGGCGACCCGGCGCACGTCGGTGGCCTGGCGCAAAAGGGGGTGGTCGATGTTCGCCCCGGAGGCGGCGAGGTCCTCGATCACCGAGGTGATCTGGGCGGCGTAGGGCTTGGAGGCTCTGGCCCGCTGCTGGGCGCGCATCACCCGGGAAGCGGCGATGAGCTCCATCGCCCGGGTGATCTTCTTGGTGGTCTTGACGCTCGAGATCCGGCGTCGCAGCACCCGCTCCTGGGCACCCGCCATGGGTCAGTCCCCGTCCCGGTCGATGTGCTCCTCGGGCAGGGTCGTCGCCGAGTCGACGAGGCGGCTCTGGGCGGCGCCCCCGGGCTCGCCGACCTCGGGCTCGTCGCCGATGACGCCGTCCGTCGTGCGGAACTGGCCGGCGAAGGCCTTGATGCCCGCTTCGAAGGCCGCCTCGTCCGGGATGTCGCCACCGCCGCCGATGGCGGTGAGGACATCAGCGTGACGGGACCGGAACCACTCGAGCAGCTCGCTCTCGAAGCGCCCGACGTCGGTGACGGGGACCCCGTCGAGGTAGCCGCGCGTCGCCGCGTAGATCGACACGACCTGGTCTTGGACCGCCATGGGCGAATTGAGGTTCTGCTTCAGCAGCTCGGTGAAGCGGTACCCCCGCTCGAGCTGGGCCTTCGAGACGGCGTCGAGGTCAGAGCCGATCGAGGCGAAGGCCTGCAGCTCGCGGAACTGCTGCAGGTCGGACTTGAGCGTGCCGGTCGCCTTCTTCATGGCCTTGACCTGGGCGGCCGAGCCGACGCGGGACACCGAGATGCCGACGTCCACAGCGGGTCGGATTCCCGACTTGAAGAGGTCGTCCTGGAGGTAGATCTGGCCGTCGGTGATGGAGATCACGTTTGTCGGGATGTAGGCGGAGACGTCGCCGGCCTTGGTCTCGATGACGGGCAGGGCGGTGAGGGAGCCGGCGCCCCGCTCGTCGCTCAGCTTGGCGGCCCGCTCGAGGAGGCGGCTGTGGAGGTAGAAAACGTCGCCGGGGTAGGCCTCGCGGCCCGGCGGACGGCGGAGCAACAGGGAGATCTGGCGGTACGCCTCGGCCTGCTTGGACAGGTCGTCGTAGATGGCGAGGGCATGGCCGCCCTCGTCCATCCAGTGCTGGCCCATGGCGCACCCGGCGTAGGGGGCCAGGTACTTGAAGGGGGCAGGGTCCGAGGCGGGGGCGACCACCACGACCGTGTACTCCATGGCGCCATGGGACTCGAGGGTGGCGACCGTCTGGGCGACCGTGGACGCCTTCTGGCCGATGGCCACGTAGACGCACTTCACGCCCAGGCCACGCTGGTTGATGATGGCGTCGATGGCGATCGTCGTCTTGCCGGTCTTGCGGTCGCCGATGATGAGCTCGCGCTGGCCCCGGCCGATGGGGATGAGCGAGTCGATGGCCTTGATGCCCGTCTGCATGGGCTCGTGGACGGGCTTGCGGCCCATGATGCCGGGGGCCTGGACCTCCATGCGCCGCGTGCCGACGTCGACGAGGGGGCCCTTGCCGTCGATCGGCTCGCCGAGGGCGTTGACGACCCGGCCAACAGCCCGTCGCCGACAGGCACGCTGAGGATGTCGCCCGTGGCCCGGACGGACTGGCCCTCCTCGATGTCGCTCACCTCGCCGAGGACCACGGCGCCGATCGACTCCTCGTCGAGGTTCAGGGCCAGGCCCAGGGTGCCGTCCTGGAACTCGAGGACCTCGTTCACCGCGGCGTCGGGCAGGCCGGAGACGCGGGCGATCCCGTCACCGACCTCGATCACCCGGCCCACCTGCACGGCGCCGACCGACGGTGCGTACCCGTCCAGGCTCTTGGTGATCGCCGCCAGGATGTCGGCGGTGTTGATGTTCAGCTCGGCCATGGGCGGATCTCTCGCCTTCGTTCAGGGCTCGCGGGATGACGGGGGATCAGAGGACTTCACGCAGCTGGGTCAGCCGGGTGCGGACCGACCCATCGATCACGGTGTCGCCGATCTGGGCGACGAGGCCACCGAGCACGGTGGGGTCGACGACCACCTTGAGGTCGACCGGGCGGCCTGCGGCCCGCTCCAGCGCGCTGGCGAGGCGCTGCTCCTGCTCGGGCGTGAGCGCCACCGCGCTGCGGACTTCGGCGAGGGCGCGGCTCGCGTCGAGGGCGTTCTTGGCCACGAGGGCGTCGACGATCTTTGGCATGTCGCTCATCCGCCCGGCCGCGACGAGCAGGGAGAGGATCCCGGCGGTGAGGGGCTCGACCCTGTCGCCGAGCAACTCCTCGAGGACCTGCTGGCGCCGGGGGGCGGGGATCTGGGGGTCGGTGAGCGTCGAGCGGAGCTGGTCGTTCGACTCGACGAGGCGAGCCACACGGTAGAGCTCGTCGGCCACCGCGCCCGTCGGGTCCTCCGCCCGGACGAGGGGCAGGAGGCTGTCGGCGTAGACCTCGATCCGATCGGCCATCAGCCAGCCCCTACCTTGTCGATGTAGTCGTCGATGAGCGCCGAATGGGTGGTCGCGTCAAGGTTACGCCGCACCACCGTCTCGGCCGCGCCGAGCGCGAGGGCCGACACCTCCGACTGGAGGTCGGCGATGGCCTGGTTCTTGGAGGCGACGATGTCGGCCGCCGCCCGTCGGCGCAGTTCCGAGACCTCGTCGTCGGCCCGGGCCCGCAGCTGCACCCGGAGCGCCTCAGCGGTGGTCCCCGCCTCGTCGACGATGCGGGCGGCCTCCTCGTCGGCGTTGGCCACGGCCGAGACGATCCTGCCGCTCGCCGCCGCCGCCTCGGCCTTCGCCGCCTCTGCCGCGGCCAGCTCGAGCTCGATCTTCTCCGTGCGGCTCCTGAAGCCCTTCACGATCGCCGCCCAGCCGAACTTGTAGAGCAGGGCGACGACGATGACGAACGCGGCGATGTTCCACCACATCTCGTTGACGTCGCCGGGGAACATGAAGCTGTTCGGGTGCTCGGCGGCGAGCACCGGTGCCAGCTGCAGGCTCATGGCCGTGCCTCCCCGTTCGAGGTCTGGTTGACGTAGTCCTCGATGGCGGCGAGCTCGCCGCTGAGGTCGAGGTCCTTGCCGATCACGCGTGAAGCGGCGTTGACGGCAACGGAGGCGACCCCACCACGGAGCTGGGCGAGGGCGGCCGTCTTGGCTGCGATGACCTCGGCTGTCGCCTCGGCCCGGAGCTCGGCGAGCTCGGCGTTGGCCTCGCCGAAGCGCTCGGCCCGGTAGGCGTCGGCCTCGTCCCGGGCGACCCCGATGATGGCGTTCGCCTCGGCCCGGGCCTCGGCGATGCGGGCGTCGTAGGCCGCCTGGGCCTCGACCGCACCTGTCTCGGCCGCCTCGGCGGCTTCCCGGTCGGCTCGCAGGCGCCGTTCGCGCTCGTCCATCACCCGCAGCACAGGCGGCAGCAGCACGAACTTCATCAGCGCGTACAGGCCGAAGAAGCAGATGGCGCCCCAGAACAGCTCGTTGGCGACGGGCAGGATGGGGTTGACGGTCTCTTCAGCCTCGCCGACGGTCTCCTCGGCGGCCAGAAGGATCTGGTAAGGGATCACTTGGTCCTCCGCTCGGCCCAGGTCCTGGCCCGGATCAGACGAACTTGAGGAGGATGAAGACCACGAAGCCGATGAGGGCGAGGGCCTCGGTGAACGCGATGCCGAGGAACATGGTCGTGCGGACCATGCCTGCAGCCTCGGGCTGGCGGGCCATGGCCTGCACCGACTGGCCCACGAGGTAGCCGATGCCGATGCCGGGCCCGATGGCGGCGAGGCCGTAGGCGAAGCCGGCGCTCGAGGCGCCCTCGGCAGCCTTGAGGTCGGCCGGGTCGACGACCGTCGCCTCCTGGGCGAGTTCGAGAGCGGAAGCGAGGATGCTCATCGGGTCACTGTTCTCCTGTTTCCGGGTGCGCGCCCCCGGGCGGGCCCGGCGGCGAGATCGAGATCGTGCATGTCGGGTCAGTGATCGGGGTGCATCGCCCCGCCGATGTACACGGCGGCGAGGATGGTGAAGATGTAGGCCTGCAGGAACGACACCATCACTTCGAAGGCGGTCAGCGCCACCAGCATGAAGAACGAGAACGGCAGGGCCAGCAGGAGCGGCTTCAGCGTCCAGAGCGTGATGCACAGCACGCTGAAGGTCACGAGCAGGATGTGGCCGGCGAGCATGTTGGCGAAAAGCCGGACGGCGAGGGAGAACGGCCGCACCAAGAACGTCGAGATGAACTCGATCGGTGTGACCAGGACGTACAGCGCCTTGGGCACCCCTGGGGGGAACAGGTTCGCCTTGAAGTAGCTGCCCACTCCCTGGTGCTTGAAGCCTACGGCGATGAAGAAGACCCAAACGTAGAGGGCCATGATCGCCGGGTTCGCCATGCGGGCGTTGGACGGCATGTTGAAGAACGGGATCACTTCGAAGATGTTCCCGATGAAGATGAAGAAGAAGAGCGTGGTCAACAGCGGCAGGTACTTGTCACCGCCGTGAGGCCCGATCGTGGGGGCGACGACCTGTCCGCGGATGAAATCGACGGACAGTTCGACGAAGTTCTGGGCGCCCCGGGGGACGAGGGACCGTGCCCGCCCCCCGACCATGAAGAGGACGGCCGTCCCCACCAGGGCGATCACGTTGATCAGCGCGATCTTGTTGAACCCGAAGAAGGAGTCGTCACCGCCCAGGGAGGGCCACTCGACGATGTTCTCGATCGGCGGGAACTCGAGTCCGAAGATCACCTGCGGTTCTCCAGGTCAGCTGGGACGGCGGGCACCGGAGGCCACCGCAGTCCGACGGGTCGGGGGCCGGAGCCCGGGGTGGGCGAGGGAGATCGAGACGAAGCGCATCTCCCAGAACAGCAGACCCAGGTGGGTCACGATCAGCACGACGCCGAGAGCCCAGAGGTTCATCCAGGAGGCGTCGGCGAACGCGAGCACGGCGAGGAAGATGAGGCCGAGCCGCAGCAGGAACCCGAAGAGGGCGACGCCCATGAGCAGGCCGAGGGAGATGCGCGCCGCCCAGGCGAGCAGCGCGGCGGACAGGGCGAAGTTGGCCAACACGATGACCACGGCGTAGAAGGCGCTGACAGCGCCGTCCACCCCGCCGATGATCGTGCCCAGCAGGACGAGGAGGGGCAAGAAGGGCAGCGAGCGGCGGACCATGTCCTTGGCCAGCTGTGTCTCGGGGGCGGGCCCGTCGACCCTCGGCGCCGAGAGCATGCCGGTCGCCGGGCCGCCGTTCAGCGGCTCGGTGACCATGGCCCCTCCTCCTCGTGGCGGCGCATGTCGCGGTCGTATCCGATCCAGAGGCTCGTCACCACGCCGATGGCGCCCACCACGAGCAGCACCAGCGTGAACAGCGGCATCACGCCGAGCCAGCGGTCGACCAGCCACCCGAGCCCGCCGAAGATGAGCGGCACGAGGGCGAGCTCGAAGCTGCCGCTCTGCCGGTTCAGGTCTCTCGAGAGTTCTCGGCGCTGCGAGACGTCCAACGTGGTGCAATCCTGGTCGACCACCGCGGGGCGGGGGGAGGAGCTTGTGAACCGGAGCGCAATCTACGAGAGCGCTGCGAAGGGCCGCAAGTTCACCGCGCCCGCTCGAGGGCCAGCTCGCGCAGGACGGTGCCCAGCTCGGTGACGTGCAGGCGCGCCGGCAGGCGCACCGGGCCCGCTGGGTCGTCCACGACGACCCACCCGTCGGGGCTGTGCTCGCCGGTGCGCAGGAAGGGCAGCGGGCCGATGCGCCCCAGGTGAGGGTGCTCGAGCGCGTCGATGGGACCGGTGGCGAGCACGACGAGGTCGGCGGGCGGGCCCGCGCCGGGACCGGTGGGCTCGCCGTCCGCCCCGCCCGGCCCGGGGCCGGGGCGCGGGCGGAGGACCTCGGCCACGACGGGCGAACCGGTGCGAGGGTCGCGGCACTGGGACAGGAGTCGCTCGAGGCGGTCGAGCTCGGTCCCGAGGCCAGCCGGGGGCACCCGTCCGCCCGCCTCGCGCCCGACGAGGTTGACCCGTAGGTGGAGGTCGGAGAAGGAGGGCAGGGCGAAGCTGCGCTGGTGGGGCCAGTACCGCTCGTAGAGGGAGGTGCCCAGGTAGTCGAAGGGGCGAGCGGCGTCGGCGAAGACGTCCTCACCGGGTTCGACCAGCGCCTCCGGTCGAGTGTCCGCCTCCACCCGGTACCAGGGCGCCCCGGTGTAGGGGCTGGCGGCACGGGCCGCTCGGCGGGCACGGCGGCCCAAAGTGGCGACTCGGTCGACGAGGCCTGGTGGGCGGGCGGGCTCGGCCCCGCGGTGGCCGACGAGCCCCGCGGCCACCACGTCGAAGGCCTGGCGCCGGCCCCGGGGCTCCACCCAGCAGCCGTCTCCCAGGTGGTCGCGGCGCGGGTTGCGCACCCGCGCCCAGCCGTA
>WHTX01000457.1 GCA_009377505.1 Acidimicrobiia bacterium
GTCGCGGCCCCTCGCGCTCTCGATGATCTGCCGCAAGGTGGCCGGTGTGCGCTCCGCCGACTCTGCGCCGGCGTCGGCGTCGACCGTCCGCAACGCGGTGATCTCGGCTCGGATGGCGGCTGCCGCGGCCTGTTCGCTCCCTATCATCCCGGCCCTCTGTAGGTGGAAGGCGCCGGTGCCGAGCAGGAGCAGCGCTGCCGCGGCGCCGGCGATGAGAGGCCGGCGCGACGCGCGCCCCGAGCTCCGCGCCGGGCTCAGGTCGATCCGCTTGGCCTTGGTACGGCCCCCCCCGAGGGCGACGCCGAGGGCGGCGGACAGGTACGGGCTGAGGAACGGTAGGTCCTCGGGCTCGAAGCCGAGATCGCCCAGCTCGACGTCCCCCAGGGGGTCGGCGGCGGTGACGGGCAGGCCGAGCCGCGCCTCGAGGAGCTCCCCCAGCCCCTCGAACAGGGAACCGCCGCCGGTGAGGAGGACCCGCCCCACGGACAGGGCGCCGGGTTGGCCGCCGTAGTAGGCGAAGGAGTCGACGACCTCGGCGACGAGCTCGGAGGTGAGGGGCCCGGCAGCCACGCGCACGCCCGGGCTGTGCGCCTCTGCGCCAGCGTCGGGCACACCCCGCTTGCGGCGCTCGGCCTCCTCGGAGCTGAGGGACAGTTCGGCTGCGATCTGCTCGGTCACCCGGCGGCCGGCCACGCTCGTGACCGTCCGGGCGAACAGCGGCGTCGCGGCCCGGGCGACGACGACGACGGTCGTACCGGCTCCGATGGACACGATGGCATCGACGGGGCCCTCGTCCCCGCCCTCCGCGCCCTCCACCCGGCCGGAACCCGGCCCGCCGGGCGGGGGGGTGGGAGCGAGCGAGCGGGCCAGGGCGGCCGGGATCACGTCGACGGCGTCGAGCCTGAGCCCGGCCTCGGCGACGGCGTCGACGAGGGGGCGGACGGCGTCCCGGTGCGCGGCAGCGAGCAGCAGGCGACGGTGCGGGCCCTCGTCCGACTCGACGGTGTCGAGAGGTTGGAAGTCGAAGACGGTCGACTCGGGGGCGAGGGGCACGTACTCGGCGAGCTGGAGCCCGAGGGTCGAGGTCGTGTCTGGGTCGGAGAGCAGGGGAAGCTCCACGACGCGGACGATGACCCGGGCCGAGGCGAGGCCGACGCGCACGCGCCCGGAGGTGAAGCCGGCCTCCGCCCACAGGCGCCGCAGCGCCGCGGCGACCGCGGCCACGTCGACGACCTCACCCTCGTGGACGGACCCGCTGGGCAGCCCGACCTGGCCGAAGCGCACCAGGCGCGGGGTTGCGCCGAGCACCACCTCGGCTGCCCGCACGGCGTTCGTGCCGACATCTATCCCGATCACCCTGTCCGCCATGCCCCGCGCCGGCCTCCTCGCCGATCAGGCGTCGCCGAGCTCGCTCGCGACGTCTCCAGGGTCATCGGCCGGGTGAGGTCTCCGCCTGACGGGAAACTCCCTCACGTCGGGTGGTTGGCGGTTGGGTCGCGCCTCGAACCGGCCGATACACCGCAGGTGCGGGAACGAGCGGGACGAGTTGGCGGGGCCGACGGTGAGGCCGGCTTCATGTTGGTGGAACAGGTCGTCGCCATCGCCCTCATCGTGGTGGGCATGCTGGGCCTACTGACCGTCCTCGGCGCCGGGTCGAGGGCCGTCGTCAACGGCCGGCAGCGCACGGCCGCCACCTCGCTCGGCCGACAGGCCCTCGAGCGCCTGCAGGGCGGCGCCTACACCTCGGTGGCCATGGACCTGTCGAGCCCCGGCCTGTCGAGCGACCCCCGGGTCACGGGAACCGCCCCGGTGCTCGCCTTCGAGGGCGAACTGCTCGTCGGCGGCGCGGGCGCGCCGTACCAGGCGTCCGAGGAGGCCGCAGGTATCACCTACACGATCTCGACGTTCGTCACCGCAGTCGTGCCCGTCCAAGGGCTGCCCTATCGGCGGCTCACGGTGTTCGTCGACTGGACGCCCTCGCTGTCGGGCAGCTTCCACAGCCAGCGCTTCTCGACGCTCGTCTACCCGCTCGACTACCGGTCGTACCCGGCGGGCAGCGGCCTGGCGGAGATCACAGGCGGCCGCGTGACCGTGACCGGGCACCTCGATTCGGATACGTTCGAGGACGCCCGGATGGCGCTGCCCGCCGCCCGGGCGAAGACCAACGCCTCGACCCTGCGCTCGGCGCACGGTACAGCGTCGAGCGCGACGGGGATCCTCGACCTCACCGCCGGCGGGCTGGTCGCCACCGGCTGCACGGTGACCGGCACGCCCACCTACGTCGGCCAGTGCCCGGTGTCGACGGTTGACAAGGCAGCCGACAACGACTCCGGTACCAGCTCCCCCTCCTCGTCGACGGCGAAGGGCGCGGTGCTCTACGGCGGCGCGTCGGCGCAGACGCCGGGCGGCTTGACGTTGTCGCTGCCGACGGACTCGGGCGACGCGCACGCGTCCGTGGAGGACTGCGGGGGCTGCGGCTACGGCGACGACGACGGCACGGTGTGGGCGGACGCGACGAGGACGACGTCCGGCGGGGCCCAGGCCTCGTTCTCGCTGGGCGGCGGCCTCACGGGACGGCTGTGGACGGCCGGCGCAGGCTGGTCGGCCACCGCCACCGTCGACCACGACACAAGTGGGGGGGATCGGGTGACGGCGACGGGGCGGCTCACCGCCCCTGCGGCGAAGGTGTTCGCCCTCGACGGCGCTGGCGCCTTCGACGCCGCGGTCCTCGTCGGCGGGACGACGGGGTTCACGGCCACGGCCACCGCATCGGCGGGCGACGGCTCGGCCGGTCCGCTGGCCACCTCGACCAGCGTGCGCGTCCAACTGTGGGATGGCGCAACCTACCGCCCCGTCGACATCACGCCGGGCGTCTTCGCTGACGAGTCGGCCTCGGCCATCCTCACGGTCAGCGGGCACACCGTGTCCATCCACTCGCGCGTCCAAAGCGCGCCGGCGATCTCCACCTCTACCGGGGCGACGCCCCATCACCTCGTCACCGGTGA
>WHTX01000070.1 GCA_009377505.1 Acidimicrobiia bacterium
GCCCGAGCGGCCGGGAGCGGACAGGCGACCCGAGCGAAGCGAATGGCCCGAGCGGCCGGGAGCGGACAGGCGACCCGAGCGAAGCGAATGGCCCGAGCGGCCGGGAGCGGGCCGAGCCGCTGGCCCGAGCGGCCCGGCGGGCGCTCCACCTGACCGTGGGGCTCGCCGTGCTCGGCATCCAGCAGTTCCAGGCCGATCGCCCCCGGCTCGAACAGGACCTGCGCGACCTCGGGCTCCCCGCCCTCGCCGCGGCGACGAACGGGGCCGGCGGGGTCATCGACAGCCAGGTCGCCCGCCTCCTCAGCCCGTCCCGCTCCCCGCGGTGACCCACCACCGTTCCCGGGGTGGGCCGGTCCCGTCCACGGGCGCGCCGGTGAGCCGGCTGCGCGTCGGCCTCGAGGCGACCTCGCTCCTCGGGCCCCGCACCGGCATCGGCACCTACACCGCGGGCCTCGCCCGCGCCCTCGGCGAGGCCGGACGCGTCGACCTCGTGCTCTTCGCCCTCACCTGGCGTGGCCGCCACGGCCTCGGCCGGGCCGCCGCCGAGCTGGGGTTGGACGCCCGGGTCGTCACGCGGCCAGCGCCGGCGCGCCCGCTGCGCGAGTCCTGGAAGCGGGCCGAGGCGCCGACGCTCGAGTGGTGGACGGGCTCCCTCGACGTGGTCCACGGCCCGAACTACGTCGTCCCCCCCACCCGCCGGGCGGCCAGGGTGGTGAGCGTGCACGACCTCACGCCCATGCTCTTCCCCGAGCTGTGCACCCGCGACACCCTCGACTACCCGCGTCTCGTGCGCCGAGCGGCCGAGCACGGCGCCTGGCTCCAGGTGGCCACCCGACACGTCGCCGGCGAGCTCGGCGAGTGGCTGGGCTGGGAGCCCGAGCGCCTCGCCGTCGTACCCGTGGGCGCGCCCGCCGCGGTGACAGGCGACCCGGCCATCGGCCGGCGCCTCGCCGGGTTCGAGCGCTACGTGCTCGCCCTCGGCACGGTCGAGCCCCGCAAGAACCTGCCCCTGCTCGTGGAGGCCTTCGACCGCGCTGCGCCCGAGCGGCCCGGCCTCGGCCTCGTCATCGCCGGCCCCGCGGGCTGGGGGGAGGAGGCATTGCAGGCCGCGCTCGGCCGGGCCCGCCACGCCGACCGGGTGCGCCGCCTGGGCTGGGTCAGCGCCGATGACCGCTCCCACCTGCTCACCGGCGCCCGGTGCCTCGCCTACCCGTCCCGCTACGAGGGCTTCGGCATCCCCCCACTCGAAGCGATGGCGTCGGGCACGCCCGTGGTGACGAGCGACCAGGGCACCGTCGTCGAGGTGACGGCCGGCGCCGCTCTGCACGCCGCCGTGGACGACGCCTCCGAGTTGGCCGCGGCCCTGGTCACCCTCGATGCCGACGAGGGCCGACGGGCCGCGCTCGTGGCCGCCGGACGGCTACGTGCCGCCACGTTCACCTGGGAAGGCATCGCGTCGGCCATGACCAGGCTGTACGAGCGCGCCGCCAAGGGCTGAGGGCGTCGCTCCTGTGAGGTCGGGCTGACAGGAGCGGCCCCGGTGCGCCCCCGGTCCAACCGCCCCCGACCCCTTGGGACTACTCATCTAGGCTGGCCGGCGTGACGGAGACGGTGCCCAGGCCGCTCGGGGACCTGTGCGGGCGCTGGTGACGGGAGCGGCCGGGTTTGCCGGCCGCCACCTCGTCGAGCACCTCCGGGCCTCGGGTGACGAGGTGGAGGCCGTCGGCCACGAGGACGGGCCCGACCTGCTCGACGCCGAGGGCTGGGCGTCCCTCGTCGCCCGGCACCGGCCCGAGGTCCTCTACCACCTGGCCGGGCAGACTTCGGTCGCCGCGTCCTGGGAGGACCCGCGCGACACCTTTCGGGTGAACGCCGAGGGGACCCTCGTCGTGCTCCTGGCCGCGGCCTCGGCCCAGGTGGGCCGGGTGCTCGTCGTTTCGAGCTCGGACGTGTACGGCCCCGTGGCCGAGGACCAGCTCCCGCTGCGGGAGGAGGCGCCCCTGCGCCCCGCCACCCCCTACGGGGCCTCCAAGGCGGCGGCGGAGCAGCTGTGCGTCCAGGCCGGCGTCGGCTTCGGGCTCGACGTGCTGCGGGCCCGGGCCTTCAACCACACCGGCCCGGGCCAGGACGCCCGCTTCGTGGCCGCCGCGCTGGCGACCCGGGTGGCCGAGGCCGAGCGCGACGGCAGGGAGCGCATCGTGGTCGGCAACCTCGCCGCCCGCCGCGAGTTCACCGACGTGCGCGACGTCGTGCGGGCCTACCGCCTCCTCGTGCAGCACGGCGCGCCGGGCGGGCTCTACAACGTCTGCAGCGGCCGGGACACGAGCATCGCCGACCTGGCGGAGCTGCTGGTCAGCCTCTCGGGCCGGCCCCTGCGCCTCGACGTCGACCCCGCCCTGGTGCGCCCGGTGGAGGTGCCGGCCCTGCGGGGCGACGCCGCCCGCCTCGAGGCGGCCACAGGCTGGCGGCCTGCCATCCCCTTCGAGGACACCCTCGCCGCCCTGCTGGCCGAGGCCCGCGCCCGCGTCGCCGACCGGGCCTCCCCTGCCGGTCGCTAGTGTCCCGGCTGGAATTGCGGCGGTGTGATCTGGGTGGGGGCAGCGGCCTGGGCGAGCGCCTTGACGTGAGCGTTGACGTGGTGTCGCGGTGACGGAAACGGTCCTGGGAGGGCGGACTGGAAGGCGACGGCGTGTGAGGACCCTTTCGATAGGGCCGGGTGGAGCGCCCGCCGAAGCGGGCTGGGTGCTCGGGTTCCCGGTCTTGGGCATTGCTCCGGTGATGAAACGCCCGCTGCGGGGACGGCGTGCCTGGCGGGGGCGCGGCCTGGGACGGGCGGGTCCCAGCGCACGCCGCGGTCCAGCGCGTTCCGGGCTGGCCCGTGTCAGCCCGCGTCGCGGGTGGCAGCGGAGAACGCAGGCCACCGCCTCCTCGGCTGCCCCCGCCTTAGCCAGAGGCGGCGTCGGCGGCTCGGGCGGGACCTGCCCCCGGCGAGCCCGGCCCGGGGATACCGCCTGCCCAGCCGCCCGCCAGGCATTCCGTCACCGGAGCAACGCCCAAGGACAGCGCGAGGTCCCGGGGTCCTGTGCGAGGCGGCGGGCCGTTCGAGGTAAGAGACACCGCTCAACTTGCACCGCTGCAGTTCCAGGCAGGACCAGTAGCCCCGACGCCGCTACCAGCGGCTGAGGGCGGAGAGCGCGTCGTGCAGGGGGGCGCGCGCCTCGGGCTCGGGGGTCGAGGCCGTGAGGGCCACCAGCTGTTGGCGCCACCCGGCCGCGGTTCGGGCCACGAGCGCGCCGGCCTCGGGGACCGCGGCCAGCTCCTCGAACCAGCGCAGGTCGGCGGCGAGGAGGGCGAGGCGGTGCTCGACCTCGGTGTAGCGGGGGGCGACGAGGGGCAGGCGCTGCGCCTTGGCCGCGGGGTAGGTCGTGCCCGCCACGAGCTCGTGGGGCTCGATGCGGAACAGCCCGGCAAGGAGCAGCACGGTGCGCTCGCTGGGCCAGGACATACCCGCCTCGACGTGGGAGAGGGCGACGCGCGAGATGCCGACGCGACCGGCGAGCTGGCCCTGTGTCACGCCGAGCTCCGCCCGTAGCTTCGCCACCCGCCGGCCGAAGACCTCCATCCCCCGAGTCTCCCACGCCGCCCCCGCCGGGCCGTACCGCCTGCCCAGTGACGCGGGCCGTACCGCGAGCGTGCCAACCCAGTTGGCAGACCGGGCGCGACCTGCGGGCTAGAACGGTGTCGTGGACCGACGTCGCGCCCTCATCACCGGCATCACCGGCCAGGACGGCTCGTACCTGGCCGAGCTCCTGCTCGACAAGGGCTACGAGGTCATCGGCATGGTGCGCCGCTCCTCCACGGTGAACTTCGAGCGCATCGCCCACATCCAGGACAAGGTCACCCTCGTCCCCGGCGACCTGTTGGACGAGGGCTCGATGATCTCGGTGATCCGCGACCACCGCCCCGACGAGGTCTACAACCTCGCCGCCCAGTCCTTCGTGCAGACGAGCTTCGGCCAGCCGGTGCTCACCGGCGAGACGACGGCGCTCGGCGTGACCCGCCTGCTCGAGGCCATCCGCGTGGTCGACCCCGACATCTGCTTCTACCAAGCGTCCACGTCGGAGATGTTCGGCAAGGTGGCGGAGGTGCCCCAGACCGAGCGCACGTCGTTCCACCCTCGCTCCCCCTACGGCGTGGCCAAGGTCTACGGCCACTGGATCACCCTGAACTACCGGGAGAGCTACGACCTGTTCGCCTGCTCGGGCATCCTGTTCAACCACGGCAGCCCCCGCCGGGGCCTCGAGTTCGTCGAGCGCAAGGTCAGCCACGGCGTGGCGCAGATCAAGCTCGGCCGTGCCTCCGAGCTGCGCCTCGGGAACCTCGACGCCCAGCGGGACTGGGGCTTCGCCGGGGACTACGTGGACGCCATGTGGCGCATGCTGCAGCTCGACGCACCGGCCGACTTCGTGGTGGCGAGCGGCGAGACGCACTCGGTGCGCGAGCTGTGCGAGCTGGCCTTCGGCCACGTCGGGCTCGACTACCAGGACTTCGTGACCCAGGACGAGCGCTTCTTCCGCCCGGCCGAGGTCGACCTGCTGGTCGGCGACCCGGCCCGCGCCCGCTCGACGCTGGGCTGGGAGCCGAAGACCTCCTTCGCCGAGCTCGTGGCCATGATGGTCGACGCCGACCTCGACCTGCTCACCGGCCGCCTACGAGCCCTGCACTGAGGCCGACCAGCCGTGGCGACGCACCAGTAGGCTGCCGCCTCGATGATCACCACCCTCGCCGGAGGGGTCGGCGCCGCCAAGTTCCTCGCCGGCCTGCAACTCGTGCGCCGGCCGAGCGAGCTGGTGGCCCTCGTGAACGTGGGCGACGACTTCGTCCTGCACGGCCTGCGCATCTCCCCCGACCTCGACACCGTCACCTACACCCTCGCCGGGGCGATCAACCCCGAGACGGGGTGGGGCCTGGCCGGGGAGACCTGGGCGGCCATGGGGGCGCTCGACCGCTACGGCGGCGAGTCCTGGTTCCGCCTCGGTGACAAGGACCTGGCCACCCACCTCTACCGCACCCAGCGCCGGAGCGAGGGGGCGACGCTCTCCGAGGTGACGGCGGAGATCACCCGGGCCTGGGGCGTCGGCGTGCGGCTCGTGCCCATCAGCGACGACCCCCTCGCCACGGTGGTGACGCTCCTCGAGGGTGGCGACGTCGACTTCCAGGACTACTTCGTGCGCCAGCGCCACGACGTGCCGGTCGCCGCCATACGCGTCGCCGGAGCCGACCAGGCCGCTCCCGCCCCCGGCGCCCTCGAGGCCATCGCCGAGGCCGAGGTGCTCGTCATCGCCCCGTCGAACCCGATCGTCTCCATCGGCCCGGTCCTGGCCGTGCCCGGCGTGCGCGCCGCCGTCGAAGCCGCCCGGGAGCGCTGCGTGGCCGTCGCGCCCATCGTCGGCGGCGTGGCCCTGAAAGGCCCCGCAGACCGGCTGCTGCGCGAGCTCGGCCACGAGTCCTCCGTCGTGGGCGTGGCCCGCATCTACCGCCGCCTCTGCTCGGTGCTCGTGGTGGACGAGGCGGACGCCCACCTGCGGGCGGCGGTGGAGGCCGAAGGGGTGCGCTGCCTCGTGGCGCCGACGGTCATGCGGAGCCCAGAGACGGCGGCCGCCTTGGCCGGGATCGTCCTCGACGCGGTGGGAGCCCGCCCGGGCCGTGGCTGATCTGCGCATCTTCCCCATCACGGGCATCCCCGAGGTCCGTCCCGGCGACGACCTCGCCGGCTTCATCGCCAGCGCGGCGCGCGACGAAGGCAACCCCCTCCTCGACGGCGACGTGGTCGTCGTCACCCAGAAGGTGGTCTCCAAGGCCGAGGACATGCTCGTCCCCGTCGACCCCGACGACCCCCTCTCCCACAAGCCACTCGTCGAGCAGGAGTCCGTGCGGGTGCTGCGCCGGCGGGGCGACCTCATCGTGTCCGAGACGAAGCACGGCTTCATCTGCGCCAACGCCGGGATCGACCTGTCCAACGTCGACCGCGGCTACGCCGCACTGCTGCCCGAGGACTCGGACCGCTCAGCCCGCCGCATCCGCGACGGGCTGAACCACCGCGCCGGGGCCACCGTCGCCGTCATCGTCTCGGACACCTTCGGCCGTCCCTGGCGACGGGGCCTGACCGACGTCGCCATCGGCTGTGCCGGCATCTCGGCCGTCGTCGACCTGCGGGGCACCGAGGATTCCCAGGGCCGGGTGCTCCAGGTCACCGAGGTCTGCGTCGTGGACGAACTGGCCAGCGCGGCGGAGTTGGTGATGGGCAAGGCCACGGGCGTGGCCGCCGCCGTGGTCCGAGGCGTCGAGCCGGCCTGGCTGGGCGAGGGCTCGGTGCGCGCCCAGATCGTCCGCCATCACTCCGAGGACCTGTTCCGCTGAGGGCGGCCGGCCGCGACCGGCCGCCTCCCGTACGCCCCGATGGCGGCTGTCGCCTCGAGTCGCCCGCTGAGCCTGCTCTCCCGCTCGGCCCGGCGCGCCCTCAGGCTGCGGCCTGGCGGGCGCGGAACCAGGCGATCACCCTGCTGATGCCCTCTTCCAGGCTGACGTCGGGGGCCCACCCGAGCGCTTCGCGGGCGCGGCTGTTGTCGAGCACGTTGCGGTCGAGCTCACCGGGACGGGCCGGCGTGAGCTGCGCCGGGCGGGCCACGCCGGCGGCCGCCGCCATCACCTCGTAGAGGCGGTTCACCGAGGTCTCCTCGCCCGTGCCGATGTTGAGCAGGCGGCCGTTCCCCTGGGTCGCGGAGCGGGCGAAGGCGTCCACGACGTCGTCCACGAACACGAAGTCCCGAGTCTGGCGGCCGGTGCCGAACACCGTGCACTCGCGCTCGGCGAGGAGCAGGCCGGTGAAGATGGCGATGACGCCAGCCTCACCGTGGGGGTCCTGGCGGGGGCCGAAGACGTTGGCCAGGGCGAGCGCCGTCCACTCGAGCCCGTGGAGGGCCTGGTAGGCGCGCAGGTAGTCGCCCACCACCTTCTTGGCCACCCCGTAGGGCGAGAGCGGCTCCTGGGGGTGGTCCTCGGAGACCGGCAGGACCTCGGGCGCCGGCTCCCCGTAGATGGTGCCGCCGGACGAAGCGAAGACGACCTTGCGAGCGCCCGCGGCCACGGCGCCGTCGAGGACGTTCACCGAGCCCACCACGTTGACCATGGCGTCGTAGAAGGTGTCGGTCACCGAGACCCGAACGTCGGCCTGGGCCGCGAGGTGCATGACGACCTCGGGGGCGGTCTCGGCGATCGTGGCCACCACGGCACGGTCGCGGATGTCACCCTCCACGAAGCTGAAGCGTGGCCCGTGGGCGCGTGCGTCGACGAGGTTGGCCAGCGTGCCGGTGGCCAGGTTGTCGAGTGCGACGACGTCGTGGCCGTCGGCGAGGAGGCGGTCGACGAGGGTCGAGCCGATGAAGCCGGCGCCTCCCGTCACAAGTGCCTTCATAGATCCCTCCGGGGTGTGAGCTCGACCACGCAGGGTGCCATCGTCGAGACGACCTGTCACGCGCTTCCCAGGGCGGCGTCGGCGGAGGGGGAGTCGGGGGCCTCCACACCGAGGCGGGCCCGGCGATGCTCCCCGGGCGGCACCAAGGCCCCGTCGCCCACGAGCGAGCCGTCGAGCACGAGCGCGCCCGGCCCGGCGGTCGCCCCCTCGCCGAGCACCGAGGCCGCCACCCGGGCCCCCGAGGCGACCACGGCACCGGGCAGGAGGACGGACCCGACCACCTCGGCCCCGGCCTCGACGACGGTCCTGGCCATCAGCACCGAGCGCTCGACGTGCGCCCCACGGCGCACGACGGCGGTGGGGTGGCGGTAGCCGGCCCCGCCTCCCTCCCGGCCCCCGTCCCGGGCGGCGAGGTCGAGTTGCACCTGCACGTAGCACTCGGGCGTACCCGCGTCGATCCAGTAGCCGTCGTCCTGCACGGCGAAGAGGGAGCCCTCGGCCACGAGGGCGGGGAACGTCTCCCGCTCGATCGAGACCCGGCGCCCCTCGGGGATGCGGTCGAGCACCGAGGCCTCGAGCACGTAGGTGCCGGCGTTCACCCAACGGGTCGGCGCGTCGGCCGCGGCCGGCTTCTCGATGAAGGCGAGCACCCGACCGGCGTCGTCGATGGGCACGACCCCGTAGCGCGCCGGGTCCTCGACCTCAGCGAGGTGGATGGTGGCTTCGGCCCCACGCGCGACGTGCAGCGCCAGGAGCGCCCCGAGGTCGACATCGGCGATGACGTCACCGTTCACCACCACGAAGCGCTCGTCGAGCCCGGCGTGCCGAGCGGCGAAGCGAATGGCCCCGGCGGTGTCGAGGGGCTCGGGCTCGACGGCGTAGCGCAGCCGGGCGCCACAACAGCGCCCGTCGGGGTACGCGGCCCGGAAGGCGTCGGGCAGGTAACCGAGGGAGAGCACGACGTCGTCGACGCCGAAGCGCGCGAGGTGCTCGACGACCCACTCGATCATCGGGCGGTCGAGCAGCGGCAGCATCTGCTTGGGCCGGGTCGAGGTGAGAGGGCGGAGGCGGGTGCCGAAGCCCCCGACGAGCACGATGGCGTGCATGGCTCCTGGCTGGGTCGCGTGGAGGTACCTGGCCCGGGGAGCCTACCCGAGCCCCCCTCAGCCGCCCGTGGTGGTGCTCGGCGCCGGCGCTGAAGTGGTCGTCGTCGTGTCCCCCGCCACCGTCGTGGTCGAGGCGTCGCCGCCGGGCGCCGTGGTGGAGGTGCCCTCGCCCTCGACGACGTCCCCGCCCGCGGGGTCGCCCGGCGCCGTGGTGCTCGTCGCCCCTGTCTGCTGGCTGGGGTCGACGTCGCTCAGGTTGTCGAGGGTGGGCACGCTCTCGGGCTTGGGGATCTCGGTGCCCTCGGGCACGAAGGCCACCGTGAAGGCCATGCGGTCGTTGTGGAATCGCTCACCGCCGAACCCGCTGGTGACGATCTCGGGCGGGCCCTCGCTGTTGGCGTTGTCCCACTTGGCGAGCATGACCTTGCCCGGCTGGCCGTTGCAATCGTCGCCGTTCTGGTACGTCTCGCCCCCGGGCAGGACGATCTTGTCGTCCGTGACCTCCAGCTTCACCTCGTAGAAGTAGTCGTCGAGGTTCGACTTGTCCCCGGCGGCGACCGACGAGATCGGGTGGATGTGGATCACGTTGTCCTCGTGCGTGTGCACGCCGCGGGCGTCACCCCGCAGGTCGGTCAGCATCGGCCCGAAGGCGTCGCACAGGTAGAGCCCGAACGCGGCGTGCCAGTGGTCGACGCCCAGCCGGGGGGCCTCGTTCGCCGCGCTGAGGCGCCGGTCGCGGCCGAAGAAAACGACGAGGCAGCCGAGGAGGACGATCAGCCCAATGGCGACGGGGAAGCCCAGGCTGCGACCCTGGCCGGGGCCGCGGCGACGGCCGGCGGAACGGGCGACGCGGGCGACCTTGCTGGTGGAGGAGGAGGGCGACATGGCGCCGACCAGGTTAGCCAGCGGGCCTCGGTTAGCCGTCGCGCCGTCCGGCCCGGCGGCGACGGCGCTCGACCAGCTCGGCGAAGAGGTCGGCGTAGGCCCGCCCGACGGCCGCGGGCGACGCCCAGCCCTCCACGAAGCGGCGGCCCGCCTGCCCGGCACGCGCCCGACGGGCCGGGTCGTCGAGCAGGGCGTCGAGGCCCCGCGTGAAGGCGACGGGGTCGTCGGGGGGCACGGCGATGCCGGCGCCCGCCCCTTCCACGGTGTTGGCCACCTCGGTGCCCTCGTCCACCGAGGCGAGGACGGGCCGCCCGGCGGCAAGGACGGAGTACAGCTTCGAGGGCACCGACGAGCGGGCGAGGCCGGTGCGCAGGGGGACGAGGTGGACGTCCGCGGCGGCGAGCACCTCGGGGAGCCGGGACTTGGGCTGCATGTCGACGAAGCGCACGTTGTCGAGCCCGGCGGCCGAGTCTTCGAGCGCGGCACGGCCCGAGCCCCCGCCGTTGACCACGAAGACCACCTCGGGGCGACGCTCGGCCAGGTCCCTGGCGGCGTGCACGACGAGGTCGAGGGACTGGGAGAAGCCCACGTTGCCGGCGTACATCACCACGGTCCGGCCCTCGAGGCCGTACTCGCGCCGGTAGCTGTTGTCCGGGCTGGCCACGGCGATGAGCTCGGTGTCGACGAAGTTCGGGATGACCCGCACCTTGGACGGGTCGCCCCCCGGCCCGCCGCCGAGCTTGGCGGCGACGTTGGCGGCGAGGTCGGCCGAGAGCACGGTCACGGCGTCCGCCCGGCGGTAGGTGAAGCGCTCGAGGCGGGACGCGGCAGCGATCACCCGCGCCCCGCGGAGCACGCCGAGCTCAACGGCCACGTCGGGGAACACGTCCTGCACGTTGAAGACGAAGGGCACCCGGAAGCGGGCGGCGGCCGCCCAGCCCGCCAGGCCCAGCGTGAGCGGGGGCGACATGGCGAGGACCACGTCGGGCCGCTCGCGGTCGGCGACGGCGACGGCGGTGGCCAGGCCGGTGAAGCCGCCGAAGGCCAGCGCCCGCGCCGGGACGTTGCTCTTGTCCGTGGGGAAGGGGTGCACCCGGCTGATCCGGCCGATGCTCGCGGCCGCCTCCCGTCGCAGCGGCCGGCCTCCCCACCCGGCGTCGACGGCGTGCTCGCGGTACCACGGCAGGGCGGTGACGACGTGCAAGCGGTGCCCGAGGTCGGCGAGAGCACCGGCGATGGAGGTCATCACCTCCCCTGTCGGCGCCACGTCAGGCGCGTAGTGGGGACAGAGGACCAAGATGTTCACCGCGTCCGCCCCTCGGTGCTGGGCGCGTCGCCGGCGGCGCGGTGGTAGGCCTCGGCCAAGGCCCCGGCCGTGCGCCGCGGGTCGAACGATGCTGCCCGCGCCCGGCCTGTGGCGGCCAGCCTCTGGCGGGACGCCGGGTCGACGGCGAGGCCGGCCAGCGCGTCGGCCCAGCCCAGGACGTCATCGGGCCCGACGAGGAGGCCGGCGCCGCCGACCACCTCGGGCAGGGCGGTGGCGTCGGCGGCCACCACCGGGCACCCGAGGGCCATGGCCTCGAGGACGGGGACGCCGAAGCCCTCGTAGCGCGAGGGGAAGGCGAGGGCCACGGCCCCCGAGAGGAGGGCGTCGAGGTCGGCCCGGGGCACCCGCCCGAGCCGGTGCACCCTGCCGGCCAGGTCGGGCTCGCCGGCGCGCCGGGCGACGGCCGCCTCGTTGCCGGCGGCGCCGCCGGTGAGGACCACGTGCAGGCCCGGCACCCGGCCAACCGCGTCGAGCAGCACCAGGTGGTTCTTGTGGGCGTAGGTGATGGCGGGATGGACGACGAAGGGGCCCCCGATGCCGTAGCGGGCCTTGGTGGCGGCGACGGCCTCGACGCTCGGGGGCAGGGGCGGGGGGGCGAAGCACGGCGGCACCTGCGCCGTGCGGGCGGGGTCGGTACCGCACCGGGCCACCACCGACTCGAGCACCCACGCCGTGGAGGACACGACGACCTCGGCCCGCCGGGCCGACCAGGGCAGCATGGCGCCGAGCCAGCAGCGCTTGGTCGCCGAGAAGTTCTCCGGCAGGTCGAGGGGCTGGGTGTCGTGCACGGTCAGCACCCGCCGGGCCGGGGCGAGCGGGGGGACGACGCCGCCGGCGTGGTGCACGACGTCGAAGCGCCCGACGGCACAGCGGGCGGCGAGCCAGGAGGTCTCGGCACCGACCCGGGCCGCTTTGAGCCTGCCGGGCAGGGCAGCGTGACCTGGGGGAAGGCGGCAGCGAGATCGGGGTGGGCGACAGGCAGCGGGCCGAGCCCGAAGACGGTGACGTCGAGGTCGGCCGGCCCGTGCTCGGCAAGGGCGAGCAGCGACCTGACGACGTACTCCTCGCTCCCGCCGACCAGGCCGGGGACGAGCCACAGCAGGTTGGCGGCCACCTTCGTCCGCCTCACGCCACCACCTCGGCGTAGGCGGCCAGGGTGCGCTCGGCGGTGCGCTCCCACGTCAGCTCCGCAGCCCGCGCCCTCCCCGCGGCCACGAGGCCAGCGGCGAAGGCCTCGTCCTCGAGGATGGCCCCGAGCGCCTCGGCCACGGCGGCCGGGTCGCGGGGGTCGACGGCCGTGCCCGCCCCGTCGGCCACGATCTCCGCGGTGGCCGTGCCCGCCGACGTGACCACCGGCGTGCCCTGCACCAGCGCGTCGGCTACGGGCAGGCCGAAGCCCTCCAGCAGGCTCGGATAGCAGAAGGCCCGCGCCCCGGCGGTGACGGCGTCGAGGTCGGCCACGGGCAGGAAGCCCAGGAGGCGTGCCTGCTCGCCGAGCGGCCGGACGAGCTCGGGCAGGTCGACGTGCCAGCCGTCGGGCCCGACGAGCACGAGGTCGAGGTCGTCGCGGCCGAGCTGGCGGAAGGCCTCCACCACGACGGGCAGGTTCTTGCGCGGCTCCGCCGTGCCCACCCAGAGCACGTAGTCCCGGGCCAGCCCGTAGCGGTGCCGGGCGACGGTGACCGCCGCCGCCGGAGCAGCCCGGCCGCGCACGCCGAGGGGCACGACGCGGAGCCGGGACGGGTCGAAGCCCGCGGCCTCGCACTCCCGACGGGTGGCCTCGGACGAGCACAGCACCAGGTCGGCGTCGCGCCGGGCGAGCTCGAGCGCCCGCATGAAGAAGCGGACGCCGTGGCGCGTGTAGCGGCGGCGGTCGGCGAGGAAGGCGAGGTCGTGGACCGTGACGACCAGGGGTGCACGGCGGGGGGGGACGGCGACGCCGGTGGCGTGCACGACATCGACCGGGCCGGTCGCCCGCTCGACCGAGGGCCGGCGCAGGCCGTGCCACGCCTCGTAGAGGGCACGACGGGGCAGGGGCAGGACGCGGACGGGCACCGGGGGCGCCCAGCTCGGGTCGGGCGGGCGGCGGTGGCGGGCGGCGACGCCGACCAGCTCGACGCCGGGCCACCCGCTCAGCCGCCGTGCCACTTCGAGCGCCGCCGTGGCCGTCCCACCGGGCACCCGGTGCCAGCACTGCTCGAGGGTGTAGGCGACGCGCACGGGCGAGCCAGTGTGCCCGTTCGCGCCCGGGGCTGCCAGCCGTGGCCCGCCCCGGCGGGCGGAGAGCTGCGCTCCCGCCTCGCCGGGCGTCGTCAGATGTGCAGCTTCTCGGCGAACCAGGGGGCGGTCTGCTCGAGGCCCTTGCGCAGGGGGACCTCCGGCTCGAACCCGAGCACCCGGCGGGCGAGGGTGAGGTCGGGCCGGCGCTGGGTGGGGTCGTCCACGGGCAGCGGCTCGTAGGCGATCTCCGAGCTCGAGCCGGTCACCTCGAGCACCAGCTTGGCCAGCTCCAGCAGGGTGAACTCGCCGTCGTTGCCGATGTTCACCGGGCCCACGTAGTCCGAGTCGAGCAGGGCGAGGATGCCCCGCACCTCGTCGTCGACGTAGGTGAAGCTGCGCGTCTGGGTGCCGTCGCCGTAGATGGTGAGGGGCTCGCCCTGCAGTGCCTGCACGAGGAAGTTGGACACGACGCGCCCGTCCTTGGGCCGCATCCGGGGCCCGAAGGTGTTGAAGATCCGCACGATGCGCACGTCGAGGTCGTGCTCGCGGTGGTAGGCCATGGTGATGGCCTCGCCGAAGCGCTTGGCCTCGTCGTACACGCCGCGCGGCCCGACGGGGTTCACGTGGCCCCAGTAGGTCTCGGGCTGGGGGTGCACCTTGGGGTCGCCGTAGACCTCGGAGGTGGAGGCGAGGAAGAACTTCGCCCCCTTCTCCTTGGCCAGCCCGAGGCAGTTGTGCGTGCCCAGCGCGCCGACCTTGAGCGTCTGGATGGGCATCTCCAGGTAGTCCTTGGGCGACGCCGGGCTGGCGAAATGCAGGATGGAGTCGACCTGGCCCGGCACCCAGACGTACTTCGTGACGTCGTGGTGCAGGAACGTGAAGCCCCGCCTACCGATGAGGTGTTCGAGGTTGGCCACGTCGCCGGTGATCAGGTTGTCGACCGCGACGACCTCGTCGCCCCGGTCGTGAAGCCACGTGCACAGGTGGGAACCGAGGAACCCCGCTCCTCCGGTGACGACGATGCGAGCCACGAGGTCAGCTCCTCCCGATGCCTTGGTACGTGAACCCCCGGCGAAGCAGCGCCGAGCGGTCGAGGAGGTTACGGGTGTCCACGACACGGTAGGAGCCCATGAGGCTCTTGACCTTGTCCATGTCCAGCCATTTGAACTCGTCCCACTCGGTGAGCACGACGAGCACCTCGGCGCCCTCGACGGCGGCGTAGGGATCGGTAACGACCTCGATCCCCTCGAGGGCCCGCTCCACGGCGGGGTCGTAGGCCCGGATCTCGGCGCCCTGGGCGGCGAGGCGGGTGAGGATCTCGATGGCCGGCGAGTCGCGCAGGTCGTCCGTGCGGGCCTTGAACGTGAGGCCCCAGGCGGCGACCCGCACGCCCTTCACCGAGCCGCCGGCCATCTTCACGACCTTCTCGGCCGTGCGCTCGAACTGCTCGTCGTTGACCTCCACCACGCCGCGGAGCAGCTTGAAGTCGTAGCCGTGGTCCTCGGCGATCCGCACGAGAGCCTTCGTGTCCTTGGGGAAGCAGGACCCGCCCCAACCGGGCCCGGGGCGCAGGAACTCGTGGCCGATGCGCCGGTCGTAGCCCATGCCCAGGATGACGTCGTTGACGTCGGCGCCGACGTTCTCGCAGATGACCGAGACGGCGTTCACGAAGGACAGCTTCGTCGCCAGGAAGGCGTTGCACGCGTACTTGATGGTCTCGGCCGAGGCGGGGTCGGTGACCATGAGGGGGGCGGGGACCTTGACGTAGAGGGAGGCCACGCGCACGGCCGCGGACTGGTCGTCGGCACCGATGACGACGCGGTCGGGCTGGAGGAAGTCCTGCACAGCCGAGCCCTCGCGCAGGAACTCGGGGTTGGAGACGACGCTCACGTCGGCCCGGCCGAGCGCCCGCTCGACCACCCGGGTGGAGCCCACGGGGACCGTCGACTTGTTGATGACCACGGCGTCGGGGGGCAGCACCGGGCCGATCTCACGGGCCGCAGCCTCGATGTAGGAGAGGTCGGCCGAGCCGTCGGGCCCTTCGGGCGTGGGCACGCACAGGTAGGCGAACTCGGCCTGGCGGGCGGCGTTGGCCGCGCCCACCACGAAGCGGAGCCGGCCCGAGTCACGGCCCTCCTCGACGACGCGGTCGAGGCCGGCCTCGAGGATGGGGATCTCACCCCGGTTCAGTCGGGCGATCTTGTCAGCATCGATGTCGGCGCAGATGACCTCGTGACCGAGGTGGGCGAAGCAAGCGCCCGTCGTGAGGCCGACGTAGCCGGTGCCGATCACCGCAATCTTACCCATGGGGTGGTTCCGCCTTTCCGTCTGGGGCACAGGGGGGCTCGAAGAGCCACGGGCGGCGCTCATGCGAGCACCGCCCCGGCCCGAGCGACGGCCTGGGCTCCCCGGCACCCGAGACCGGAGCAGGGCCGCGCGCCGCAGGCACCACGGACCTTTCTACCGGCGGACGTGGATGACTCCACCTGCCGATCGACCCGGCAATCCTGCATGGGCCCTCCTCGAGGTGCGTCAACGCAAAGGTCAGGGACAGATGTCGGTGCGGCCCTCGCCGGGGACCACACCGAGGCCGCTCGTCGTGGTGGCCTCGTCGGTGACCTCGCCCTCCGCCGTCGTGCTCGACGTGGTGGCCGGTGCCGACGTGGTGGTGGCCGGGGCCGGTTCGCCCGACACCCCGGTGAAGTCGAGGCCGGTGGTGACCTCGACGGCGGCGGACGTGAGCTCGGGGTCCTCCTCGAGGACCGCGCCGCCGAGCAGGTAGCGAGCGACGAGCTCGGCGCCGGGGCGGGCGTCGGGCAGGTAGCGGACGACGGTCTCGGCGTTGTCCACGGTCTCGGCGTCGCCCACGGAGGCGACCTCGAAACCGACGCCTCGGAGGCCCTCGGCGGTCGTGCTGCCCTCGTTCGGGCGGCCGGTGCCGTTGAGCACCGTCAGCTGTACGGCCTCGGGCGAACCGGCGCTGGCGTCGATGCCCCGGAAGCGGTCGAGGATGGGCTTCGCCTCGCGCTCCACGGGGCGCACGATGGAGGTGCCGTCGGTCGTTGCGTCGACGTACACAGGGAGGGGGTAGAGCTCGAGGCTGGCGGGGTCGAAGGAGGAGAAGCGGCGAGCCAGGCCGATGATGTCCTGGGGCGTGAGCTTGTCGTCCACGGTGACGCTGTCGAGGGCGACGTTGACGATGCCGTTGAGGGTCCAGGGGTTGCGCACGCCCTTCTCCACGGCGCGCTCGAGGCTGCGGCGGATGAAGTCCTGCTGGCGGCGGATGCGGGACAGGTCGGCAGAGGGGTCGGCCACCCACTCGCCGTCCTCGTAGTACTCGAAGTAGCGCGACCTGACGTAGTCGAGGGCCCGGGCCCCGTCGAGGCGGATGCAGCCGGGCTCGTCGATCTGCAGGCCCGTCCACTCGTCCCGCGCCGGCTTGTCGAAGGGGATCTCGACGCCGTCGATCACGTTGACGAGCTGTTCGAACTGGGCGAAGTCGACCTGGACGTAGTGGTTCACCGGTAGGTCGAAGTTGGACTGGATCGTCTCTATGAGCAGGTCCGGCCCCCCGAAGGGCAGGGCCGAGTTGATCTTGGCCCGCGTGCCCGTGTCCCCGAGCGTCAGCCACAGGTCGCGGGGGAAGGACAACAACATGGCCTTGGTCTGCTCGGGGTCGAGGCGCAGGAGCATGATCGTGTCGGAGCGGAGGCCGCCGTCACGGTCCTGCATGCGCGGGTCCTCGGGGTCGAGGCCCGCTTCGCTGTCCACCCCGACGAGCAGGATGTTGATCGGGTCGGCGATGCCCGGCGAGTCGGGCGAGCTGGTGAGCACGCTGCCGAGGGAGATGCGCTGCACGCTGCCCACCTTGGACTCGACGTAGCCGAGGCCGGCTGCGGTGGCGAAGCAACCGAGGACCACGAACACGTTCAGGGTGAGCAGCAGCCGCTGGGGCCACGTGCGGCGCAGCTTGACGCCGTCGGGCAGGGGTGCCACGGCGGGCAACGCTACCAGCCGGCCCGAGCCCTCCCCGAGCACCCCCGACGAGCCGCGGGCCTCTCGATCGTGCTCGTTCCGCCTGGTCAGCGGAGCCGGTGCCCGCTCAGGCCTGTCGCCGTCGCGTCCCAGGTCAGCTGCAGTGGCTACGAGCCTCGTGAAACATCATGGCTACCCTCGCCCGGATGCCTGGACGACGAGGCCGGCTGGCGGGACGGGTGGCCATCGTCACCGGCGCGGGCACGGGGATCGGCCTCGCCATCTGCCGAGTGCTCGCCGCCGAGGGGGCGACGGTGGCGCTCAACGACATCGACGCAGCGCTGGCGGCGCAGGCCTCGGCCGACGTGAACAGCGAGCTCGACGTCGAGCACGTGCTGCCGTACCCCGCCGACGTGGCCGACACGGCGGCCGTGCGCCAGCTCGTGGCCGAGATCGACGGGAAGTGGGGACGGCTCGACCTGGTCGTGGCGAACGCGGGCATGACTCGCTTCGTGCCCTTCCTCGACGAGGAGCCGGGGCCGCTGCGCAAGCTGGTCTCGGTCAACCTCGAGGGCACGTTCTTCACCGTGCAGGCGGCAGCGCGCGCCATGGTGGCTCGAGCCGTGCCCGGCCGCATCGTGCTCGTCGGGTCCGTCATGGCCCAGCGGGCGCTGCCCGGGCTCGCCGGCTACGCCGCGACCAAGGCCGCGGTCGGCCAACTGGCCGGCCAGCTCGCCGTGGAGCTCGGCCCCCATGGCATCACCGTCAACGCCATCGCCCCGGGCCCGACCCTCACCGAGCGCACGGCGGCCGAGCGCGAGGACTACGAGAACGCCTGGGTGAAGGTGACCCCGAACGGGCGCATCGGGCGACCCGACGACGTCGCCGCCGCCGTCGCCTTCCTCGCCTCGCCCGACGCCGGCCACATCACCGGCCAGACGCTCGTCGTGGACGGGGGCTGGTCGCGGGGTGGCACCGTCCCCCGGGGGTACTGAGGGCCCGCTCCCCGGGTCGGGCTCGGCGGCGGGCCGGGCCGGCCAGTGCGGTCAGTCCGGGCGGTGCGGTCAGGGCGGGCGGGGCAGTCAGGCCGGCCCAGTTGCCGCAGAATGGGTCAGGCAGGGCGGAGGTGCACCACGTCCCCGGCGGCGAGGGGCACGAGGTCGCCGGTGCCGGGGTCGAGGAGCAGGTGGCCGTCCTCGTCCACGTCGACCGCCTCGGCCACGAGGTCGCCGCCCTCGAGCTCGACGCGCACCTCCCGCCCGATCGTGGCCGAGAGCCGGCGATACCGGACCGCCACTGCCGGCGTCGTGACCTGGTCGAAGAGGTCGTCGACACGGAGCAGCGCGGCGATGAGCAACTCCTCACGGTCGACGGGGGCGCCGGTGAGCTCGTGAAGGGTCACGGCCGTGCCCCGCACCTCGGGGGGGAGGGGGCCGTTGGCGTTGAGGCCCATGCCGATCGCCACGGCGCTGACGCCGTCGGGCCCGCTGGCCGACTCGGCCAGGATCCCGGCCAGCTTGCGGTCGTCGGGGCGCGGCACCAGGTCGTTCGGCCACTTCAGGCCGACGTCGACGCCGAAGAGCTCGCCGCAGGCCTCCGC
>WHTX01000071.1 GCA_009377505.1 Acidimicrobiia bacterium
GAGACCACCCGCCGGGGACGCGGTCTCACGTCAGTCCTCGAGGGACAAGCGAAGCAAGCGTTCCCCGGCGGAGGCCTCTGTGATGGAAGGTAAACCCATCAGCGGAGCGAATGGCCCGAGCGGCCGAGAGCGGGCAGCACCGAGCGGAGCGAATGGCCCGAGCGGCCGAGAGCGGGCAGCACCTTGACCGGGGTCATCGGGTCGCTGCGGGGCACGCTCGCCGACCGCGGCCCCCGGGGCGACGTGCTCGTCGAGGTGGGCGGGGTGGGCTACCGCCTCACGGTCACGGCGTCCACGGCCCGGGGCCTCGGCGCGGTCGGCGGGCCGGCGCACCTGCTGGTCCACCACCTGATCCGCGAGGACAGCCAAGCCCTGTACGGCTTCGGCACCCGGACCGAGCGGGACTGCTTCGAGGCCCTGCTCGGAGCCCACGGCGTCGGCCCCGCCCTCGCCCTCGCCATCTTGTCGGTCCACGGCCCCGTCGAACTGCTGCGGGTCCTCGCCGAGGAAGACCTCGACGCCCTCTGCCTCGTGCCCGGCGTCGGCCGCAAGACGGCCCAGCGCCTGCTGGTGGAGCTCAAGGCGCGCCTCGACGTGGAGTCCCTCGCCGGCCCCGTCGCCACCAACGGCGCCGGTGGGCCCGCCACCAACGGCGCCGCCCTCGACACCGCGCCGCGGACCGTCGTCCGCCAGGCCCTCGTCGAGCTCGGCTACAGCAGCGAGGAGGCCCGACTCGCCCTCGACGGGATGGACGAGGACCGCGACGAGGCGGCCCTGCTGCGCGGCGCGCTGCAGCGCCTGGCCCGATGACGAGGGCGTGGGGGCGACGAAGGTGACCTCATCGTGAGCCGCAACGAGCTGCTCGAGCCCGCCCCCGGCCCCGATGACGACCCGGGAGACGGCGAGGCCGGCCTGCGCCCCCGCGACCTGGGGGAGTTCGTCGGCCAGGGCGAGCTGAAGGAGCACCTCCAGGTGATGCTCGAGGCGGCTCGACGGCGACGCCAGCCGGTCGACCACCTGCTCTTCGCCGGCCCGCCGGGCCTGGGCAAGACGACGCTCGCCGGCATCGTGGCCAACGAGCTCGGTGTGGCCATGCACGTCACCTCGGGCCCCGCCTTCGAGCGGGCCGGCGACGTCGCCGCCATCCTCACCAAGCTCGAAGCCGGTGACGTGCTCTTCATCGACGAGATCCACCGCCTCGCCCGCCCCGTCGAGGAGGTCCTCTACCCGGCGATGGAGGACTTCGAGCTCGACATCGTGCTCGGCAAGGGCCCGGCCGCCCGCACGTTGCGCCTCGACCTGCCCCGCTTCACGCTCATCGGCGCCACCACCCGCACCGGGCTCATCACCGGGCCGTTGCGCGACCGCTTCGGCTACGTCGCCCGCCTCGATTACTACACGTCCACCGACCTCGAGGCGATCGTCACCCGGACCGCCGCCATCCTCGACGTCTCCATCGAGGTGGAGGGCGCCGCGGAGATCGGCCGCCGGGCACGGGGCACGCCCCGCATCGCCAACCGGCTGCTGCGCCGGGTGCGGGACTATGCCGAGGTGAGGGGCGCGGGGATCGTGGACGCGCCGACCGCCCGGGCGGGCCTGCGGCTCTTCGGCGTCGACGAGGTCGGCCTCGACAAGGTGGACCGGGCCATCCTCGACGCCATCTGCCGGCGCTTCGCCGGGGGCCCTGTGGGCCTGTCCACCCTGGCCATCAGCGTGGGCGAGCCCACCGAGACGGTCGAGGACGTCAACGAGCCGTTCCTCATCCAGCGGGGGCTGCTCATGCGCACGCCGCGGGGCCGGGTGGCGACCCCGGCCGCCTGGGCGCACCTCGGCCTCGAGATGCCTTCCGCCGCGCTGCAGCCCCAGCCCCAGAGCCTCTTCGAGTAACCCCATGGCCCGTGGCCGCCGGCCTGGCCCGATCGGTCGCCGCTCTTCGGCGCACCCACCAGGTCAGCGTGATGGGTCGAGCGAGCCAAGGGTGAGCGACCGGTGCAGATCTTGTACTAGGAGCCGTGGCCGCGGCGGCGCAGGATCGGCCCATGACGAGCACCATCAACGCAGCGGACCGTGAACATGACCTCGTGGCCTGGGCGAGGGCGCTGGGCAAGGAGATCGCCCCGCACGCCGCCCGCCACGACCGCGACGCCAGCTTCGTGTCCGAGGCCTTCGCTCTGCTGAAATCCTCCGGTTACCTGGCCCTGGCCGTGCCCGAGGAGCTCGGCGGGCGCGGGGCGACCATCCGCCAGGTGGCCATGGCCCAGCGCGAGCTCGCCTGGCACTGCGGGTCGACAGCGCTGGCCTCGGCGATGCACCACCACATCGTGCTGTTCACCGCGTGGCGCTACCGGCGGGGCCTGCCCGGCGCCGAGGCGACGCTGCGGCGGGTGGCAGAGGAGGGCCTGGTGCTCGTCTCCACGGGCGGCGCCGACTTCACGCACCCCCGGGGCTCGGCTGTGCCCACGGAGGGCGGGTACCGGGTGAGCGGCCGGAAGGTCTTCGCCAGCCAGGTCCCCGTGGGCGACGTGTTCTCCACGATGTTCGTCCTCTCGGACGACGACGGGGGCGACCGCTCGGGCACTGCCGGCGGCGAGGCGGGGGACGCGGACAAGATCGTGCTGAACATGGCCGTGCCCGTGCGGGCCGAGGGCGTGCACGTGGTGGAGAACTGGGACACCTTGGGCATGCGCGGCACCGGCAGCCACGACGTCGAGTTCACCGAAGTCTTCGTGCCCGAGGACAAGGTCGTCGCCCGTCGCCCCTACGGCGTGGTGGACGCGCCGCTCCAGGTCATCGTCAGCATCGCCATGCCCGTCATCTCCGCCGTGTACCTGGGCGTGGCCGATCGGGCGCGGGACGAGGCGGTGGCCCTGGTGGCGGGCGCGTCCCGGGGCGACGACTCGTCCAAGTTGCGCCAGATCGGCCTCATGGACATCGGCCTCCGGGTCATGGGCTGGGCGCTCGACGGCGCCTTGGCCTCCGTGGGGGAGGACCCTGAGCCCTCACTCGAGCGCGTCAGCGCGGTCATGGCCGCCAAGCGTGAGATCGCCACCCGAGGCGTGGAGGTGTGCGACCTGGCACTCGAGGTCGCCGGTGGCGCCGGCTTCTTCCGCACGTCGCCGATCGAGCGCTGCTACCGGGACGTGCGCGCCGCGAAGTACCACCCCTTCACTCCCGAGCAGACGCTCCTGCACGCCGGCCGGGTGGCGCTCGGCTTGCCCGTGGACGGCGGGTAGCGGGCGGCCCCCGGGCGCGGTCGGCGGCGGCGGGGGGGCGGGTCTCGGAGGTGCGGGCCGCTCCGGGTGCCCTGGAGCCCGGTGGCCGGGCACGAACGCACCCGACCACTGCACGGGTGGTCGGCCACCCCGGCCGCCCCAGGCCCACGGGCGCTGGCAGCGGGCTGGCGGGAACCCGCGCTCCTGGCTGCCAGGCCGCTGGCCACCGTCGCTGGCTGGTGGGCCACGCCCGGGGGGTATCGTCGCCGCGTCCCGCAGCGCCACGAGGCCCAACATCGACACCGCCGACTTCGACTACGACCTGCCCGCCGACCGCATCGCCCAGCAGCCCGTCGAGCCCCGCGACTCCGCACGCCTCCTCGTCGACCGGGGGCCGGGCTGCCCGCCGGCTGACCGGGTCGTGGCCGACCTCCCGAGCCTGTGCGGGCCGGGCGACGTGGTGGTCGTCAACGACACGAGGGTGCTGCCCGCCCGCCTTCGCCTGCGCCGGGCGGGCACCGGTGGCGCCGTCGAGGCGCTCCTGCTCGAGGAGGTGGGCGAGCGCACCTGGGAGGCGCTGCTGCGGCCCAGTCGCCGGGTGCGCCCCGGTGACCTGCTGGTGCGACAGGGGCTCGGCGTCGAGGTCGTGGCCCGCACGGGGGAGGGGCGCTGGCAGCTCCGCTTCGCAGGGCCCGAGCCTGTCCTCAAGGTACTGGCCCGGCACGGCGAGGTGCCGCTCCCTCCCTACGTCACCGAGGCGCTCGAGGACCCCGAGCGCTACCAGACGGTCTTCGCCCGGCGGCCGGCCTCCGCGGCCGCGCCTACCGCCGGGCTGCACCTGACCCCCGCCGTGCTCGAGGCGCTCGAGGCACGCGGGGCGACCGTCGCCCGGCTGGAACTGGTGGTCGGCCTGGCCACGTTCCGGCCCATCACCGCCGAACGGGTCGAGGACCACGTCATGCACGAGGAGGCCTACCACCTGCCCCCCGAGACGGTGGCCGCCCTGTTGGGGGCACGGCGCGTGACGGCGGTGGGCACCACCGTGGTGCGCGCCCTCGAGGCCTGGGCGGCGACGGGGCAGGAGCGCGGCCGTACCGACCTGTTCATCCGGGGCGACCACCCCTTCGGGGTCGTCGACCGCCTGCTCACGAACTTCCACGTGCCCCGCTCGTCCCTGCTCGTCCTGGTCGAGGCGTTCGTCGGGCCCCGGTGGCGGGACCTGTACGCCTGCGCCCTCGAGCGTGGCTACCGCTTCCTCTCCTTCGGCGACGCCATGCTCCTCGAGCGCCGTCGCGCCGCCCCCGCCGCCGGCCCTCCCGGCGCCGCCGCCCACGCCGGCGGCGCGAGCAGCGTGAGCGGCCGGGCCCGGGAAGCCCGGTGACCAGCGAGGGCGACGACAGCCTCCCGCACCTGCACATCGACGTCGAGGCCTGCGACGGCGGGGCCCGGGCCGGGACGGTGCGAACGGCCCGGGGCGCCTACCGCACGCCGGCCTTCATGCCTGTTGGGACTCGAGGCGCCGTGCGTACCCTGAGCGCCGAGGACCTCGAGGCCCTGGGCGCCGAGGTGGTGCTCGGAAACACGTACCACCTCATGCTCCGCCCGGGCGCCGAGGTCATAGCCGGGCTGGGCGGGCTGCACCGGTTCATGGGCTGGCGCGGCCACCTGCTCACCGACTCGGGGGGCTTCCAGGTCTTCTCGCTCCGGCCCACGGTCGACGAGGAGGGGGCGACGTTCGCCTCCACCTACGACGGCAGCCGCCACCAGCTCACCCCCGAGACGGCGGTGGCCGTCCAGGCCGCCCTCGGCGCCGACATCCAGATGGCCCTCGACGTCTGCCCCGCGCTGCCCGCCCCGCACCAGGCGGTACAGGAGGCCACCGAGCGCACCCAACGGTGGGCCGCCCGCGCCCGGGCCGCCTTCCTCGACGTCGCCGCCCGCCCCGCGCACCAGGCGCAGTTCGGCATCGTGCAAGGCGGCGTGGACGAGGCGCTCCGCGCTCGCGGCGCCCGGCACCTGGCCGAGCTGGGCTTCGAGGGCTACGGCATCGGCGGCCTCTCCGTCGGCGAGCCCCGCTCCGAGATGGTCCCCGCCCTGGCCGCGGCGACAGCCGAGCTGCCCCCCGACAGGCCCCGTTACCTGATGGGCGTGGGCGACCCCGCCGGGCTGGTCGAGGCCGTGGCCAACGGCGTGGACATGTTCGACTGCGTCCTGCCGACCCGGCTCGCCCGGCACGGCACCGTGCTGACCACGGCCGGGCGACTGAACCTGCGCAACGCCCGTTTCGCCCGTGACGACGGGCCCCTCGACCCCGACAACCCGTGCCCGCTGGTGTCCCGGTACTCGCGCGGCTACCTGCGCCACCTCTTCGGGGTCCACGAGCTGACGGCGATGCGCATCGTCACGCTGCACAACCTGTGGTGGTTGTTCGACCTCGTCGCCCGGATGCGCGCCGCGATCGTGCAGGGGACCTTCGCCACGCTCAGACGTGACGTGCTGGAGACCTGGGACGGGCGCTAGCCTGCCATCCGCCCTTTCCGCGCGCTCTCGCACAAGCTAGGGGTAGACCCATGCTCTCGCTGCTCTTCCCCCTCGCCCTTCTGGGCGTCATGTACTTCTTCCTCATCGTGCCCCAGCGCAAGCGCCAGCGCGCCCACGACGAGCTGCTCAGGCACATCGGCGCCGGTGACGAGGTGCTCACGACCGGCGGCATCTACGGGGGGGTCACCGAGGTGGACGGGGAGACCCTGTTCCTCGAGATCGCCCCGGACGTGGAGATCAAGGTGTCACGGAAGGCCATCGCCGAGCGGGTCTTCGCCTCGGGCAACCCGGCGAACCCGTCGCTCGACGCCGCGCCCGACGACGACGCCGAGAGCCCCACGCCGTGACCCACACGCCGTGACCCCCACCGAGACGTGATGCATGCGTAGACCCGGTCTGTCCACCCTCGTCGCCTTCACGGGCCTGACCGTGGCCATGCTCGTCGGGGTCCTGGCGGTGGGGTGGAAGCCGCTGCTCGGCCTCGACCTGCAGGGCGGCATCTCGGTGGTGCTCCGGCCGCGGCCGGGCACCGAGAGCCAGGACCTCGGGGACCGGATCGACCAGGCGATGGCCATCATCCGCAACCGGGTGGACGCCCTCGGCGTGGCCGAGCCCGACATCAACCGCCAGGGCGACACGATCGTGGTCCAGCTCCCCGGCGTGAAGGACCAGCAGCGCGTGCTCGAGCTGGTCGGCACCACCGCCGAGCTGCGCTTCCGGCCGGTGGTCGGGGTGGTGCCCTCGCCCAGCGCCGCCGGTGAGGAGGGGACGACGACGACCGCCCCCGGCGAGACGACGACCACGGCACCGGGCGCGACGACCACGGCGCCGGGCGCGACGACCACGGCGCCGGGCGAGCCGACGACCACGACCGCCCCCGGCGCCACCGGTACGACCGCGACCACCGCCGGCGGGGAGACGACCACCACCGCGGCGCCGACCTCCACGAGCGAGTCGGGCTTCGGGGCGGCCGGGCCGGGCGAGGTGGCCCTCGGCCCCACCGAGGCGGCCCAGGACACGACGACGACGACCGCAGCCCCGCCGTCGACGACGGCCACGACCCCCGCGCCCGACGCCACCACGACCACTACGGCGGCGGGAACGGAGGGCGCCACCACGACCACGGCGGCGACCACCGACACCACGGCCCCGACCGACCCGCTGGCCATCACCCCCCGGGACCAGGACCTCGCCGACCGGGAGGTCGTGCTCCCGAGCTACGAGGGCGAGGGCAGCGACCGGGTCGAGACGTTCCGCTACCTGCTGGGGCCTTCCCTCGTGTCCGGCCAGGCCCTGTCGGACGCCCGGGCCACGCTCACCCAGAACGGGCAGTGGATCGTGCTCATCACCTTCAAGGACGGTGAGGAGAACGTGGGCGCCTGGCGCTCGGCCGCGTCGACCTGTCTCGCCCAGGCACAGGCCTGCCCGACGGGCCAGCTCGCCGTGGCCCTCGACGGCGAGGTGCTGTCGGCGCCGACGGTGCAGAGCGACTTCCAGGGCGTGAACGAGGCCACGATCTCGGGCGACTTCGGCGAACGCGAGGCACGCGACCTGGCCACGGCGCTGCGCTACGGCTCCCTGCCCATCGAGCTCGAGCAGCAGCAGTCCCAGGAGGTCTCGGCCACCGTCGGCAACGACGCCCTGCGGGCCGGCGTGATCGCCGGGATCATCGGCATCCTGCTGGTCACCCTCTACTTGATCCTCTACTACAAGCTGCTCGGCGTCGTGGCCATCGCCAGCCTGGCGACCTCCTTCGCCCTGCTCTGGGCGGTGGTGGCCTGGCTCGGCGAGACCCAGGGCCTCGCTCTCACCCTCGCCGGCGTGGTCGGCATCATCATGTCCATCGGCGTGTCGGTGGACTCCAACATCGTGTACTTCGAGACGATCAAGGACGACATGCTCACCGGGCGCAACCTGCGCTCCTCCTCGGAACGGGCCTTCCGGGGCGCCCTCTCCACGATCATCAAGGCCGACTCGGTCTCCCTGATCGGTGCCGCGCTGCTCTACTGGCTCACGGTCGGGCCGGTACGGGGCTTCGCTTTCTACCTCGGCCTGTCCACAGTGCTCGACCTGTTCGCCACCTGGTTCTTCATGCGCCCCGCCGTCAAGTTCTTGGCGAGCACGGACCTCGCCCAGCGGCGGCCCCACCTCTTCGGCATCCCCAAGGGGCGCTCCGGGTCGCCGCCCACGTCCCCCGTGCCCTCGACCCCGGTGGCTGTCTGATGGGCACGCTGCGGCAGCTCTTCCGCAACGAGACGAACTACAACTTCGTCCGCGCCTGGCGCTACGGGCTCGTCCTCTCCGGGGTCGCCATCGTGTTGAGCCTGCTCTCGTTCGGCCTCCGTGGCCTGGAGCGGGGCATCGACTTCGTCGGGGGCACGGCCTGGGAGGTCCCCACCTCGGAGCTCTCGGTGGGCGACACCCGCGACGTGCTGCGCTCCTTCGGCCTCGAGTCGGCGAAGATCCAGGTCGTGGGCGGGAACCTGGTTCGCGTCCAGGGGCCGACGTCGACGACCGAGGAGGTCGAGGAGGTCCGCCAGGCCCTTGCCGCGGCCGCCGGCGAGCCCGCCGACCAGGTGGCGGTCACCCAGGTCGGGCCGTCGTGGGGCGAGGAGATCTCGAACAAGGCGATCCGGGCGCTCGTGTTCTTCTTCATCGCCATCGCCATCTACATCACTTGGGCGCTGCGCGATTGGCGCATGGCGTTCGGCGCTCTCGTGGCCGTCGTGCACGACATCATCATCAGCGTCGGCGTGTACTCGGTGCTGCAGCTCGAGGTGACACCGGCGACGCTCATCGCCTTCCTCACGATCTTGGGCTTCTCCCTCTACGACACCGTGGTGGTGTTCGACAAGCTGCGGGAGAACGCGGCCAAGACCGCGCTCATCGGCCGCATGACCTACAGCGAGCTGTCCAGTCTGTCGATGAACCAGGTGCTCATGCGCTCGCTCAACACGAGCATTACGGCCATCCTGCCCGTGCTGAGCATCCTCGTGGTGGGCTCGTTCATCCTCGGCGCGACCACGCTCGAGGAGTTCGGCGTGGCCCTGCTCGTCGGCCTCCTCGTGGGCGCCTATTCCTCGATCTTCGTGGCCACGCCGATCGTGGTGTGGCTGAAGGAGCGCCAGCCCCAGTACCGCCAGGTCCGCCAGCGGCTGGAGCGGCGCCCCGGCGAGGTCGTGGTGCCCACCGCGGCCGAGGTGGCGGAGAGCTCGGGGGACGGCCCCACGGCCCGGGCCAAGGCGGCGGCCGGCGGGGGCTCGGCCAAGGCCTCCTCCAGCGGCGCGCCGAAGTCCGGGGCCGGCGCCCCGCGGCCGGCGTCCTCCACCGTCATCCCGCCGCGCCCCCGCAAGCAGCGCCGGCGCTGAGGGGCGATCGGGCCTTGGGCTCCGCCGCAGGGGTACGGTGATCCCGATGGGAGCGGTCGCGGAGGACCTGGCCAGGTACATCCGCGACGTGGCGGACTTTCCCTCCCCGGGGGTGGCGTTCAAGGACATCACCCCCCTCTTGGCGGACGGTGCGGCGTGGCGCCGGGCCGTCGACGCCATGTGCGAGCTCGTCGAGGGGCTCGGAGCCGACAAGGTCGCGGGCATCGAGTCGCGTGGCTTCGTCCTCGGCGCCCCCGTCGCCGAACGCCTCGGGCTCGGGTTCATCCCCGTCCGCAAGCCGGGCAAGCTGCCGTGGACGACCGCTTTGGTGCGCTACGAGCTGGAGTACGGCCAGGACGGGCTCGAGGTGCACGTCGACGCGGCGGCCAGCGCGTGGCCATCGTCGACGACGTGCTGGCCACCGGGGGTACGGCCGCCGCGGCGGCCGAGTTGCTCGCCGCCACGGGGGCTGAGGTGGCCGGCCTCGCCTTCCTGATGGAATTGACGTTCCTCGACGGCCGTTCGCGTCTAGGTGAGCACGAGGTCCTCTCGGTGATCAGCTATTAGACGACAGCTCGGTGCCGGAGGCTGGGTGCGGGGATGGTGAGCGTGGAACGCGTCCTGCCGTGGCGGCGAGCCGAATCAACCAGGGCGACCGAGGTCGAGCCGCTCGTGGCCGGGTTCAAGGGCCGGGCGGCGCGCGCCCAGGCCGGCCTCGTGACCAAGGCCTTCGAGCTCGCCACGTCCTTCCACGAGGGCCAGGTGCGCCGCTCCGGCGAGGCGTACATGACCCACCCCCTGGCCGTCGCCCGCATCGTCGCCGAGCAGACGAACGACCCCGTCACCATCTCGGCTGCCCTCCTGCACGACGTGGTCGAGGACACGGCTCTCACGCTCGACGACCTGTCCGGCGACTTCCCCGAGGACGTGGTCACCATCGTCGACGGCGTGACCAAGATGGACCGCCTGCTCTTCTCCTCGAAGGAGGCGCAGCAGGCGGCGACCATGCGCAAGCTGTTCGTGGCCATGGCGGACGACATCCGCGTTCTGATCATCAAGCTCGCCGACCGGCTCCACAACATGCGGACCCTGGCGGCGATGCCCGTCGACAAGCAGCACGCCGTCGCCAAGGAGACCCTCGAGGTCTACGCCCCCCTCGCCCACCGCCTCGGCATGCAGGACGTGCGCGTCCACCTCGAGGACCTCGCCTTCGCCGCGCTGCACCCCAAGCGCTACGCAGAGATCGACCAGATGGTGTGGAACCGCACGCCCGAGCGGGACGTGTACCTCACCCAGGTCGTGGAGGAGGTCCGTCAGCGCCTCGGCGACGTGGGCATCGGCGCCGAGGTGACGGGGCGCCCCAAGCACCTGTGGTCCATCTACGAGAAGATGGTGGTGAAGGGCCGGGACTTCAGCGACATCTTCGACCTCGTCGGCATCCGAGTCGTCGTCGGCACGGTCAAGGACTGCTACGCCGCTGTCGGCTCGATCCACCAGACCTGGAAGCCGGTGCAGGGCCGCTTCAAGGACTACATCGCCATGCCCCGCTACACGACCTACCAGTCGTTGCACACGACCGTGGTCGGGCCCCAGGGCAAGCTGCTCGAGGTGCAGATCCGCACCCGGGAGATGGACCTGCGCGCCGAGTACGGGGTGGCGGCGCACTGGCGCTACAAGGCCGAGCCGCACGAGCTCGAGTGGCTCGACCGCATCGTCGGCTGGCAGGGCGACGTCTCCGACCCCGCCGAGTTCATGCAGAGCCTGAAGGTCGACCTCGACCAGGACGAGGTCATGGTCTTCACCCCCAAGGGCGAGGTCTTCCACCTGCCCGGGGGGGCCACGCCGATCGACTTCGCCTACGCCATCCACACCGAGATCGGCCACAGCTGCATCGGGGCGAGGGTCGACGGTCGTCTCGTCGCCCTCGATGCCCACCTGCGCTCGGGGGAGACGGTCGAGGTGTTCACGGCCAAGACCTCCGAGGCCGGCCCCTCCGCCGACTGGCTCGACTTCGTGGTGACGCCCAAGGCCAGCTCCAAGGTCCGCCAGTGGCTCGCCCGCGAGCGGCGCGACATCGTGCTCGAGAACGGCCAGGAGGAGCTGGAGAAGGCCCTGCGCCTCGCCGGACTGCCCGTGGCCGAGGTGATGGAGTCGGGCGCCGTGCTGCGGGCGGCGGTGGAGCTCAACTACGCCGACCTCGAGGCCCTGTACCGGGCGGTGGGGGAGCGCCACGTCTCCCCCCGGGCCGTGGCCGGCCGCGTGACGCGCGCCCTCGGCCCGGGCGACACGGAGACCGATGTGCAGGTGAGCACCTCGGTGCTCGAGCCCCGCCGCCACGGGCGCGAGCGCAACGCCGCCGGCGTGCACGTCGAGGCCCTCGACGACGTGCTCGTGCGCCTGGCCCGCTGCTGCACGCCCGTGCCCGACGACGAGATCATCGGCTTCCAGACCCGGGGCCGCGGCGTCTCCGTGCACCGGGCCGACTGCGCGAACGCCGTGTCCCTCGTCGCCGCCCAGGCCGGTCGCCTCGTCGACGTCGAGTGGGACAAGGACGGCATGGGCACCTTCGTGGTGTCCATCGAGGTGAAGGCGCTCGATCGTACGAAGCTGCTCCGTGACGTGGCTTCGTGCATGGCCGACCACCACATCAACATCCTCGCCTGCCAGACCCTCACGGGCGCCGACCGGGTGGCGAAGATGCGCTTCGACTTCGAGGTGAGCGACCCCACCCACCTCTCGGTGGCCGTGGGCACCGTGCAGGCCATCGAGGGGGTCTACGACGTGCGCCGCGTGATGCCCGGCGGCGAGAACGCCAACGACGAGGCCAGCTGAAGGGGGCGGGTCGGCCGGGGCTCCGTGACGCTTGTGATCGCCCCTGGGGGGCGACCACAAAATGACGTCACGGCTCCCCGGCCGACCCGCCTGGCAAGACGAGACGAGGAGTTCGCGAGTCGGTCATCTCGCGGGGGCTTCGCTGCTCGTCTTGTCGAGCAGAACGGCTACGTAGGCGGCGCGCAGCTGATCGCTGGCACGCGGTGCGCCCGGGTCGGGGCGCGGGACGCCGAGGTGGAGCTCGCGCAGTTCGTCGATCATCGCCGCTACTAGCTCGGGGCTCCCGTCGCGAAGCAATTCGGCGCGGGCCCGTAGGCGGCGCTCGCCGTGGCGGTGAGCGAGGCCCCAGTTGCCGAGCGCGACCATTACCGGGAGCACTTGGATGCCCGCCTCGGTGAGCGAGTACGCCGCCCGCTGCCCACGGCGGGCGTCGTCGCGGGTGAGCAGCCCGGCGGCCACGAGCTGTTTGAGGCGGCTGGAGAGGATGTTGGTGGCGATGCCTTCCTCGGAGCCGGCGATCAGCTCGCGGAAGTGGCGGCGGTTGCCGAACATGATGTCGCGCAGCACGAGCGTCGCCCACGGGTCGCCGAGCACCTCGACGGCGGCGTTGATCGGGCATCCCGAGCGTGGGGTGGTGTCCATGCGCTCCTCCGAAAGTGCTTGCAATCTGCCACTGCTTGCGACTACGGTAGCGTCAACCAGTTGCATATCGCAAGCACTCTACCGCTCGGGAGGCAGCCATGTCCCAGGTCCGTGTCCACAACTTCTCGATCTCCCTGGACGGGTTCGGGACCGGCGACGGCATCACGTTCGACGCCCCGTTCGGTCACGCCGGGGAACGCCTGCACGAGTGGATGTTCGCCACGCGGTTCTGGCGCTCGATGATCGGCGACACCGGGGGCAGCGCGGGTGTCGACCACTCCTTCGCCGACCGCCATGGCCTCGGCATCGGTGCCGAGATCATGGGCCGGGGCAAGTTCGGCCCGCAGACCGGCCCGTGGACCGATGTCGGCACCGACGACGAGTGGCGCGGCTGGTGGGGGCCGAACCCGCCGTTCCACACGCCGGTGTTCGTGCTCACGCACCACCCGCGCCCGTCGATCGAGATGGAGGGCGGCACCGTGTTCCACTTCGTCGACGCCAACCCCCAGGAGGCGCTCGACCTCGCCCGGAAGGCAGCCGGCGACCTCGACGTGCGCATCGGCGGTGGCCCCACCGTCGTCCGCGACTTCCTCGCCGCCGACCTCGTCGACGCGCTCCACGTCGTGCAGGTGCCGATCCTGCTCGGCCGCGGCGTTCGCCTCTGGGACGGCGTCGAGGGCGTCGAGGAGCGTTACGACATCGAGGCGGTCTCGCCACCGAGCGGTGTCACGCACCTGACCTTCACGCGTCGATAACCAACGCTATGGGTCGCCTCAGCCCAGCGTTGAGGGTTCGTGCAGCACCGCCGTACGGTGGAACCGTGATCCTGCCCAAGGACCGCGACCCCCGGTTCATGACCATCCGCCGCGGGGGGACACTCACGGACTGCGACCATCGGCTCCTGGCTCTGTGGGCGGCCGCGTGCGCAGCGCACGTTCTGCACCTCTTCGAGTCGGTGCAGGCGTCAGACCCCCGGCCCCAGCAGGCGATCGAACAAATTCGGGCATGGGCGCGAGGCGAGATCAGGATGTCCCAGTCCCGCGCGGCCGGCGGCCATGCCATGGCGGCGGCAAGAGTGTTGAGCGGAGCGGCTCGTCACGCAGCATTCGCTGCCGGCCAGGCCGCGGTGGTGGCGCATGTCGCCGCACACGAGCTCGGTGCTGCGGCCTACGCGATCAAGGCAGCGCGTGCGGCGGCTCCCGCAGGCGAGACCCAGAGCGCCGGACGGCTCGAGTGCCGTTGGCAGCGCGAACACCTCCCGGATGCGATTCGCGAACTGGTCCTGGACGACCAGCGCTTGCGCAACGAGATCTGCTGGTCGGTGTTCGAATGTTGACGGCGCAACGGCGGTCGTCGCGCCGGGTCGCTGGACTGGACTCAATGGCGTCTCCGCCGGCTGGCCCGCGTCCTATGTTCCTAGGAAGCTAGTATCGAGACCATGGGCGACGACGACGCCGTCAAGCAGTTCAACGTCTACCTGCCGGTCGAGTTGATCAAGCAGGTCAAGCACCACGCCGTCGAACGCGAGCTGTCGCTGTCGGCGCTGGTGGCCGAGGCGCTGCGCGGCTATCTCGACGACCCCGACCGAGCGCGCAAGCACGTGTCACGGGAGGAGAAGTCGACATGACGACCGAGGGCATGGAGGCGGTGTTCCTGGAGACGCACAACTGGGGCAAGACCGCCAGGTTCTTCCAGGCCCTGGGCTTCGAGTTGGAGTTCGAGACGGATCACCACTCGGGCCAGCTCCGCAACGGCGATGGTCCCTACGTCTTCATCGCCGAGGTCCCCGAGACCCAGCCGACGGGGATCCAGCTCGTGCTCAAGGTCACCGACGCCGCCGCGTGCACGGTCGACCCCTCCGTCGAGGTCGTCAGCCCGTTCGAGGACACGCATTACGGCGCCCGAGAGATGGTCATCCGCGATCCCGACGGGCGGCGATGGAGCCTCCAGGCGCCGTCCGCGTCGTGACGCCTGACAGCACCGCGGTGCGCGTTGCGCTCTGGCGGGCGATGCACGTGCAGCTCGACCCGCCGCCGCACGTCCTCGATGACGTCGTCGGCCTCGAGCTCGCCGCCCCGGAGGCGGGATGGAGGCGGCGTGGCGACATGGACCCGAACGGCACGAGGACCTTTCGCGCCGCCATGGTGGCGCGAGCCCGGTTCATCGAGGATCTCGTGGAGGAGCGAGGGGCGGCGGGGGTATCGCAGTACGTCCTACTGGGCGCGGGCTTGGACACCTTCGCCCAACGGAGGCCCGAGCTCGCCTCGCGGCTGGGCGTGTTCGAGGTCGACCAGCCGGATCCGCAAGCCTGGAAGCGGCAGCGCCTGGTCGACCTCGGCTACGGGGTGCCGGAGTGGCTCCGGCTGGTACCCGTCGACTTCGAGGTCGGGGGCTTCTGGTTGGACGAGCTGGTGGCGGCGGGCTTCGACGCCACCCGACCGGCGGTCGTCGCATCCACCGGCGTGTCGATGTACCTGACGAGGGAGGCGACCGCGGAGACGATGCGTGCCGTCGCCGGACTCTCGCCCGGCACCACGTTCGCGATGACCTTCTTGCTGCCGAGCGAGCTCGTCGACCCGGCTGACCGTCCCGGTCTGCAGCATGCCGAGCAGGGTGCGCGTGCCTCGGGCACGCCGTTCATCGGCTTCTATGCGCCAGAGGAGTTGCTCGCACTCGCACGCCAGGCCGGCTTCCGCGACGCTCGCCACGTGCCCGGTCCGTCCCTCGGCGCTCGCTACTTCGCCGACCGCGCAGATGATCTCCGGCCGTCGAGCGGCGAGGACGTGCTCGTCGCCACAACCTGAGGAGCGGCGCGCCTCATCGCTCGTGCGGGCTGATGGGGATGGGGCGGGTAGCCCGGGCTGCCGTGACGCTTGTGATCGCCCCTCGGGGGGCGGGTCGGCCGGGGCTCCGTGACGCTTGTGATCGCCCCTCGGGGGCGACCACAAAATGACGTCTCGGCTTCCCGGCCGACCCGCCTGGCAAAGAGATGCGGGCGGCCAGCAAGATCGGCCCAAGCGCTGGAGATGACGCCGTCCTGGCCGATCATCACTCTGTGCGGCAGTGATGCCGTTCTGCAGCGTGAGGGGGCAGTCGGATGGCGGCAGCGGCGGGGTGGTACGCAGACCCGAGTGGCAGGGGCGGGTGGCGGTGGTGGGACGGGCAGCGTTGGACCGAGCATGTTCGGCCGGCGGCCGAGGCCGCGGGCCCGACCGGCGCGACGCCTCCTCGCGTCCCGCAGGCGCCCGATACGACTGCATCGGCGAGCGGAACCAGCCAGCAGGCCTGGGGCCTTTCCCCGACAGCCGATCTGGCCCCGAGGCCGGCCGGCCAGGCGGCACTGGACAGGCCTGGTGCGCCCGCGAACGCATTGGCACACGGTGGATCGGAAGAGAGCCTGGGCTCCCGTCTGGCGGGCCTGCTCGATGGCCGCAAGGGCGGGCTGCTCGGCGGCCGCAGGATCCTGGAGGAAGAGAACGCCGAGCTCAAGGCGCAGCTGGCAGCGCTCGGCCCCGGAGACATCGCCGCCCTTTCCCGCGAACGCGACGCGTTGCGCGCCGCCGTGAACCGCGAACGCGATCAGCTTCGCGCGGAGCTGGTCGAGTTGCGCGCCGAGCGCGACTGCCTCAGCGCCAAGGTCGTCGAGACCAGCGAGACCGCCATGCTGCAGGAGGTCGGCATCTACCGGTACGCCCACCCCCTCGACAGTGCCGTCGCCTACAAGGCCCAGCTCGCCACGCTCAACGACGCCATCCGTGGCACGGCGAAGTCGAGAGCGGCCGTACAAGGGTCGACGAACTGGCAGGTGAACGGTTCGGCGAAGGAGGGCGCGCGCATGGTCACGGACTTCTCCAAGCTCATGCTGCGTGCCTACAACAACGAGGCCGACAACCTCGTCCGCTCCCTCAAGCCCTACGCCGTCGAGCGGGCCATCGAACGGCTCGACAGGACGAAGGCGACGATCTCGAAGCTCGGCCGGACCATGAGCATCGAGGTGACCGAGTACTACCACCAACTACGCACCCACGAGCTGCGGCTCACCGCGGATTTTCGGGCCAAGGAAGCCGAGGAGAAGGAGCGCGAGCGCGAAGCTCGCGCCCGGCTCCGCGACGAGGAGCAGGCCCGGCGGGAGTTCGAGCGCGAGCAGGCACGCCTCGAACGGGAACGGGCGCACTACGCGAACGCCCTCGCCGCGCTCCGACAGGGCACGGGCGACAGCTCCAAGATCGACGAGCTCCAGGCCAAGCTGGCCGAGGTCACCGGCGAGCTCGAAGCTGTCGAGGCCCGCGCCGCGAACCACCGAGCCGGCTACGTCTACGTCATCTCGAACGTCGGTGCGTTCGGTCCCGACACAGTCAAGATCGGCCTGACTCGCCGCCTCGTCCCCCAAGACCGCGTCCGCGAACTGGGCGACGCCTCGGTGCCGTTCACCTTCGACACCCACGCCCTGATCTTCTCCGAGGACGCCGTCGCCCTCGAAGCCACCCTCCACCGGGCGCTCGAGTCCCGCCGCGTGAACCGGGTGAACCTGCGGCGCGAGTTCTTCCGAGCGACCCCGGCAGAGGTCCGCGACATCCTCGGCGAGCTCGAGGGCAATGCCCTGCTCTCGTACGTCGACGAACCGGTCGCCCTCGAGTGGCACCAGAGCCAGAACGAGGCGAGGGCCCAGGCCGCCGCCTGATGGGCGGTGCGGGGTGATGGGCGAGTCGGCCGGGGCTCCGTGACGCTTGTGATCGCCCCTCGGGGGGGCGGGTCGGCCGGGCCTCCGTGACGCTTGTGATCGCCCCTCGGGGGCGACCACAAAATGACGTCACGGCTTCCCGGCCGACCCGCCTGGCAAAGAGATGCGGGCGGCCAGCAAGATCGGCCTAAGCGCCGGAGATGTCGCCGTCCTGATTGTGACGTCCGCACAATTGCCGCGGCTACGAGCGATGGAGGCGGCGGTTGGAGGGTCTGACCAGCGGCTCACGGTAGGTTGCCTCGGTCGGTGACTGCTCTCGTGGCGAGGTGTGCGGTCGGGCAGCCCGAGGTGCGATTCGTGCGGGATCTGACGGCCGACGGAGCGGGCCGGCCTGCCGATCGATGAGTTCCGGGTCTGCGGGGCGTCAGAGCGTCCAGGACCACGGGCAGACCGACACGCTCGTACGCGAAGGAAACGCATGGCCAAGCTCATCTACTCGATGATCACCTCGCTCGACGGCTACGCCGAGGCGGCGGAGGGCGGCCTCGGCACGGGGGCCGACGACCAGGAGGTGCACACCTTTATCAACGACCTCTTCCGCCCTGTGGGCACCTACCTCTACGGCCGGCGGATGTACGAGACGATGGTCTACTGGGAGACGGCGCACACCGAGCCCGACCTGCCGCCGCACATCCTGCAGTACACGCGCGACTGGCAGGCCGCGGAGAAGATCGTCTACTCGACGACGCTGGAGTCGGTGTCGAGCGCGAAGACCCGGATCGAGCAGACCTTCGACCCGGAAGCGGTGCGCAGGCTCAAGGCCGAGGCTGATCACGACCTCACCGTCGACGGCCCGAACCTCGCCGCCCAGGCGATCGCTGCCGGCCTGGTGGACGAGTACCACCTCTTCATGACGACGAGCGTGGTGGGTGGCGGCAAGCGGTTCTTCCCCGACGGCGTTCGCCTTGATCTCGACCTGGTCGAGGAGCGTGCCTTCGGCAGCGGGTTGATCTACGCGCGCTACCGGACCCGCTGAGCCGTCACCGGACCGACCGACGACCGAGGCGAGGAACCGATCCGTCCGCGGGTCGAGTCCGTTGATCCCAGGGGAAGCGTTGGCGCCGTGAGCCCGACGGGCCCCTTGTCGAGATCCGACTCCAGC
>WHTX01000072.1 GCA_009377505.1 Acidimicrobiia bacterium
CGTCGGCCAGTGGTCGAGGCCGTGGACGAGCATCGGCGGTGACGGCAGCGAGCGGGCCAGCGCCACGGCGTCGCGGGCGTGGCGGACGGCGGCCGGCACGTCGCCGGCCAGGGCGGCGAGGCGGCCGAGGACGTCGTCGACGGGGAGCCCGACTGACTCGGCACCGCCGACGTTGAGCAGGCCGGCGTAGGGAAGGAGGGCGTCGTAGGCGGGGCCGACGAGCGCCGTCGCCCCGGCTCGTGCGATGGTGTCGCAGAGCATGCGGAGGAACTGGTCACCCGACATCGACCGCAGGATCCGCTCGGGTTGCCCGCCGTACCGCAGCAGCACGTCCTGCACCCGCGGCTCGTCGCCCAGCCGCTGCGCGGCGAAGCCCCTCTGCACCTGGAGGAGTGGGGAGGGCACGTCGTCGATCATGGGCACGACGGTCCGGTAGAGCTCCTCCGCCCGGGGGTCGGCCCCTCCGTAGAGCTCGAGCAGCATGAGCCGGTGGAGGAGTTCGCAGCTGAGCAGGACGAGCGGCTCGATGTGCCCGGTGCCGGTCTGCACGGCCTCGTTCATCGATGCCGTTGCCGCCTGCCGGCTGCCGACGAGGGCGAGCAGGGTCGTGCGCCGGACCAGGGCGCGATGGCGCCAACCCGGTGAGGGCAGCAGCCCCGCCAGCAGCTCGGCGCGCTCCAGCGCGTGGTTCGCCGACGTCGCCGTGGTTGAGGTGGTGGCAGAAGCGCCGCTGATGGCCGTAGTAGGCGAGGTCCGAACGCCCGGCGCGCTCGGCGAGGCCGACCACCTCGTCGGCGACGACCAGGCGGGCGTCGAGCTCGGCTCGGCTCGCGGGCGACATCGTCCGGTTGAGGAGGGCCTGGGCGACGAGCACCGGATCGCCGACGCGGCGGGCGACCTCGACGGCCTCGGCGGCCCAGACGCGGGCGCGGTCCACGTCGTCGAGGTCGGCGCCGCCCACGACGGCGAGCCGTCCGAGCACCTGGGCCCGGAGTCGCAGCTCGTCGGCCGGGAGGTCGGCGAGCACCGCCTCCAATCGGCGCAGGCGCGCCGGGTCGGGCACGAACGCGTTGGCCCACAGGTGGGCGCCCACCTCCGTCCGGGCCCGCAACACGAGCTCGGAGCTGTCACGGGCCAGCTTCGCCGCCTCCTGGTAGTGCTCGAGCGCGGATTCGAGGTCGCCCAGGCGGCGGACGACCTTGGCCAGGTCGAGGGCGACGCTGGCCCGCAGGTCCGGGCGGTCGACGCACTCGACGGCGGCGTCGCGGGCATCCCGCAGGAGGCCCGCCGCCCGGGCCGGCTGCTCCTCGGCGACCAGCTCGGCGGCGATCTTGCTGGCGGCGGCGACGGCGTCGGCGACCTCGGAGGGCCCCACCGAGGCGCGCAGGCGATGCTCGGCCGCCGACGCCCGGCCGTCGAGCCCACCGGCGGCCTCCCACACCGCCGCCAACCGGGCGTGCAGCGAGCGGGCGTCGACCAGCCGCAGGGCGGCATCGGCCAGCAACGCATGGTGGAAGCGCACCCCCGTCCGGGCCACCTCGTCCAGGACGCCCTCGAGCGCCGCCGGGGCCAGACGGTCTGCGGCTTCCTTCGTCGTCCTTGACGTCGCCGCCGCGAGCACGGCGAGCGGGGTGCCGGCCCCGGCCAGTGCCGCAGCGGCCAGCAGCTCTCGGGTGCCGGCATCGAACCGCCCGAGCGCGCGGTCGAGCACCTCACCGATCACCTCTCCGCCGTCGGGCGCCCGCAGCAGCTCCCGAACGAAGAGCGGGTTGCCGCCCGTCCGGGCCTGCAGCTCGACCGCGTCGACCGGACTGGTGGCCTGGGCGGCCGCCAGCTGGCGCACCGCTTCGACGTCGAGGCCCCCGAGCTGCACCAGCCGGGACACCCGCCGGACCGAGTCGAGGCCCGGCATGCCGGGTTCGCGCTCGCGGCTCGTCACCACCAGCGCGACCGGGGCGTCGCCGAGTGCCCTCGGCAGGTGCTCGAGGACCCACAGGGCCATGGCATCGGCCCAGTGGAGGTCGTCGAGGACGACGACGGCCGGCGCCGCTGGGATCAGGGCGCTCGACAACAACTCGAGGTGCTCCCACCGCCGCTCCTCGGCCGGCAGCGCCGGATCGTTCACCGGCACGATCTCGAGGGAGGGTAGACCCCCCGCCACAGCTCCATCGGCTGGCGCACCGCGGCGTCCGCCTCGCCTCGCAGCACCCGCATCCCGGCGGCCCTCGCCAGCACCGCGGCCTCATCCGCGAGGCGTGTCTTGCCGATGCCGGCCTCTCCCACCAGCAAGACGATCGTCGGTCGGCCTGCTGCGGCCGTGCCGAACGCGGCCCGCAACGTGGCCAGCTCACGGTCACGGCCAACGAGGACCTCAGCTCCTGAGGACGGCGATGCGAGCTCCGGCCCGGCCGGGTCTCCCAGGCCGGCGCCCTGCAGTGCCCACAACCCGAGCGGATGATCGAGTCCGGGGAGATGTCGCTCGCCCAGGTCCACGAGGCCGACATCGTGCGGGAGCGCGTGGCGCACCAACGATGCGATCGCCTCCGACACGAGCACCTGGCCGCCCCGGCCTGCCTCCATCACCCGAGCGGCCAGAGCTGGCCCTGGACCGGCTCGGTCCTCCGCGGTCGGCGTCGCGGGCACCGTGTGCAACCCCATGCGGGGCCCCAACGTCGACCTGGCGGCGACCAGTCGACGCTGGCCGTCGACCGCAGCACGTACGGCGCCGACCGGGTCGGGGAACACCGCCGTCAACCCGTGGCCGGTGTGCTCGACGACTTCGCCATCGCCCGCGGCGACTGCGGCGAGCAGGATGCGCTCGTGCTCGGCCCGCGCCAGACGCATACCCTCGGGTTCCTGCTTCCCCAGGGACGGCGAGCTCTCGATGGCAGTCACGAGAAAGGTGACCGCCCCCGTGGGACGAACAACCACGCTGTCGACCGTAGATCACCCGCTGGCGTGCGAGCGGCGGCGGACGTTCGTCGGTGCGGCCGGTCGCGTACGTCATGGTGGCCCGCTGGCCTTGTTGCGGCTGTGGCACCGCAGTGGCATAGTTGTGGCATGGGACGGGTTCGGGTCAGCACCACAGTCGATGAGGCGATGCTCGAGGAAGCTCGGCGCCTTCGCCGCGATCTCGCCGACTCGGCCCTCCTCGACGAGGCCCTCGCCGCCCTGCTGGCTCGCCACCGAGCAGCCAGGCTCGACGCTGCCTACGCCGCCTACGACGAGCACCCGATCGACGAGCCCGACGAGTGGGGCGACTTGGCATCGTTCCGCCAAGCGGCTGCCGCGACGTGACCGGCCTCCCGTACCGGGGCGAGCTGTGGTGGTGCGAGCTGCCCGAGGTCGGTCGCCGACCGGTGCTGGTCCTGTCGCGTGACGCCGCCATCCCACGCCTACGCCGAACGCTCATCGCCCCCTGCACGACGACGATCCGCGACCTCCCCAGCGAAGTCCTGCTCGAACCGGGCGACGACCCTGTTCCCCGTCGGAGCGCGGTGAACCTGGACTCGGTGGAGAGCGTCTCGATCTCCACGCTCGTCGATCGTCTCGGAGCCCTCAGCGGCCAGCGGATGCGCGACGTGTGTGCCGCCCTCGAGGTCGCCGTCGACTGCAGCTGAGATCGAGCGACCTTGCTAAACCAGCGGCACCAGCGGTCGCCGGGACAGCTGCGAGAGATGCCCTGCCGGGGCTCGTCCGCAGTCGAAGATCCTCCGATGCCTCCTCACCCCCACCACGGTCCCGCCCGGACCGGTCGACACGCTCGACTGGGAAGGTGTCGACGTGAGCTCAACGGCGGTTGGGCCAGCGGGGAGTAGGGCGACGGAGGGTCGCCTGTCCCGGCCGAGGAGGTGGGCGCGAGTGGTACGGTCGGCCCGCTGCGCGGGGGCAGCGGGCCAGACAGACAAGTAGGTCAGCCAGACAATGGGGGCACCGATGCCGGAGCAGCCTGGAGGCCATCTCTTCACCGTCGACGCCGACGGGCACGTGTTGGAGCCGCGCGACACCTGGGTGCGCTACATCGACCCAGCCCTCCGTGACCGGGCCATCCGCATCGACGACGACGAACGCGGCGACGAGGTGCTGCTCGTCGACGGGCGGCCCGTGGAGACGCTGCGCAACTCGTTGGCCGCCCTGGGCGGGATCGAGCTGGATCCCACCGTGGCCATCAACCCCGCCAACCGCTTGCACTACGAGGACGGTTGCCCCCTCGGCGGCTATGACCCCGCCGCCCGGCTCAAGGTGATGGACGCCGAGGAGATCGACGTCGCCCTGATCTACCCCACCATCGGCATCTGCTGGGAGGGCATGGTCACCGACCCAGCGCTGGCCAACGCGTACACCCGGGCCTACAACCGCTACATCGTGGACTTCTGCTCCCACGATCGGTCCAGGCTGGTGCCGGTGGCGCACATCTCGCTGCTCGACCCGGACTTCGCCGTGGACGAGGCCACCCGAGCCCGCAACGCCGGTTGCCGAGCCGTCTACCTGTCCCCCGACCTCGAGTCGCGGGGCGGCCGGCACCTGATGGACCCGGCGTTCGACCCGTTCTGGGCTGCGGTGTCGGATCTGGAGATGCCCGTCGGGTTCCACGTCGTGGTGCGCGACCAACCGATCTTCCGGTCGTGGATGCCGCGGCGCGGCGCCGGTACGCAGCTGTTCTTCTTCGCCTTCCTGGCCATCGACGTGATGGCGGCGTTCACCCAGATGCTCGCCGGTGGCGTGTTCGAGAAGCACCCGAAGCTGCGCTGCACGGTGTTGGAGTCGGGAGCGACCTGGATCGCGGCCTGGCTCGACCGCATGGACCACAAGTACGAGGTCATGCGCGAGCTGACCCCGACCTCGGCCAAACCGAGCGAGTACTTCTACCGGCAGTGCGTGGTGTCGGCCGACCCCGACGAGACCGTCATCGCCCCCATCGTCGAAGCCGTCGGGGCGGACTACTTCGTGTGGGCCTCCGATTACCCGCACATCGACGCCAGCTTCGGCGTGGTCGGCGAGATCCGCTCCCGCATCGCCACCCTGCCCACCGACGACCAGGCGAAGGTGATGGGCCTCAACGCGGCCCGCTTCTACCAGCTCGAGCAGCCCGCCTGAGCGAGTCGCCCGACTCTCCCCGTCAGGTCAGTCCCCCCGCTCGCCGTGGCCTCTTGCGGCTCGCGGTGCGCGCATCGCTGCGTCCAACACCGTTGGACACGGCCCCGCCTGTGCCGTAGCCTGGCCGCACTCGCCTGAGCCTCTGGGGGTAGAGCTCTATGACCAGCTACGACGTCCACATCAAGGGCGGCACGATCGTCGATGGCACCCGTGTGCCTCGGTACAAGGGCGACCTGTGGATCAAGGACGGCCGCATCGCCAAGATCGGCGGCCGCGCCGATCACACCTCCGAGCGGGAGGTCGACGCCACCGGCTGCATCGTCGCCCCGGGGGCGATCGACCTGCACACGCACTACGACGCCCAGGTTCGTTGGGACCCGTGGTGCACGATCTCAGGCTGGCACGGGGTGACGTCGGTGGTGCTGGGCAACTGCGGCTTCGGCTTCGCCCCCTGCAAGCCGGACTTCCGGGATCGTTCGATGCTGACGATGACCCGCACCGAAGCCATCCCTTACGAGTCGATGGTGCAGGGGTTCCTGCCCAAGTGGGACTGGGAGACCATCCCTGAGTACCTCGACAGCCTCGAAGGCGCCCCGCTCGGCGTCAACGTGCTGCAGTACATGCCCACGGCCTCCCTCATGACCTACGTCATGGGCCTCGACGCCGCGAAGTCCCGGCCGGCCACCAAGGCCGAGCGCGAGGAGATGCAGCGCCTGCTGCACGAGGGGATGGACGCCGGCCTCTGCGGCTTCTCGATCCAGCGCCTGGGGCCGAACTCCACCCAGGCGGACTTCGACGGCACTCCCATGGTCACCGACACCATGTGCGACGACGACATCTTCGCCCTGGCCGAGGTACTGAGGCAGCGTGACGAGGGGTTCATCCAGCTCACCCAGGCCACGAGCGCCAACCCGAACGACCCAGAAGACCTGGACTTCAAGCTGCGCCTGGCCGAGGTCGCGCTCCGGCCGATCATCGACAACGTCGTCCCGGTGAGCCAGAAGAACCCTCGGACCCACCAGGAGCGCCTGGAGTGGCTGGCCAAGGCCCAATCGGGCGGCCTGCGCATCTTCGGCCAGGGCGGCACCATCCGCACCGGGTTCGCCTTCTCCCTCGACAACTGGAACCTCTACGACTCGAGCCCCGCTTGGCGTGAGGCCACCACGGGCACGCTGGAAGAGAAGATCCGCAAGATGAAGGACCCCGCCATCCGCGAGGCCATCAAGCGGGAGACCGACACGGCGAACACCTTGTTCACCCAGACCCAGATCGCCGTCGGCGGTCCGGCCCACAGGCTCGTCGTCCAGCACATCGCCGGCCGGCCTGACCTGTGTGACAAGTACGAGGGCAAGAGCCTCAGCCAGATCGCCGAGGAAGAGGGCAAGCACTACCTCGACGTGATGCTGGACGTCTCCCTCGAGACGGACCTCAAGACGGAGTTCCTGGGCGAGGGCCCGACGTACAACGTCGACCACATGGCTGGTGTCTACAACGAGTCGCCCTACACCATCCCCGGCGTGTCCGACGGTGGCGCCCACACCAAGTTCTTCACCGGCGGCGCTTGGACGACGGACCTGCTCACCTGGATGGTGCGGGACACCGGCAAGCTCAGCCTCGAAGAGGCCCACTACCGCATGTCGGCCTTGGCCGCCCATGCCGCGGGCTTCAAAGACCGGGGCGTCCTGCGCGAAGGCGCCCCCGCTGACGTGCTCGTCTACGACCTCGACGAGCTCGACATCTCCCCGGCTTGGATCGGCGAGCCGGTGTTCGACCTGCCCGGCGGCGAGTGGCGACGCGTGCAGCACGCTGCGGGCTACCACCACATCTTCGTGAACGGCGTCGAGACCTTCACCGACGGCGACTGCTCGAACGAGACGCCCGGCAAGCTCCTGCGCCACGGCAAGGGCTGAACCCGCAGAACGCTCAGCTCGGGCTGGAGGTCTTCGTTGGTGCACCCAGCGGAGCCCCGAGACCGTGATGACGATGGCGGGACGGCGGTGGCGGGTTACAAGCGTGACGCCAGGCGGTCAACGCGCCGATGCGCGTTGACCGCCTGAGCGCCATGGCCCAGCCCATCCGGCGGGCAGGGTCGCGGTTGGAGCGCGCCACGGGCTGCTCCGGAGGCGTCATAGCGCGACCCGCGGCCTTCGTGATGAGGTAGAACTGTTGCAGATGATGACACGCGCACGATGACTCGCGGACGACCGGCCAGCTCGCCAATATCGAGAGAGGCGATCGTTGAGGCCGCCCTAGCGCTCGTCGACGCGAATGGCATGGCCAATCTCTCGATGCGCAAGCTCGGCGCCGAGCTCGGCATCGATGGATCCTCGCTCTATCACTACTTCTCCGGCAAGGATGAGATCATCGACGCCATCACGGCGAGGGTGCTGTCTCACATCCGTCCGCACACAGGGCCGATCGATGACTGGAAGACCTACCTCGTCGAGACATGCCTGAAGGTGCGCCGTGCGGTTGCCGTCCACCCGAACATCACTCCCGCCCTCACCGCTCGACGACAATGGCGATTTGGTCTCGCGGTCTTCGAGGACACGGCCCAGGTGATGAGCGCCAATGGCATCGACCCGGCCTACCAGTTGGTGATCTGGGAGTCGTTGGATGCTCTGACCGTCGGGAGCGCACTCCTCACCACCTCAGCAGCCTGGGCAACCTCCGAGATCGCCGCCTTCGAATCCACCTTTCCCGCGGTCTACGAGGCGGTCCACGCCGATCGCGTCGACGAGGAGACGGCCCTCGAGCTCTCGGCCCGGGCCTTCCTGACCGGGATCGAGGTCGTGCTCGGTAGCGGTCGGCCGCAGCAGTGAGGGAGGCCTCATTGCTGGAGCTCACCGCTCCGCCGTTCCGCGAAGGTTCGTGCACCGTGGCGGTGCAGGATCCTTCGCGGTTCCCTGGCCAGGGGGAAGCAGCCAAGCCGGCTACCCGCTGATCGCCGAGACGCCGCGCCCCGGGAGGCGTGCCCCCCTTGGCGCCGGACCGCAGCCGCCTCCGCAGGGATGGCCTGCCCTCGGTGCGATCAGCCAGGGGGCTCCCCGGTCATCGACCGACTGGCCGATGTTCCCACCCGCACGTCCTGAGACCCTCCTCGATGTCGGCAGAACGACCGCACGACCTTTGGGGGCAGCACATGTACAAGCCACTTCTCCGCGCCCGGGCCCGAGACGTCGCCCGCCTCGATCGCGGCAACATCGAGGCGCTCCGCACGTCGGCGAACGACGCCGAGTACCTCGCCGAGGCCAGCCCGGGGCCTGACCGATCCCGTGGGCCCCGACGCCGGCGGAAGGGGAAGCGGCATCGGATGGCCCGCCCACGCTCCGTCGTCTGTGCCCTGCTCACCATCACAGCACTGATCGTCGCCTCTGCCGGCCCGGCCGCTGCAGGCAGCTCGGCCAGAGCCGCCGTCACAGCACTGATCGTCGCCTCTACGGGCACGGCTGCAGCAGGCAGCTCGGCCCGAGCTGCCGCCGACGGCGACATCGTGCGGACGGCAGATGGCGCCGTTCGCGGCACGGTTGACGCTGACCACCGCGTGTTCCAGGGCATCCCCTTCGCGAAGGCCCCGGTCGGGGACCTGCGCCTGCGGGCCCCTCGGCCACCCGATCCTTGGGACGAAGTACGCGACGCGACCGCACCGGGGCCTTGGTGCGCGCAGGTCTTCACCTACCCGCCGGGCACACCCGTGCAGTTCGCGGGCGACGAAGACTGCCTGTACCTGAACATCCACGTCCCGCGCCATGAACCGGGCCCACTCCCGGTGATGGTGTTCGTCCACGGCGGTGGCTTCTCGAGCGGGTCCGGCGCCGGTTACGACCCGCGCCGAGTCACCGGTGGAGGCGACGTCATCGTGGTCACGATCAACTACCGGCTGGGCGCGCTGGGATTCCTCCGCGACGCGTCGCTGCAGGACCCCTACGCCGGCAACCTCGGCATCGCCGACCAACAGGCCGCGCTGCGCTGGGTGCGAACCACCATCGCCGCGTTCGGCGGCGACGCCCACAACGTCACGCTGTGGGGCGAGTCCGCCGGCGGGTTCAGCGTCTGCACGCACCTCGCCTCCCCCACGGCACAGGGCCTGTTCGACAAGGCCATCGTGCACAGCGCGCCGTGCGGCAACGACCTCCTCACCCGGCGCGAAGCTGACGAGCGCGGCGCAAAGGCGGTCGCCGAACTCGGCTGCGGAGAAGCCGAGGATGTCGCCGGCTGCCTGCGCCACCTGCCGGTCCAGGACCTCGCCGGCCTATGGTCCGATCCCATCCTGGCCCACCGAACCGTCGCCGAGGCGCCATGGCTCCCCGTCACCGGCACCCTGCCCCTGCCGAGCCAGCCGCTCGAGGCGGCCCGGACCGGCCTCCTCCACGACGTGCCCCTCGTCCAGGGCGGCACCCGTGAGGAGATGCGCGCCCACATCGCCGCGCAGTATGACGGCGTGGGCGAGCCCGTCACCGCCGAGCAGTATCCACAGCTCGTCTCGGAGATGTTCGGCCGTGACGCGGAGGCCGTGCTCGCCGAGTACCCGCACACTGACTTCGCGACCCCGAGCGTCGCCCTGGCTACGGCGTTGACCGACGAGGGCCGGATGGTCGGCGCGTGCTCGCAGCTGCTCTACGACGAGGCCGCCAGCACGCGGGGGCCCGTGTACGCCTACGAGTTCTCCGAGCCGACCGACCAGGTCGCAGGTGACCTTCCATACGGGGCATCGCACGGCGCGGACATCCCGTACTTATTCGACAGCTACCTGCCCGGGCCACCTGCGCCGCCCATGTCTCCCGAGCGTCAGGAACTGGCTCGGGAGCTGATCGACCGGTGGACGGCGTCCGCCCGCTCCGGAGGCCCCGCGCCGAGCTGGGACACCTATCGCCACGGCATCGCCATGTCCTTCCACACCGAGCGGATCGGGCCCGTCGACGTCGGCCGCGAGCACCGCTGCCAGTTCTGGTACTCGCTCTGACCCGGGGGGCGCCCCCGCCTCACCGCCGACATGACGTCCCAGGTAGTCGCCACGACGACCGGGCCACGTCATCGTCAGGGGGACGACCACCACTCCTGGAGGAGCGACCCGATGCCTGCCTACGCCCTTGCCCATCTCCTCAACCCGCAGGTCAACGAGGAGGTGCTCGAGTACCTGGAGCACATCCAGGCCACGCTCGACCCCCACCACGGCCGGTTCCTGGTCCACGGCGCAGAGGTCGACGTGAAGGAAGGGCCCTGGCCCGGCACCGTCGTCGTGATCGAGTTCCCGGATCTCGATGCCGCCCGGGCCTGGTACGACTCGCCCGCCTACCAGGCGATCCTGGCACTGCGCACGGACAACATCGACGGCTCAGCGGTGATCGTCGAGGGCGTGGCGCCCGGCTACGACCCCGCTCGCACCGCGGCCGCGCTGCGGAAGCGGGCGGGCTGATCGGACCTACAGCCACGCCACGAGGGCCCATGGGGAGCCTTCACCGTGGGCGGCATGGCCACCGCCTGGGACCGCAGGATCGCCTCGACCGCTTCGCCGTGCCCGAGCTCCTGGTAGGCCCGCTGGGTGAGGAAGGGCGTCATATCGGGGTCGGCGTCGGCCTGGGTCACGAGCAGGTTCCGACCGTGCTGCTCGTCCCTTGTAGTCCTCGATGTCAAAGCGCACGCTCGTCCTTCACCAGGGTTCACCCCGCGGCCCCTGCCGAACTGGCCCACGGCCGACGCGTTCGCGGCCGCCACGGCGTGGGCTCGGCGGCGCCCCGATCGAGCCCGGGCGCGGTCCGTCCGCGGCACAGGCCATACCGCTGGGGGACCGGGTCATCATCCGCTATGCTGCCCCCGTCGTCGTCGGCGCTCCTTGCGCCGGCGAGCGGACACGGTCCCGTGGTGCAGTTTGGAGTGCACGCCGGCCTGTCAAGCCGGAGGTCGCGGGTTCAAATCCCGTCGGGACCGCTCCACCCGCCCCCTTCTGGGGTGGGTGCGAGGTCGGGTAGCTCAGTTGGCAGAGCGCGCGCCTGAAAAGCGCGAGGTCACCGGATCGACGCCGGTCCCGACCACAACGGTCAGGCGCCTTCGTAGTCGAAGCCGAGGTCGACGGCGGTGACGAGCGCCCGGAACGCCAGGCCCTGCGCCGCCGACAGCTCGGCCGCCGTCCCCCCGCGGTCGACGACGGGCACGACGAGCACGGGGACCGCCCCGAAGGAGCGGACCGCTTCCGCGGCCTCGAGCGCAGACGTCCCCCGCGTGCTCGCGTCCTCCGTCAGGGCGACGCGATCCCCCGGCCCGAGGGCACCGGCGATGCGACCGGTGACGCCGTGGTCCTTGCTCTCCTTGCGCACGCTGAAGGAGCGGAGCGGCCGCCCCCGGGCGGCGGCGATCGCCGCGGTACCGAACGCGATCGGGTCGGCGCCCATGGTGAGCCCACCGATGGCGTCGATATCGGGCGGTAGGGCGTCGAGCAGCGCGTCGGCGATCAGTAGGATCCCCTCCGGCCGACACGCCGTTTGCTTCACATCGATGAACCACGTGCTGCGGCGACCCGACTTCAGCGTGAAGTCGCCGGTACGAACAGAATACTCCAACAAGTGCCGGCAGAGCGCCTCGTTACCCACGCCCGAAGGTTAGTACTCGCGCCCGCCTCCTCTTCCGGCTGAACGTCCAGGAGCACCAAGAACCAACCTCCCTCCCACCGCCATCGCGGTGTAGCATCATCCGCAATCGTGGAGTGTGGCCGTCTTCTCACCCCATGTCCGATGCACAAGACCACCGTCGAAGAGTGCTGAATATGACAGAGCAGTCGAACGGGCAAGGGCTGTCCGAGGACCACAAAGCGGCGTTGGCCGAGGGGCGCGCCCAAGGGCGCGCCGTGCGCCGCTACCTCGAAGCGCTCGAGGCTCACCGCCCGCGACGCGGCCGCAAACGAACGCCGGACACCATGCGCAAGCGGCTCCTCCGCATCGAGGAGGAGCTGGCCGACGCCGATCCCCTGCGACGCCTGCAGCTCGTGCAAGAGCGGTTGAACCTGCTCGATGAGATCGCCAACGCCGAGTCCAAGGTCGACATCGACGCCTTGGAGCGTGACTTCGTGAACGCGGCCCGCACCTACAGCGAGCGCAAGGGCATCTCCTATGCGGCGTGGCGCGAGCTCGGCGTCCCCGCGGCCACGCTGCGCCGGGCCGGCATCAGCCGCGGCGCCATCACCACCGCCTGAGCCGGGCTGAACCGGGCCTTAGAGGACGTCGCGCCCCCGGTAGGACGCCGCGTCCCCGGTCGCGCCGGCCAGGGTGGCGACCCGGGAGGCGAACGCCGTCACCTGCGGCTCCGCCAGCCCGGTGAGCCGGCGCGGGTCGGCCAGCACGGCGACCAGCTCCTCGCGGCCCAAGGGGAAGTCCGAGTCGCCCGCCAGGCGCTCGACGAGGTCCGGCGCGACGACGCCGCCTTCGCGACGGGCCAGCGCGGCGGCCACGGCATGGTCGCGCAGCAGCTCGTGGGCCTGCTCGCGGCCCAGGCCCCGGTTGACGGCGGCGAGCAGCAGCTTGGTCGTCGCCAGGTAGGGCAGGTAGCGCTCGAGCTCCTCGGACACGAGGGCGGGGTAGGCGCCGAAGCCCCGCAGCACCTCGAGGGTGGTCTCCATGAGCCCGTCGACGGTGAGGAAGGCGTCGGGGAGCAGCACTCGGCGAACCACCGAGCAGCTCACATCGCCTTCGTTCCACTGGTCCCCGAGCAGCCCGGCCGCCATGGTGACGTGGCCCCTCAGGATGGTCACCATGCCCGAGATGCGCTCACAGGAGCGCGTGTTCATCTTGTGGGGCATGGCCGACGAGCCCACCTGCCCGGCGCGGAAGCCCTCGGTGACCAGCTCGTGGCCGGCGAGCAGGCGAACCAGCAGGGCCAGGTCGGACGGCCCCGCCGCCACCTGCAACAGGGCGGAGACCACGTCGAAGTCGAGCGAGCGGGGGTAGACCTGGCCGACGGCGCCGAGCACGTTCGCGAAGCCGAGGCGGGCGGCGATGGCCTCTTCGAGCCGGGCCACGTGAGCGGCGTCGCCGAGCAGGTCGAGCAGGTCCTGCTGCGTACCGACGGGGCCCTTCAGCCCCCGCAGCGGGTAACGGCCGAGCAGCTCGTCGAGGCGCTGGTGGGCGGCGAGCAGCTCCTCGCCCGACATGGCCAGCCGCTTGCCGAGCGTCGTGGGCTGGGCGGGGACGTTGTGGGTGCGCGCCACCATGACGAGGCTGCCATGCTCCGTAGCCCGCCCGGCGAGCCGGGCGAGCACGGCCACGAGGCGGTCACGGACGAGCTCCAGCGAGCGGCGAACCTGCAGCTGCTCGACGTTCTCCGTCAGGTCCCTCGAGGTCAGGCCCAGGTGGACCAGCTCCCAGCCGGCGAGGGCGTTGAACTCCTCGATGCGGGCCTTGACGTCGTGGCGGGTCACCCGCTCGCGCTCCCGGATGGCCCCGAGGTCGACGTGCTCCCGGGCCCGGCGGTAGGCGTCGACAGCCTCGGCCGGGATGGCGACGCCGAGGTCGGCCTGGGCGACGAGCACGGCGATCCAGAGGTCGCGCTCCAGGCGCACCTTGGCCTCTGGGGACCAGATGGCCGTCATCTCCGGGCTGGCGTACCGGTCGGCGAGCACGTTGGGGATGCTGGCGCCCGTGGGGACGGCCTCACCGACACCGCCACCACCACCGCCGAGGTCGGCCATCGGCGCCATGCTCAGGCCCCGGCGGGCGACACGGCCAGCGGTGCGCTGCCGCCGTTGAAGACCACGTACTCGTCGCGTTCGGGCCCGACCCCCACGTAGCGCACGGGCAGGCCCAGGTAACGCTCGACGAAAGCGAGGTAGTCCACGGCCGCCGGGGGCAGGTCGCCTCGCTCCCGTGCGCGTCGCACGCTCGCCGTCCAGCCCGGCAGGTCCTCGTAGATGGGGTCGGCCCGGCCGAGCTCGCCCTGGAGATCGGGCAGGCTCGTGGTGCGCCGCCCGTCGACGTCGTAGGCGACGCACACCCGCACCGTCTCGAAGCCGTCGAGCACGTCCAGCTTGGCGATGGCCAGCTCCGAGCAGGAGTTGAGGCGGACGGCCTGGCGCAGCATCACCAGGTCCAGCCAGCCGGGGCGGCGGCGGCGGCCGGTGTTGGTACCGAACTCGTGGCCCTGCTCGACGATGCGGTCCCCGGCCTCGTCGAAGAGCTCGGTAGGGAACGGCCCGGCGCCGACCCGGGTGGCATAGGCCTTGGCCACCCCCACCACCCGGGTGATGTGGCGCGGGCCGATGCCGCTACCCGTGCACGCGCCGCCCGCCGTGGGGTTCGACGAGGTCACGAAGGGATAGGTGCCGTGGTCGAGGTCGAGGAACGTGGCCTGGGCGCCCTCGAGCAGCACGTGCTGGCCCGCCTCGAGGGCCTCATGGATCAGGGTGACCGTGTCGGCCACGTACGGCGCGAGCCGGGGCGCGTACTCCTCGAGGTACAGGTGGGCGATCTCGTCGGCGTCGAGGGGAAGGCGGTTGTACACCCGGGCGAGCGTGGCGTTCTTGTCCCGCAGCGCGGCCTCGAGCTTGGCCCGGAAGGCCCCGGGGTCCATCAGGTCCTGCACCCGCAGGCCGGCCCGCAGCGCCTTGTCGGCGTAGGCGGGGCCGATGCCCCGCTTGGTGGTGCCCAGGCGATTGTCGCCCAGGTAGCGCTCGATGAGGGCGTCCATCTCCTGGTGGTAGGGCAGGATCAGGTGGGCGTTGCCGCTGACCCGCACCTGTGAGGTGTCCACGCCCCGGGAGCCCAGCATGTCGAGCTCGCTGATGAGGACCCGTGGGTCGACGACCACGCCGTTGCCGATGACGGGGATGATGTGGTCGTTCAACACCCCGCTCGGGATGAGCTGGAGCGCGAACTTTTCCCCGTCGACGACGATCGTGTGCCCAGCGTTGTGGCCGCCCTGGTAGCGGACGACCATCTGGGTCTCCTTGGCCAGCAGGTCGACGAAGCGGCCCTTGCCCTCGTCACCCCACTGAGTGCCTACGACCACGGTGGCCGGCACGGCACCCTCCTCGCTTGCGGCTGCGCAGGGCCGCCGATCGTAGGCGGCCGGCGGTCACGGCACCAGGCTCGCCGCCGGCGCCGTACCGCCCCCGGCCCACGACATGGCGTGGCGGGCCGGGGACCGGTCAGCGAGCGGACGTCGTCGGCGAGCGCCGTGCGAACAGGACCAGCGAGGCGCCGAACAGGAACAGGCCCACCGAGGCGAGCACCAGGTTGCCGGTCGACGAACCCGTGACGGGGATGATCTGCTGCGGCTGCTGCTGGCGCGCACCGAGGACGCTCACCGAGCTCTCGTCGATGCACAGCCCGGTGTCCACGTCACGGACCTGGCCGGCGGCACAGCTCGCCGCGGTGGCGACGGTTGTCTGGGAAATGTCCGGCGGCGCGGTCGTGGGCGTCGCCGTGGTCGGCGGCGGGGCAGCGGTCGTCGGCGGCGAGGCGGTCGTCGGCGTGACGGGCTGGCACTCGATGGAGCCCGCGGGCACCGCCGGGTTCGTCTCGCAGGGCGCCGGCGTGCACGGGGACGTACCGCCGTTGTTCGCCGAGATCAGCATGTTCTGCGGGCTGTTGAGGTTGTAGTACGCGCCGCTGGGCCCGACGACCGAGAGGGGGGCACCCAGGTGGGCGTCGACCTGCCAGCACGGGGCGGTGGCCGCCGGCAGCAGCGTGACCTGCAGCTGGTACGGGGCGGCGCAGAGGGGGCCCTCGGGCCCGCAGTAGCTGAACGCCGCCAGGTACTGGTCGTCGTTCGGGTCGAAGGTGACGTCGTAGGCGATCTTGACCGAGAGCCCGATGCCGACCTCCTCGCAACCGGGGGTGAACCCGTCCCAGTTCATGGTGACCACGTCACCCGGCACCAGGGTCAGGGCGCCGAGGTCGGTCGCCGTCTGGGAGCCGACGGTGTAGCGGGCGCCCTCCACGACGTCCGGGCCGGTGACCGTGCAGGTGGTCGGCAAGCTCGGGGGGTAGGTCGCGAAGTCGGTGACGGGCGCGGGCTGCGCGTAGCTGGGCTGCGCGGTCGCCCCGATCACGACGAAGAGCAGACCGACGGCCATGGACACTGCCATGGCGACCCGCCGGCCACGACTGGTAGGCACTCGCACGTGCTGGTCCTCCCGTGGCTTGTTCGCCAGAATGTTTCCGCCCGCGGTGCAGGCTATCCCCCAGGTTCGGGAGAAACGCCACGCCGATAGCGCCCACCTGGGCTGATCTCCCCGGGAGTGATCTTGCCCGACGGGTTGGCGGTCGTCGGGCGGAAGCCCTGGCCGAACGGTGATCATGTCGGATCGTCCCCCGCGCTAGCCATCCGCGCCGGACGAGCCCGCCCGGCGTCGGGTCGTGACGAGCACCGCCGCCACGCCCAGCTGGAGGAGCAGGAGCCCGGCGAGGGCGACGTTGCCCACGGGCACTGTCGAGCCCGTGGCGGGCAGGGTGGTCTGGGCCCCGAGCACCGATGTGCGACGCGCGCCCTGGGCGCTGTCATCGCCGCTCGAAGTGGCCGGCGTGGTGGTCGGGCTCGACGTCACCGGCGGCGCAGCCGCGGTGACGGGCGGCTGGGGCGTGGTCGTCGCCGGGGGCGGTTCGGGCGCCGGCGGCACACCCTGCGCCGTGATCTGGCACTCGACGGAGCCCATGGGCAACTCGGGGTGCTCCGGGCAGGGCGCTGGCTCGCAGGGCGCCGCGCCGCCGTTGTACGCGTCGATGAGCATGTTGTACGAGCTGCCGAAGTTGTAGTAGGCGCCATCGGGGCCCACGACGCTGAGCATCGGGCCGATGTGAGCGTCGACCTGGAAGCACGGCGTCGGCGCTGCCGGGGTGAGCGACAGCGTCAGCGTGTAGGGCGCGGCGCAGGGCGTCCCCGCCGGGCCGCAGTACGCCTGGTGGCTGGCGTACTGGTTCGTGTCGGGGTCGAAGCGGACGTCGGTGGCCGCCTTGATGGACAGCCCGATGCCGGTGCCCTCGCAACCGGGGGCGAAGCCGTCCCAACGCATGGTGAGGCTGTCGCCGATCTGCATCGACGAGGCCCGCAGCGACGCGACCTCGGGCCCGCCGTTGACCGAGAACCGCACGTTGGTGAGCACGTCGGCGCCCTGCGCCTGGCACGTCGGCGGGATGAGCCCGAGCCCGAGCGGGTAGGCCGCGTAGTCGCGGATGGCATCCGGCTCGGCCGCGCCAGCCTGCGGTGCCGCCCAAAGGAGCGTGCCGAGCACCAGCGCCAACAGCCCGCCAAGGGCCCGCCAGCGCGCGTCGAAGGAACGTCGCATCAAGTCGCCTCATCCCCGGCGCGCGTCGCCGCTCGCCGGTCCGGTTCGTGCGGGCCTGCCCGCCCGCTTCCTACAGAGGCGATCGGCCGGGCCGTCGCCTCCCTCGTCTACGGGATGACGAGTCGGCCCTCGATCACCTTTCTTGAGGGCTGACGAACGACTTGCGACGTGAAGCCCAGATAGATCCCGCGAGCCCGAGGACGAACACCAAGCCGAGCCCAGCCGTCGACCACGCCCGCGGGCCTGCGCCCGCGCCGCCCGGCGTCGCGGCGGCAATCCCCCCGGCGGGCGAGGGCCCGTAGGTGACCTCGACCAGCACCTCGCCCTCGTCCCCTGCCGGGGGCCAGAAGGCCAGTTCGGAGCCACGGTCGACCCGCTCGCCGTTGATCCGCACCTCGATCTCGTCGTCGGTGGCGGCCAGGGCGGGCGCGCCGAGCGCTGGCGCGTCGCCGGTGACCCCGGCGGTACACCTCCCCGGGTCGTCGAGTACGAGCCGCTCGTCCTGCTCGTACTCGGCCGGGCTCGCCGGGTCGAGCCGTACGGACACCTCCTCGGGCCCGCAGCGCAGCTCGGCGACCAGGTCGAACGCGTCGAGCGGCCGGGGCAGCACGCCTCCCACCCGCACGACGAGGCGGACGGTCGTCGGGGCCGAGGCCGTCGCTCGCTCCCCCGACGAGTCGCCCGGCACCGTGGTCGGTGCGGGCACGGTGGCGACCGTCGTCGAGGTGGTCGTCGGCGCCGCCGTCACGCCGGGGGGCCCCTGAGGGGCGCGACCGGTGGGCGCGGGGGGGACGATGGTCGGCGACGGGCCCGGTGGTGCTTGGGTGGTCGTCGTCGTGCCCCCCACCAGGTCGCCGCCCGGTGTGCGGCCGAACGCGGTGGTGGTCGGCGCCTCAGGCGCGGGGCCCGGCGTGCCGGGCGCGGGGCCGGGGACCGTGGGCAGCGGCTCCTGCGGAGGCGGCGAGGGGGGCGCAGGCGGCAGGGTCGGCGTCGGCGGGCCGGGCGCGGGCGGGCCAGGAGCGGGGGCCGGGGG
>WHTX01000458.1 GCA_009377505.1 Acidimicrobiia bacterium
CGAGGGCGCCGCGCTGGTGCACCTCGACGCGGCCGAGGCCCAGCCAGGCGCACAGCCGTACCAGCTCGGAGGCGAGGGGCGGGGCCAGGAGCGCAGGGCGCCGCCCGGGCTCGGGGAAGGCGCCGAGGGCCCGCAGCACGCCGGCCCGGCGGTCGGCCTTGAGGTCGACGCGGGCCACGAGGGACTCGCCGAGCAGGAAGGGCAGCACGAAGTAGCCGAACTCCCGCCGCTCGGCCGGCGTGTAGAACTCGAGGCGGTAGCGGAAGCCCCAGATCCGCTCGGCCCGCGCCCGCGCCCAGACCAGGGAGTCGAAGGGGCTGACGAGCGACCGCGCCCGCAGGCCCCGAGGCGGGGGCGCGGCCGGGTCGAGGTAGGTGGGCGCCGGTCCCCAGCCCTCCACGGCGACGGGCAGCAGGCGACCATCCTCGACGAGCTCGGACAGGCGGGGTCGCACCTCGCGCAGGTTCAGGCGGAAGTAGTCGGCCAGGTCCCGCTCGGTGCCCACGCCCAGGGCCCGCGCCGAGATGGCGAGCAGCTCACGGTGGGCGTCGGTATCGGGCGGGGTCGGCTGGGCCAGCACGTCGGCGGGCAGGGCGCGTTCGGGCAGGTCGTATCGGCGCTCGAAGGTCGCCGTGCGGGTGGGGACGAGGCGCCCGCAACGGAACAGCAGCTCGAGGGCCTGCTTGCCCCGGTTCCAGCCCCACCACGGCCCCGTGCGCCCGCCCGGGTCGGAGAGCTGGCTGGCGGTGAGCGGGCCCCGGGCGGCGACCTCGGCGGCCACGGCCTCGACGTAGCCCGGGTGCTCTTTGCCCAGCCGGGCCAGCCCGCCCCAGGTCTCGCCGGCCTCGGCGCGCGCCATCCGCCAGCGCAGCAGGGGATGGAGCTCCACGGGGAGGAGCGACGCCTCGTGGCCCCAGTACTCGAACAGCTCGCCGCTGGCCTGCATGGCGCGCACGAGGTCGTGGTCGTGTCCGCCGAGTCGAGCGTAGAAGGGCAGCTCGTGGGAGCGGACCACGACGTTGACCGAGTCGAGCTGGACGAGGGCCACGCGCTCGAAGACGCGGCGCACGTGGCGGCGGTCGAGCCGGGCGCCGAGGGGGAGGCGGCGGTCGGCGAAGCCCTGGGCGGCGAGGGCCACCCGGCGCGCCTCGGCCGCCGACAGCCCGAGGACGGTGCGGCGCTCGTCCACCGGGCCGGCCTGGGGGCTCAGCGCGCGGCCAGGCCGGCCGCCTGGCGCACCGCGTCCTCGTCGAGGCCCACTGAAGCCGCGGTGGCCATGAGCTCCCGCCAGGTGCCGCCGTCGACGGGCACGCCCTGGGCCAGCCGGGCGGCCTTCGTGGCCCGCTCGGGCTGGCCGGCCACCAGCACCTGGTCGACGTCGGCCGCGGGCGGGGAGCCTGTCACCCAGGAGAGCACGGTCTCGACCTGCTCGGCGAAGGAGGCTCCGTGCCCGAGGCGGGCAGGGTCGACGAGGATGGCCAGCATCCCGTTGTAGACCTCGGGCCCCCGCAAGGCCTCGCCGTGGTAGGGCAGGCCGGCGGCCAGGGCGCCGCCGAGCAGTTCGCACACGAGGGCGAGCCCGTAGCCCTTGTGCTCCCCGAAGGGCAACAACGAGCCGAAGGGCGGCTTCACCCCCGTCGCCGGGTCGGTGGTGGGCTCGCCGGCGGCGTCGATCATCACCCCCGGGGCGAGCGCCTGGCCCTTGTTGTGGGCGACCCGCACCTTGCCCTGGGCGACCCTCGAGGTGGCGAAGTCCAAGATGACGGGATCGCGGCCCGGGCGAGGCACGCCCACGCAGAAGGGGTTCGTGCCCAGGCGGGCGTCGCGGCCGCCCCAGGGCGCCACGATGGACCGGGCGAGCACGTTCACGAAGTGCACGGACACGAGGCCGGCGTCCGTGGCCTGCTCGGCCCAGGCGCCGATGCGCCCGATGTGGTGGGCGTTGCCGAGCCCGAGCACGCACGAGCCGTGCGCCTGCGCCCGCTCGATGGCGAGCGCCATCGCCTCGCCCGCCACGACCTGGCCGTAGCCCCGGACGCCGTCGACGCTGAGTAGGGCGCCGGCGTCCTGCGCCACGGTGGCGTGCTGGTTGGGCAGGAGCCCGCCGCCGTGCACGGCGGCCACGTAGCGGGGGACCATGCCCACCCCGTGCGAGTCGTGCCCCTGGAGGTTGGCCTCGACGAGGTTGGCGGCGACCGTGCCCGCCTCGTCGCTCGACGATCCGGCGGCGGCGGTGATGGCGGCCACCAGGGCGCGGAGGCCGTCGGCGGGCACGACGGTGTCGGGCGGGCGTGCCGGAGACGGGGACGGGGCGGCTCGCTCGGAGGAGGGGCCGGTCGTCGTCATGTCAGCTGACCTCCAGGACGAGCTTGCCCACGTGCTGGTTGGTCCCGAGGTCGGCCTGGGCGGCGGCCGCCGACTCGAGGGGGTAGGTGCGGTGCACGACGGGGCGCAGGCGCCCGTCCGCGATGGCGGCCAGGCCGGCGGCGGCGAAGCCGGCGACCACGGCCGACGCCTGGGCGGCGTCCCGGGTGCGGAACGTGACGCCGACGAGGGAGACGCGCTTGCGAGCCACCTCGTCGAGGTTGACCGTGGCGTCGTTGCCCCCGACCCGCCCGACCGAGACGATCCGGCCACCGAGGGCGGCGGAAGCGAGGTTGGTGGCCCAGGCGGGGCCGCCGACGCTGTCCACGGTCACGCCGACGCCGCGCCCGCCGGTGGCGTCGATGAGCCGGTCGACAAGGTCGGGGTCGTCGCCCACGAAGCCGTGGTCCGGGGCGATGCCCAGCCGTGCGAGCGCTTCGAGCTTGGCCGAGGTGGTCGACACGCCGATGACCGGGCTGGCGCCGAGGAGGCGGGCGAGCTGGAGCGCGGCGACGCCGACGCCCGAGGAGGCGGCGTTGACGAGGACCGCCTCGCCCGTCTCGAGCTGGCCGGCGGTGGCCAGGGCGTC
>WHTX01000073.1 GCA_009377505.1 Acidimicrobiia bacterium
CCCCGCCCGCAGGCGATGTCGAGGCCCTTCCCGCCCTCCCCCAACCATCCGGACGCCTGCTCGAGCACCGAGGGGGCGCCAGGTCGGGGGGCGGTCGTCGCCGCCCGGTAGCGGTCGTCCCAGCGCTCTCGGTCCGCGGCGGTCACGCCCGGCGTGCTGCCCCCACGCCTACCCGCAGCTCACGCCGGGCGGCGGCGGCTCGGGGGCGAAGCCGACGTGCGTGGTGGTCCTGGTGGCGCCGTCGGCGCCGGCCGGGCCCTCCACCTCGGGCGGGAGCGTCGTCTCGGGAACGGACGTGACCCCGGCGAAGTCCGAGCCGGTCACGAGCACCACGCCCTGGCCGACGGAGGGGTCCTCGACGAGCTCGGCTCCGCCCACGAGCACCGACGCCACCAGCTCGGCGGCGGCTCGCTGGCCGGAGCCGAAGCGCAGGCGGGACCGGGCCGTGCTCTCCCCGGCGTCGCCGACCTCGGCCACGGCGAAACCATGGGTGGTGAGCAGGTCCCCCGCCTCGCTGGCCTGGCCGTCGATGCCCGTGCCGTTCATCACCGACACCGCCACCTGGGCGGGGGTGAGCGCGGGGGCGCCGTCCCCGGGCGCCGGGCCGCCGATGGGGGTGAGCCCACGGAAGATCGACAGGACCGGCTCGGCCGCCACCGCGTCGAGCACGAGCACGGCGGAGCCGTCGTCGGTCGTGTGGTCGAGCGTGGGCAGGGAGAAGGTCTGGAGCTGGTCCCCAGCGAAGCCCGAGAACTTGCGGCCCAGCCGGACGGCGTCGGTGAGGGAGAGCCCCGGGTCGAAGCTGACGTTGTCCTTGGCCACGTCGGCCAGGCTGTTGAGCTTGCCGACGTCGCCGAGCCCGAGGGAGGAGGCCTTGTCGAGCGCCTTTCGCAGGAAGAGCTGCTGGCGGGTGATACGGCCGAGGTCGGCGGTGTAGTCGGACACCCAGCCGTCCTCGGTGAGCACCTCCACGTGCCGTGCCCGGGCGAAGGCGAGGGCCTGGTCGCCGTTCAGCACCACGCACCCCGGCTCGGTGATGTCGAGGCCGGTGTACTCGTCCCACATCGGCTGGTCGAAGTAGAGCGGGATCCCGCCGAGGGCGTCGACGAGCCCTTTGAAGCCGCGGAAGTCCACCTCGACGTAGTGGTTGATGGGCAGCCCGAGGTTGGCGGAGATCGTGTCCACCAGGACCTGGGGGCCCTCGGCGTAGGCGGCGTTGATGCGACCCTCGCCGTACTCGCCTGCTGCGCCGATGGGCAGCCAGAGGTCGCGGGGGATGGACAGGAGGGCGACCGCTCCCGAGCCCGGGTCGACGCGGGCCACCATGACGGTGTCGGACCGCTTGCCCCCGAACTCGCCGTCGAGGAACCCACCGGCGTCGGGATCGTCGGGGTTGATGGCGTCGCGGCTGTCCGAGCCGACGAACAAGAAGTTGACCGGCTCGCTCGAACCCACGTCGTCGAGCTCGACGTCGACGCGGTCGAAGCCGCGCCACTTCCACCAGGCGACCCCCACCACCGAGGCGCCGGCGAGGGTGAGCACGGCGAGCACCGCGCCCGCCACCATGACCACCCGCTGAGCCGTGCTCCGGCGGCGCTTGCCCTTCCGCCGGCCGCCGCGGCCGCGGCCGGGCCCGGGCGTCGTCGCGCCGTAGGGGTTCGCCATGCGCCCCGGACTCTACCGCCGCCCCTCCCCTGGTTCTGGGACACCCCCCTTCCCACCTGCAGGATCGAGGTCGCCGCCGAGGCGCGCCACCCGGCGCCCGCGCCCCCCTGCACCTACCATCGGGCCGCTCGGCGGCCGACGTGCGGCCGGTCGGGCGCCGAGGAGGGCTCGTGCACGGATCGAACGTGGAGGCTCTCCCCGCTGCCGCCGGTAGGGCGGGCTCGGCACGGTCGGGTTGGTACCGATGAGGAAGCCGGGCTCCGTTCGCGACACGACGACGAGACTCGCCGGTCGGCTCCCGGCCCGGGTCCGTGACCCGCTGCGGACCTTCGTGCGCCGACCGTCGGTGTGGCGACGTCTCCCGCCGCCGTTGTGGGGGAACCTCCGTCGGACGGAGCCCTTCAGCCGCCGCTACGGCTTCGACAGAGGCACGCCGATCGACCGCCGCTACCTCGCCTGCTTCTTCGATGCGATGGCCGACGACATCCATGGCAGGGTGCTCGAGGTCAAGGACCCGGTCTTCAGCGCGCGGTACGGCCGTGGGGTGGGGTCCATCGACATCGTGGACATCGACGCGGGCAACCCTCTCGCCACGATCGTCGCCGACCTGGCCGGGCCCGGCAGCCTGCCACCGGGTTCCTTCGACTGCGCCATAGTGCCCCAGACGCTCCACCTGGTGTCCGACCCGGGGGCAGCGCTCGCGAACCTGTGGGCCAGCCTCGCCGACGGCGGCGTGATGCTCGTGACCGTCCCGACGATCGCGAAGGTCGACCACGAGTTCCCGACCGTCGACCGGTGGCGCTTCACCCCGAGGGGCATGGCGCTCCTGCTCGATCGTTCCTGTCCGGGCGCCGACGTGGAGGTCGTCGCCTACGGCAACGTGCTCAGCGCCGTGGCCTTCCTCTTCGGGCTCGCCGCCGACGAGCTCCGCCCTCACGAGCTCGACCGCTCGGACCCGTCCTTCCCGATGCTCACCTGCGCGAGGGCGCGGCGGCCGTCACGTTGATACCGCCGTTCCTCCCGCCATCCCCGCCACATCCCGACGAAGAGCCACGGGATCATGGCCCCCCGCGGGGTGGGCGGCTCACGTAGGGACGGCGGGCCCAGGCGTCGCAATGCCGGGCGCACGCCGTTGTGGACGTCGGACCTGGCGAGCGGCAGGACGTTCCAGTCGCTCTTGGCCAGGTGCTTGCCGTAGAAGGCGCCCTGGCCACGAGCGTAGGTCGCGTAGGTGGAGCGCAGCTCGGGCGTCGAGCGCCAATCGTGGTGCCACACGACCATCGCCGGCTCGTAGCGCAGGCTGCGGCCCTCCCGCGCCCAGCGGTAGCAGAAGTCGTTGTCCTCGGCGGCAAGGCGCAGGCTGGGCCGCTCGTCGAAGCCGCCGATGGCGAGCATCTCCGATCGGCTGCCAGCCATGTTGTTGGGCCACAACGCGCCCTTCGAGAGCCATCCCGTCCAGTCCTGGGCTACCGAGCTCGTCATGGTGGAGGGCACCGACCGCCCCTCGGCCCCCGGGAGCACACGACCCGTCACCAGTCCGGCCGGCCGCTCCGTGACGTGCTGCCACGCTCGTGCCACCCAGTCGGGCGCCACGGTGCAGTCGTCGTGGGTGACGAGCACGGCGTCGTGCCCCGCCGAACGCAGGCCCAGGTTCGTGGCCGCGGCGATCCCGCGTGGCGCGGCACGGACCACCCTCGGACGGCCATCACCGGTCGCCGAGGCGATGCTGGCCGCCTCACCGGTGGCGCTCTGGTCGACGAGCAGCACCTCGGCCGGGCCTGGGTCGCACGCGAGGACCGAGCGGAGGCACTGCTCGAGCAGCCCTGATCGGACGATGGTGGGGATGATCACGGTGACGGCCAGCGTCCGCGGGACCGAAGGACGTGCTGCTGCCGTCTCCTGGCCCGCCACGGCGATCTCCCTCGCTCGCTCGACTGCCACCGTACCGGCGAGCTGCCCTGCGAGATGGGCGGCGCGCTGTGCGCGATCGGCCGCGGGCCGGAGCGGGCACGGTAGGGGCCACGAGGGGAGCATGGGGGTACCGGCAACCGCGGCCGATACGGTGCGGGGGGTGGACCTTGGCCGAGTCCCTCCGCGAAGGTGCGCCGGCTGCTCGAGATCGGCGCTGGCGGCGTGACCAGCAAGGGTGGGTACCAGAGCGCCCTCGGCGGGGCATCGCTGCGGATGTGGCAGGACTACTTCCTGCGGGCACGGATCGTCGGCCTGGACCTCGAGGCGAAGGCCGTCACCGGGCGACGGATCAGGGTCGAGCGGGGCAGCCAGGACGATCGGCCGTTCCTCCTGGGCCTGGCCGCCCGGCACGGTCCGTTCGACGTGGTCATCGACGACGGCAGCCGCATCGGTCGGCACCAGTGGGCGTCCTTCGAGGCGCTGTTCGATTCGGTGGTGCCGGGCGGGATGTACATCATCGAAGACCTGGCAACGGCCTACGTGCCAGCGTACGAGGGTGGCCCGGTCGGCGAGCCGGGGACGAGCGTGCAGCTGGTGAAGGACGTCGTCGACTCCGTGCTCCGCCGCCATGCCGGGCGCCGTGGGCATCCGGTCGCTGAGCTCCACGTCTACGACGAGATCGCGTTCATCGTGCGGTCCTGAGACGAGCTGCAAGGTGCAAGGTGAAGGTCAGCGTGGTGCTGCCGACCCCGCGACCGGCTGGCCCTGCTGAGGCGGGCGCTCGCGTCGGTCCTCCGCCAGGACGACGACCTCGAGGTCGTCGACGCCGTGCGCGCCGCGGCGACGCCACGCCGTGCGAGCCAGCGACGGGACGCCGTCAAGGGGAGCTCCGTGCGCCCATCGTGGCGTATCGAGGTGCAGGAATGGCTCGACACCGGACCGTGACCACCGACCGTAGGGTGCCGAGCACGCAGATCGGACGGGCTGCTCGATGGTGTCTCGAGGGGTGGGCCGCCTTCGCCGGTCGCCACGACGTCGCCGGTAGGCTTCGGGACCCACACCGAGTGGCGGAGGAGCGGACGTGGCCGTCGCGGGGGGCACGAGGGAGAGATCGGGGCCCGCCGTCCCGCACCCGCTCTCGGCCCGTGTCGCGGAGCTCGTCCCCTCGTCGGGCTGGGCGCCTCTGCGCCTCGACCAGGTCTGGGCGTTCCGTGATCTGCTCGGGTACCTCGCGCTCCGCGACATCAAGGTCCGGTACAAGCAGACCGTCCTCGGAGCGGCGTGGGCGATCCTTCAGCCGCTGCTGCTGACGGCGGTCTTCACGGTCGTGTTCGGCCGCCTGGCCGATGTGCCGTCCGACGGCGTCCCGTACCTCGCCTTCGCCCTCGCTGGCATGGTCATGTGGACCTTCTTCTCCGCCGGTCTCACGGCCGGCAGCCTCAGCCTCGTCAACAACGCCGCCATGGTGAGCAAGGTCTGGTTCCCCCGACTCTGCGTCCCCATCGCCGCGGTCCTGGCCACGCTCGTCGACCTCGCCGCCGCACTCGGCGCCCTTGCCGTGGTGGTCCTCGGGCTGGGCCTCGTCCCGGGGCCCGGCGTCGTCGTCCTGCCCGGCCTGGTCCTGCTCGCTGCGGCCGCCTGCCTGGGGACCTCCCTGTGGCTGTCGGCCGTCAACGTGCTGTACCGGGACGTGCGCCACATGACCCCCTTCCTCGTGCAGCTCTGGTTGTTCGCCACCCCTGTCGTTTACCCCAGCAGCCTGATCGAGGGCGTCTGGCGCTATGTCTTCGCCCTCAACCCGATGGTCGGCGTCGTGGAAGGGACGCGCTGGGCCTTGTTCGGCAGCGGCACCCAGGTCGGGCCGCTCGTCCTCGTCTCGTCCACGTCGGCGCTCGCCGTCCTGCTCGGCGGTGCCTACGTGTTCCGGCGCCTCGAGCGGACCTTCGCCGACGTCATCTGAGCCGGCCGTGACGTTCGCCGTACGCACGACCGCCCTGAGCAAGGACTACGTCCTCGGCGAGCGCGGCTACCGCACCCTGCGCGAGAGCCTGTCGAGCAACGCCCTCAGGCCGCTGCGGCGCGCCCTCCGCCAGTCGCCGCCGGCACGGCGGCAGCGTCAGGTCCTGCAGGCGCTGTCAGATCTCGACCTCGAGATCTCCCAGGGAGAGACGGTGGGCTTCGTCGGGCACAACGGGGCCGGCAAGTCCACGCTGCTGAAGGTGCTCTCGCGCATCACCGAGCCGACGCGTGGGTCGGCCGCGGTCCGGGGACGGGTCGGGTCGCTGCTCGAGGTGGGGACGGGCTTCCACCCTGAGCTGACCGGCCGTGAGAACGTCTTCCTGAACGGTGCCTTGCTCGGTATGTCCCGGCGCGAGATCCAGCGGCGCTTCGACGAGATCGTGGACTTCTCCGGCGTCGAGGCCTTCCTCGACACGCCGGTCAAGCGTTACTCCACCGGGATGTTCGTGCGACTGGCATTCGCCGTGGCCGCGCACCTCGAGCCGGAGGTGCTCATCGTCGATGAGGTCCTCTCCGTCGGTGATGCCGCCTTCCAGCGGCGCAGCGTGGCCCGTATGGGCGAGGTGGCCCGCGAGGGCAGGACGGTCCTGTTCGTGAGCCACAACATCGCGGTCGTCCAGGCGCTGTGCTCACGCGCTGTCGTCCTGGAGAACGGGCGCAAGATCGCGGAGGGGCCCACAGCCGAAGCCGTCACCCAGTACGTGCGGCGCCTCGAGCAGAACGCCTCGGCCGACTTGCTGGAGCGCACGGACCGGTCCGGGCGCGGCTATGTGCGCGTCTCCGCCCTACGCGTGCACGGCGGCCCCTCCGGCTTCCCTCGTACCGGGGAGCCCCTGGTGCTGGAGATCGACGTCACCGGCGTCCTGCGGGCCGCCGCCTGCGCGGTGACGGTGCACAACGCGCTCGGCACCCCCGTGCTCACCCTCGACAGCGGGCAGGCCTCGCCCGTCGACGTCGTGCGGCCGGACTCGCGCGCATTCGTCTGCACGGTCGACGAGCTGCCGCTGGTGCCCGGCCGGTACCGGCTCGACGTCTCGCTCTCGGGCGACGGCTACGTCCAGGACCTCGTCCCTGCCGCGAGCTACCTCGACGTCGAGCAGGGCGTGCTCGGCAGGCGCCCGGTCATCGGGCCCGCTGGTGGGGACGTCGCGGTCGCTCACCGCTGGGAGGTCCCGGACTCCACGACCGCGGGAGGCGAGTGAGCCTGGTGTCAGGTCTCGGTGTCGCCGGCCACGGGCTCCGGTACGGGGCTCGAGCGGCCAGGGCGACGAGGCCGGCGGTGACCGGATGGGGGGCACGTCCGGGCGCCAACGTCGTCCTCTCGTACCACCGCATCAGGCCCGCAGCGGCTTCCACGGGGATCCCCGAGGCCGAGGGCCCCGCCGCAGTCGGCATGGTCGTCCATGAAGATCGGTTCCGCCGGCACCTCGCCGCCCTCGCGGGGCGCTACGAGGTGGTCCCGGCCCGTGATGCCCGCCGGCGAGGAGCTCGGCGACGTGTCGCCATCACGTTCGACGATGGCTACGCCGACAACGCCGTGGTCGCCGCCCCCGCCCTTCGCCACTTCGGCCTGCCCGCCACGTTCTTCGCGACGACCGTCGGGCTGGAGGCCGGGACCGAGTACTGGTGGGACCGGCTCGAGCACGCGCTGCTCTCCGCAGCGCCTGTCCCGGGACGCCTGCGCCTGCGGGCTGGCCGTGCCTCGATCGAGATGTCGGCGGCCACCCTCGACGAGCGCGCCACGGCCTTCAGGACCCTGACGAAGCTGCTGCGATCCTCGCCGCCCACGGTCGTGGAGGACGTCGTGGGCCAGCTCGAGGCGACCACGGGCGTGCCGCTCGTGGCCTGCGACGCGCATCGCCGCATGTCCGCCGCTCAACTGCGCGAGCTCGCAGAGCACCCGCTCTTCGAGATCGGCTCGCACACCTGCACCCACGCGTGCCTCCGCAGCCTGTCGAGGACGGCGAGCCGGCGGGAGCTCACCCGGTCTCGCGAGGTACTCGCCGAGGTGCTCGGTGCACCACCGTCTCTGCTCGCCTATCCCTACGGCGCGCCCCCGAGCGTCGGCCGGCGCCACCGGGCCGAGGCCCGACGGGCGGGCTACGAGCTGGCTTTCGTCAACACCGCCGGGTCGGCGGACCGTTCCTCGCCCACGGCCGTGCACCGCCTGCCCGTGGTCGACTGCGAGGCCGAGGAGCTCCTGGCTTCCGTGGACTCCTGGATGGCAGGCTCTTGAGGACGGCCGTTCAGGGGGCTCCGAACCCCCGCCACGCGTTCCCGAGCGTGGGGTCCTGCGACCAGCGCGCGCCGAAGCAGCCGAGATAGCCCGCTGCAGCGCTGCGCCCCAGCTGGCGCCTACGCCTCTGCTGGGACGAGCGGTGGTGGAGCCAGCACGAGGCGACGAGGGGGGCGAGGTCGCCATCGGCGACGCCGGCCGCCCTGGCGGCCCGTCGGAGATAGCCGCTCAGCCGGGCCGAGACTGCGAGCTCCTCACGCCAGAGGGCGGCGCACCAGCGCACCCGCTCCTCGTCGGCGGTGGGGCCGTGCAGCTCGCACAGGATGTCCGTGGCCAGGTAGGCGACGTCCCACAGCGGCATGCCGGCGATCGACGCGCTCTCCCAGTCGACGATCGTGAAGGAACGGCCGTCCGTGAGGATGTTCCAGGTGCCGAGGTCGTTGTGGGCGAGGACCGTGGCGGCGCCATCGAGCCGAGCGAGGAGGCCGGGCTCGACACCCACCAACTCCTCCAGCAGCGGCCGCCGCCCGGCACGGTGCGAGGGGGCGCGCGACACCGTCGCAGAAGTGAGTTCGATCGCCCAGCAGATGACCTGGTCGGCGAGCACGTGCCGGCCACGGGCCGGTGCCGTACGGAGGTAGCCCGACATGTTGGCCCCGGCGGCCGCCGGTTCCACCGTCGCGTCGCTTCCCCCGATCTCGAGTCGCCCGAGGACCCTGGTGGCCCGCGCCGCGACCGCAGGCGCCCGCGCCTCGAGCTCGGCCAGGACGCGCTGTTCGAACTCTCCCCTGGCCGGGGCGCCAGGAACCCGGCTGAACTTGAGCACCCACGTCGGCGCCGGTCCTGCGGCGAAAGCCAGGGCCACCACGCGTTGGAGGTCGTCACCACGCCCGAACTGGAGCACCCAGCCTGTCGGCAGGGGCAGGCCGAGGGCGCGCTGGGCGGCGCTCAGCGGATACGGCACTGCGCCACCGGGCGCCGAGACCGCGACGTTGGCGACGCCCCGTCCCACGTGGCGGACGACCCGGTTGCGTGCCCGCCCCAAGTGCGACGTCGGGGTCGACCACGTTCCGGTCAGGAAGCGGCGGACGGGCCCATCCTCGAGGGCCGCCAACGCCGGCCCGTCGAGGCCACGTGTCACGAGGTACCGCCGGTTCTGCGAGGGGGCTCCGACGGCTGGCCATCCCAGCACGATGGCGGCTCTGGGCCGCAGGGCCCTCGCTTTCCGCAGCTCGCGTCGCGCGCCCAGGACGAGGTCGACCTCGGTGGTGGCTCCAGCCCGCACCACCTCCACGCCCGCGGCACGGAACCCTTCCGCCTCCTCCGTGCGACCGCCCAGGATCGCAGCTGTCCTCGGCGGCGACGGCGCGAGGAAGCGGAGGTCGGCGGCTCGCAGTGTCACCGCACCCAACCTATCTGTGGGGTGGTCACCTCACGGTTCGGGCACCCGTGCGATTCGCCGCTCCCCTGCGCCGACGGCGTACCGGCGACGCTCTCGCCGCACGATCAGGCCGGCGAAGCGGGGGGCGACGAGGGCGACGGCGGCACGCACGCGAGCACGGCGGGGCTGACTCGCTGAGCCGAGACATCCATGGGCCAGCCACCGTGCCGCCGTGCGGTCGCCCGCGGCGAGGGCTTCCAGCAGCTGCTCACGCTGGAGGCGCAGGCGCTCGGCGGCGATGGTCTCCTCGACGACAGCCCGCTCGGGGTCGCTCAGGCAGGGGTGCTCTCGGGCCTTGGCGAGGGTCGACAGCCGGCCGTGGCACATCTCGAGGCGCCGCGAGCTCGCCGCACCAGGGTGGAGCCGGTAGACGGCGAGGGGAGCGTCGACGAGAGCGACGCGACTGCCGGCCAGGATGAGGCGGATCCACAGCTCCCAGTCCGTGGTGAACCGGATGCTCTCGTCGTAGCCGCCTGCGGCCAGCAGGCACGAGCGGCGGATGGCGACGTGGCCGAAGACGAAGTTGCTCGTCAGTATGGCGCGTCGCTGGTCGCCGACGGGGAACTCCTGGTCCTCGTAGCAGCGCCCGACGAAACGATCGTCCACCTCCAGGAAGGCATCGGTCGTGAACACGTCGACGTCGGGCTGGGCCGATGCGGCCTGCCCGAGCGCCTCGAGCCGCCCGGGTAGGAACCGGTCGTCGGCGTCGAGGAAGGCCACGTAGTCGCCGCGGGCAACGCGAGCCCCAGCGTTCCGTGCTGATGCCTCGCCGCCGTTCGCCTTGCGCACCACCCTGACGGAGCGGCCGAACCGGGCCAGTGCGTCCGCCGTGCCGTCCGTCGAGCCGTCGTCGCAGACGATGACGTCGAGGGCCGGAGGGTGCTGCTCGAGCACGGAGCTGACGGCGGCGCTGATGTGGGCCGCGGCCTGGAACGCGGGGATCACGACCGAGAACGACGGGAGGGTGCCGGTGGCGCGAGGCTCGCTGCCCGTCGAGCTCACCAGGCCCGGCACCGCCCCGTCGCACGGCCCCCGGGAGCGCGGCGGGTGATCACGCTGACCAGCCGCGCACGGCTGTGAGCTCGATCACGAGGACGGCACCGACAGGCGGCCGCTCCCGGTACTGGCCGTACTTGGCGACCAGAGCGGCGATGGCCTCTGCCCGTTCGGCGTCGCCCATGGCCTGGCGCCCGGTCCCCCGCAGGCGCACCCACCACAGGCGGTCCCACTCCTCCTCGTAGTGGTCGACGAGCACGGTGACCTCGGGGTGGGCGGCCACGTTGTCGAGCCGGCGGAGGCGGCCGTGGCGCTTGGGCTTGTGGTCGACGGCGCAGACGAGCCGGCCGAGCGGGCCGGGACCATCCAGCGCAGCGAACACGAAGGGGACGAGGTCGATGCCTCCCGAAGCGCTTCGGGTACCGAGCCGGCCGATCCTGGCCTGGCGCGCCAGGCTCAGCCAGCCGGGGTCGTCGCCGCCTCCGGCGGGCCCGGTCACGTCACCCGCGGTCACTGGGTTCTTTGGGGAGGCCGAGGACTCGTTCGCCGACGATGTTGCGCTGGATCTCGGCGGTGCCGCCCCAGATCGTCTCCGAGCGGGAGAAGAAGAAGCTGGCCTGCAGGGCGGAGGAGGGGTAGTCGCGGACCGTCTTGCGGCGGCCGACGCCGGGCACGGTCATCTCCTCGTTCGTCCCCGTCAGCAGCTGGCCCTCGGCGCCGAGCACGTCGAGGGCGAGCTCCATGACCTCGCGGTGGTACTCCGACCAGGACATCTTGTTGGTGGCCCCCAGCGCGGAGATCGAAGGGTCCTTGCGCCCTATCACCTGGGTGGAGAAGGAGCGCAAGCCGTTGACGCGCATGACCTGGACCCGCGTGTGGGCCCTGGCCAGGCGCTGGCGGATGACCGGGTCGTCCACCCGGCCGTTGCCCCGGGCGATCTCGACGATCTCCTCGAGCTCCTTCTCGAAGCGGCGGTGGGAGGTGGTGGCGCTCGTCCCCCGCTCGAAGCCGAGGGTGGTCATGGCCACCTTCCAGCCGTTGTCGACGCCGCCGACGACATTGCCGCTCGGGCAGCGGGCGTCGGTGAAGTACACCTCGTTGAACTCGGCCGAGCCGTCCACCTGGATGATGGGACGGACCTCCACGCCGGACTGGCGCATGGGCACGAGGAGGTAGGAGATGCCCTTGTGCTTGGGGACGTCGGGGTCGGTGCGGCACAGGAGGAACACGTAGTCGGCATGCTGGGCCTGGGTGGTCCACACCTTCTGGCCGTTGATGACCCACTCGTCGCCGTCGAGGGTGGCCCGGCAGGAGAGGGAGGCCAGGTCGGACCCGGCGTCGGGCTCGGAGAAGCCCTGGCACCAGGCCATCTTGCCCCCCAGGATCGGGGGCAGGAACTCCTTCTTCTGCTCCTCGGTACCCCACTGCAGGATGGTGGGGCCGACGAGGGTGTCGCCGAAGAAATCGCCCCGCATGGGCGCGCCGGCCCGGTTGAACTCCTCGGTGAGGACCAGGCCCTCCCAGGGCGTGAGGCCCCGGCCGCCGTACTCCGTGGGCCAGGAGGCGCAGATCCAGCGGCCCTCGAAGAGTTTCGCCGGCCACGCCTCGTTGAAGGCGGCCCGCTCTCCGTCGCTGAGGTCGAATCCCTCCTCGAACCACCCCGCCGGCAGGTTCGCCTCCAACCACGCACGGACCTGGGCTCGGAACACCTCGGCCTCGGGGGGGTAGGTCAGCTCCATGGCGCCATCGTGACCGATGGGTAACAAGGCGGCCAAGTCCCTCCGGCGAGGCGGCGCAGCGACCGGCGAGGTACCTCGGGATCGGTCCCCGGCGCCGCCGACAGCACCCTCGAGAGGCCCGGCCCCGCCCCGGCCCGCCCGACGACCGGTAACGTTCGCGCCCGCAGCGCCAGCGGGCGCACCTGGGAGGGGGGATCGGGGGATGGCCCAGTTCACCGTGGTGGCCCAGCTACCGGCTCAGGGCCGCCTGGGCCTCGTCGAGCAGCGCTACGCCTGGGAGCTGGAGGCGCTCCGGCCGATCGGTGCCGAGATCGTCGAGGTCGCGGCGGCCACCGACGAGGAGTTCCTCGCCGGCTGCTCGGGCTGCGACGCCATCATCACCTCCTGGGGCTTCCCCATCACCCGCCGCCTCATCGAGTCCCTCCAGCGCTGCCGGGTGATCGGCGTCGGCTCGGTCGGCGTGGACATGGTCGACATCGACGCCGCCACCGAGGCGGGCATCGTCGTCACCAACACCCCCGACATCTTCATCGAGGAGGTCGCCGACCACGCCATGGCGCTGCTCCTGGGCTGTGCCCGCCGGGTGACCGAGATGCACCAGATGGTGGTGGAGGGCCGCTGGTTCGAGGGGCGGCCACTGCTCTCCAGCTACCCGAGGCTGTGGGGCTCGACGCTCGGGCTCGTGTCCTTCGGCAACGTGGCCCGGGCCGTTGCCCGCCGGGCGCGGGCCTTCGGCCTCCACCTCGCCGCCTACGACCCCTTCGTGTCCGAGCTGACCATGACGGCCGAAGGGGTGGAGCCCGTCACCAGCCTGGCCGAGCTGCTCGAGCGCAGCGACCACGTGTCCGTGCACGCGCCCCTCAACCGGGACACCTACCACCTCATCGGCGCCGACGCCCTCGGCCACATGCGCCAGGGCGCGGTGCTCGTGAACACGGGCCGGGGAGGCGTGGTCGACGAGCTGGCCCTCGAGCAGGCGCTGGCCTCGGGCCACCTCGCGGCAGCGGCGCTCGACGTCCTCGAGCAGGAACCGCCGGGCCCCGACCACCCGCTGCTCCAGCGGCCCAACGTCATCCTGTCGCCCCACGTAGCCTCGGCGACCTCCCGCATGCGGCCCGAGACGCGGCGCCGGGTGGGGCGCGAGGTGGCCCTCGTGCTGAGCGGCCGCTGGCCCCGCAGCAGCGTGAACCCGACGGTGCTGCCCAAGGTGGCCCTCGAGCGCTGGCAGCCCTATCCCATGGAGCGGGGCCCCAACCGCTGAACGGCCGGGGGCTACGCGCCTGCGGGGGCGCACACGTCCGCGGCCTCCGGGGGCACGGGCGTCAGGCCGAGGCGGGCGGAGAGCCAGGGCAGCGAGTCCCGAAAGGCGTCCGCCCAGAAGGCGAAGTCGTGGCCCCCGGGCCGGGTGCGCACGCAGGTCGCCATCCCCGAGCGGAGCGCTTCCTCCGCCACCCGGTGGACGTCGGCGCGGAACTGCTCGTCCTGCTCGCCGACCTCGAACCAGCCGGCGAGGCCCGGGTACCGGTTGGTCCGCAGGAGCACCGTGGGGTCGTGGGCGTCGAACGCCTGCCGGTCGCCGTCGAAGAGGTCGCGGAGCGCGTCCCCCGGAGCGTCGAGCGTGGGCTGGGAGGTGCCGGAGTAGTCGGCGAAGGTGGGGAACACGTCCCCGTGGCGCAGCGAGAGCATCAATGCGCAGTATCCACCGGCCGACAGCCCGGCGACGGCCAGGGAGCCGGGCGCGGCCGACGCCCCGAAGCGCTGGCGGACGAAGGCGGGCACGTCGGTGAGGAGGTAGTCCTCGGCACGCCCGAAGCGCGTGCTGTCGACGCACTCGGTGTCCCCGGTGAAGGAGCCCATCGGGTCGGCCATGACCAGGATCGGCGCCCGGCCCCCGTGCCCGGCGGCGAAGGCGTCCGCCGTCCGGTCAGCTGACCCGGCACGCGTCCAGTCCGACGGTCCCCCCGGCACCCCGGCCAGCATGACGATGACGGGCAGCGCCGGCGGCGGCGTGGCGAACCAGGCCGGTGGACGAGCGCGGGACGGGCCACGAACCCCGAGCTCACCGGCGGGATCTCGACGCGCACCGTCGCCCCTTGGCGAGGCAGCGAGCCCGCGGCCGCCACTGCCGCCCGCATGGCGTCGAGCTGGTCGAGGGCCACCATGTGGCGTGCCTCCCTGCCCAGCAGCGCGCCCACCGTCGGGAAGTAGCCGTACTGGGCGTTCACCACGCCAGCCAGCAACGCGCCCGTGCCGGCTACCGCCGCCACCGAGAGCACCCGGCGGCGGCCGGATGAGCGGTGCCAGCCCACCAGGCCCGCCGCGGCGGCCAGGACCACGAGCCCCGCCCAGCCGTAGAAGGACGCCGGGAACCCCCACGGCACCACCTCGGTGACCTCGATCAGCACGGCGGCGAGGGCCATCACGCCGGCGCCGACCGCCACACCGGCGAGCAACTGGGCGCGCCACCGTCCGTCCCGCCATGACAGGGAGGCCACGAGGGCGGCGGCGGCCCCAAGGCCGAGGAGCCACAGCGCCGGCCACGAGACCACCGACAGGTCGGCGACGGACGCCAGCGCACTTGCGGGCTCACCCACCGCAGCAGCGTGGCACTATTGGCGCCGACACGGGGAGGGTTCGCATGGCCGGTACCGACCGAAGAGCCATGGCGGAGGGAGCGGCCGCGCCGCCGGCATCGGGAGGACGGCACGGAGTCGAAGAACAGGGGGCGGAGCGCCGGGCGAAGCTCGCCGCCCTCGCTGACGCCGGGATCGACGCCCACCCCTACACCTTCGCCCGCTCGGCCACGACGGCCGAACTGCGCGACAAGTACCCGGACCTGGCGCCCGACGCCCACACCGGGGACCGCGCCAAGGTGGCGGGGCGGGTCCTCGCCCTGCGCGGCCACGGGCGCCTGAGCTTCCTCGACATCCACGACGGTTACGGGCGCGTCCAGCTCCTGGCCGAGCACGACCACCTCGACGACACGTCCCAGGTCGTGATGGCCAACCTCGACATCGGCGACTGGGTGGGCGCCGAGGGGGAGGTCGTCACGTCCAAGCGAGGCGAGCTGTCCGTGGACGTCTCCGTGCTCACGCTGCTGACCAAGTCGCTGCGCCCGCTGCCCGACCTCTACCACGGCGTCACCGACCCCGAGACGAAGTACCGCCAGCGCGAGGTCGACCTCATCGTCAACGCCGACGACCGCCACGTCTTCGACGTCCGGCACCGCACGATCTCTGCGCTGCGCGAGCAGCTGAGCGCCGAGGGGTTCATCGAGGTCGAGACGCCCGTCCTGCAGGCCCAGGCGGGCGGGGCCATCGCCCGGCCGTTCATGACCCGCTCGAACGCGCTCGACATGGACCTGAGCCTGCGCATCGCCCCCGAGCTCTACCTCAAGCGGCTGATCGTCGGCGGCTACGAGCGGGTCTTCGAGATCGGCAAGGACTTCCGCAACGAGGGCATCGACACCCGCCACAGCCCCGAGTTCACCGCCATGGAGGCCTACCGGGCGCTCGGGGACATGCACGACGGCATGGACCTCACCGAGCGGCTGTTCGTGCATTGCGCCCAGAAGGCGACGGGCAAGTTGAGCTTCGCCCAAGGCGACGTGACGCTCGACCTCACCCCGCCCATCCCCCGGCGGCAGCTGCTCGACATGGTGGAGGAGATGATCGGCCAGCGGCTCCACCCGGCGGACCCGGTGGAGCAGGTCCGGGCGGTGTGCGACGCCCGCGACGTGCCCTACCAGGATGGCTGGGGCTCGGGGAAGCTCATCTTCGAGATCTACGACAAGGTGCTCCAGCCGTCCACGGTCGGGCCCGTGTTCGTCTGCGGCTACCCGATCGAGGTCTCCCCCCTGGCGCGGCGCATGCCCGACGACGACACGCTCGCCGACCGCTTCGAGCTGGTGGTCAACGCCAAGGAGCTGGCGAACGGCTACAGCGAGCTGAACGACGCCGACGACCAGCAGAGCCGCTTCGACTTCGAGGCCACGCTGGCCGCCTCGGGCGACGTCGAGGCGCACCCCGCCGACGTCGACTTCGTGCGCGCCCTCGAGTACGGGCTGCCGCCCACGTCGGGGATCGGCATCGGCGTCGACCGCCTGGTGATGCTGCTGGCCGAGGTGGGCAACATCCGCGACGTCATCCTGTTCCCCCTCCTCCGCCCGGAGACTGCCGGATGAACGACGGGGAGGAGCCGAGCCAGGGCGCGGCCGGCGAGCCCGGCCCCCAGCCGCCAGCCGAGGAGCCTGTGGGACCGGCTCGCCCCGCCACGAACGGCGAGCGCTCGGCTGACGTGGCTCCGCTCGGGCCGGACGGGCAGCCGACGATGAGCCGCCGCGAACGGCGCCGGCAGCGCGCGGCCGAGGAAGCAGCGGCTGGCGGGCAGCGCCCGCCCGCCCCGCCCGCCGAATCTGGCAGGGAGGCCCCCGCGGCCGACGCCCGGCCGCCGGTGGCCGAGGCCGCTCCCGGGCCCGAGGCCCGCGTGCCCGCGGCGGCGGGCAGAGCAGCGCTCGCCCCCCGGGCGACGGCCCCGACGTCCCCAGCGCGACGCCGAGCGCGCCGCTCGTCCCCGACCTCGTCGAGGTGCGCGTGCCCCGGGGTGGGCAGGTCATGGTCGTCAGCGACCTGCACCTGCACACGACGGTGACCGACGCGGCGAAGGCCTGCACCGCCGAGCTCGTCGAGGTGCTCCCCAGGTGGCAGGGCCCGGGCGTCCACGTCATCGCCGGGGACGGCTTCGAGCTGCTGGCCGAGCCGGCAGCCACCATCGACGAGGTCCTCGACGCCCACGCCGAGTGGGCCGCCGCCGTCAAGGCCTTCGCCGCCGACCACGAGCACGAGCTCGTCGTGCTCTCGGGCAACCACGACGGCCAGATCGCCTGGGACCCCCACGTGGTCGACGCGCTGCGGGAGCGCCTGGGCGCCACCGAGGTCGCCCTGGCCGTCGACCTCCTCCTCGACACTGGTGCCGGCGAGGAGAAGGTGCGGGTCGTCCACGGGAACCAGACCGACCCCTACAACGCCTTCGTCGACCCCCGCGACCCGATCGACACCCCCTTCGGGCACCACGTCGTCCGCCAGCTGCTACCCGAGACGAGCGGCCTCGACCGCCCGGGCGGGCTGCTCGAAGGGCTGCGCTGGCTGGCCGAGCCGCTCCAGGGCAGTGAGATGGTCGGCTCGCGCCTGCTGTACCGCATGGTCGTCGGGCGACTGTGGTGGCTCGCCATCCCCTTCCTCGCCGCCTTCCTCCTCCGCCTCGTCGCCTTCCTCCCCGGCGTCGACCGGCTGCTGCGCGACGACGCCGAGCGGTGGCTGCTCGGCCTCGGCGTCGCCCTCCTCGTGGTCAGCCTGGTGGCCGCGCTCGTGGCCGTCGCCACCATGTTGCGGGTCCACCGCACCCTCGCCCAGACCGACATCGGCAAGCGCTCGGGCCTCGGCGGGCACAACGCCGCGGCGCGCGAATCGGCCGCGGCGCTCGTGGCCCAGGGCTTCGCCGGGCTGGTCTCGGGCCACACCCACAGCCCCGAGCTGTCCGTCGTCGGCGTCGGCTTCTACGGCAACAGCGGCTGCGGCGTGCAGGTGGTGGAGGCCCGCCGGGCCCGCCTCGGGCTCCCCCGCCCCTTCGTCGCCCTCAACCGCTGCTCCCGGCTGGAGCTGGCCGCCCACGAGGTGCTCGAGGTGCGCCTCGTGCTCGCCGACGTGCCCGTGCGCTCGCCCGCCCTCCTCGAGCGGCTCGTCACCGTGGCCGACAAGGACGTGCCCACCACGCCCCGGGTGGTCGCCGGGCTGCCCGGCTCGTCCACCTACCCCTTCGACGCCTCGGCCCTCGGCGACTGGGCACGGCGCCGCCGGGCTCGGCGCTGGGCGGCCGGGCTGCTCGTCGCCGCCGGTGTCGTCAACATCGCCTCGGCGATACTCGGCCCGTCGACCGGCAGGATCGCCGAGCTGGAGGACGCCCTGCCCCTCCGCTTCCCGAGGGTGGCCAGCGTCTTGGCCGTGCTCATCGGGGTGGCGCTCATCGGCCTCGCCCGCTCGGTCCGGCGGGGTTACCGCCCGGCCTGGTCGGCGGTCGTCGTGCTCCTCGCCGGCACGTCCCTCGTCATGCTCACGAAGGGGGTCGACGTCGAGGAGGGCCTGTTGGGCCTGGCCCTCGCCCTCTGGCTCGTGGCCGAACGGCGCCACTTCCGGGTGCACCCGCCCGGCCAGCGCCGCTGGCTCGCCGGCGCCATCGGCCTCGGCGTGCTCGCCTCGGCCTCGCCGCCGTCCTCGCGGCCAGCT
>WHTX01000074.1 GCA_009377505.1 Acidimicrobiia bacterium
AGCCGTCCCTCCAGGAGCCGAGCCATGAACGGCCAACCCACCGACGAAAGCCTCGAGCGCGCCTGGCGCGACGACCGCTCCTACCTGGTCGGCTTGGCGTCGAGGATGCTGGGCGGGGCGGCCGACGCCGAGGACGTGGTCCAGGACGCGTTCGGCCGGCTGATGAACGTCGACCGCGCCGAGATCCGCGACGTGCGGGCCTGGCTGACCGTCACCGTCCGCCGACTGTGCCTCAACCGTCTCCAGTCGGCCCGGGCGCGCCGGGAGTCCGTGGCCGGCGCCGAGCCGCCCGAGCCCGCCCGCCCGCTCCCGGCGAGCGGCCCGGTGGAGCCGGCCGACCGGGTGACCCTGGACGACCAGGTCCGCCGGGCACTGTCCCTCGTCCTCGACCGGCTCACGCCCCCCGAGCGCACGGCGTTCGTGTTGCACGACGTGTTCGGCCTGCCCTTCACCGACATCGGCGGGATCGTGGGCCGGACGCCCACGGCCTGCCGCCAGCTCGCCAGCCGGGCCCGACGAGCCGTGCGCGACGCCGCGCCGCCCCCTCGACCGGCCCTCGGCGCCCCGGACGAGCAGGACGTCGTGGCCGAGCGCTTCATCGCCGCGTGCGCCGGGGGCGACATGGCTCAGCTCCTCGCCGTCCTCGACCCCCACGTGGTGGGCGAGGCCCGTCTGAGCAGCGGGCGTGTGGTGGGCCGGGCCCGAGGCGCGGACGAGGTCGCCGCCGAGACCATTCGGCGGTTCGGCCCCGAGACCGCCACCGCGCTCGTCCCCCTGCCCATCGAGGGCCGGCCCGGCGTCGCCGTCGTCACCGGGGGCCGCCTGTACGCCGTCCTCGAGCTCGACGTGGCCCATGGCGTCGTCCGCCACATCCATTCGATCGTCCTGCCAGGGCGGTGACCTGCAGCGAGGTAGTGGCGAGCGCGCCCGTGGGGTGCACCCGCCGATGTCATACAGAGTATGCTCAGCGTATGACAATGCTGAGCTTCCGGGTCGACGACGAGGCGGCGGCTGACGCTCAACGCTGGGCGGAACGGCTCGGCGTCGACCGCTCTGAGCTGCTGCGAGAGGCGCTGCAACGCCACCTCGTCCGTCTGGCCAGCGAGGACGACGCCGTCACCTGGCAGCGCCAGCCCCTCGACGATGGCGAACGCGCCTTGGCCGACGTCGCCGACTGGGGGCCCGCCGAGGACTGGTCGGACTGGGCCGATGCAGCGCGGTGAGATCTGGTTCGCCGCCACACCGGGCGGCGACCGGCCCGTGCTCGTCCTCACCCGTGACCCTGTCGCCGACCGGATCGGCTCGGTCGTCGTCGCCGCGCTGACGAGGACACGCCGCATGCTGGTCTCCGAGCTCGAGTTGAAGGCGGGCGAGGACGGCGTCCCGAGCGACTGCGTCGTGAACTTCGACAACCTCCACACGGTCCCTCGGCCGCGCCTGCGGCGACTGGTCACCACCCTCTCCCCGGGCCGGATGGCCCAGGCCTGTGCCGCCCTGCGGGCAGCGACCGGCTGCTGATCAGGGGCGCCGCCTCGGACTGGCTCGCTCCGGCCGCCGAGCTCGCTGAGTAGGGTCCGCTCATGCACCTCGGGCTCTTCCTCGGCGCCTTCGTCCCGCCCTCGACCCCGGCCTTCCTCGCCACCGCGGCCCGTGCCGCCGAGGCCCGGGGGTTCCACTCCCTCTGGGTCGGTGAGCACGTCGTCCTCTTCGACGAGTACGCCAAGGAGTACCCCTACGCCACCACGGGCGCGTTCCCCGTGGCCGGCGAGGGCGGCATGACCGAGCCCTTCACCACGCTGTCGTACCTCGCCGGCCAGACCAGCCGCATCCGCCTGGGCACCGGGGTCTGCCTCGTCCCCCAGCGCAACCCTCTCTACACCGCGAAGGAGGTGGCCAACGTCGACTGGCTCTCCGGCGGCCGCTTCGACTTCGGCATCGGGGTGGGCTGGATGCGCGAGGAGTTCGCCGCCCTGGGCGTGCCCTGGGAGCGGCGTGGCGCTCGGGCCGACGAGTACATCGAGCTCATGCGCCGGCTGTGGTGCGACCCGCTGTCCAGCCACGAGGGCGAGTTCTGGACGCTGCCGCCCTCCCGGGCCTTCCCCAAGCCCGTCCAGGCCCCCCACCCGCCGATCCACGTCGGCGGCGAGAGCGACGTCGCCATCCGCCGGGTGGTCCGCCTCGGCGCCGACTGGCTGCCCTTCAACGTGAGCCCCGAGGTCCTGGCCGCCCGGCGACGTCGGTTGGCCGAGCTGCTCGAGGGCACCGGTCGCAGCATCGACGACGTCTTCGTGACCGCCAGCCCCGACCGCGACTCGGCCCGGGGCGAGCTGGCGCCGGCCTACGCCGACGCCGGCGCCGACCAGTTGCTCGTCCACCTGCGCCGACGCGTCACCACCGAGACGGTCGAGGCAGCCCTCGACGAGCTGGCCGACGCCTACGGCCTCGAGCCCCCGGCCTGACCGCCGCCAGATTCGGCGCGAACGGAACCGGCTCAGGCCGGTCGACGGCTGACGCGCCAGGCCACCCGACGACGTCAGCGGGGCACCACCGGGAGCACCACGCACGACGGTCGGTCGGCCTGGTGGTAGACGCTCTGGTGGGCGGGCAACCCGACCTCGCCTTCCCCGAAGGGCTGGCCGGTGTTGAGGTTGCGGTCGAAGCGGGGGAAGTTCGACGAGCTGACCTCGAGGCGGATGCGGTGTCCGGGCAGGAACACGTTCGACGTGGCCCAGAGGTCGATCGTGAACCGGTACGGCGTGCCCGGCTGCATCGGGGCCGGGTCGCTGGCGGAGTCCCGGTACCGCGCCCGGATGATCCCGTCGAGCAGGTTCATGGCGTAGCCGTCGGGGCGGACGTCGACCAGCTTGGCCGTGAAGTCGGTGTCCACGGCGCTCGAGGACGCCCACAGCTCCACCGTCACCGGCCCGGTGACCTCGAGGGGGCGGGCGAGGGGCTCGGAGGTGAACACGAGCACGTCGTCGCGTTCCTCGACCGGGAGCTGGTCCTGCACGCCCAGGTCGATGATGAGGTTGTTGCCGCCCAGGGTGGGGACCGGCTCGGCGGGGTCGTAGTCGAACGTGTCGGGCGGCTCGTCGGCGGGCGGCGCCGTGGACAGCGAACCGTCGCCCCGCGCCGAGTTCGCCCCCGCTTCGCTGTGCAGGTACCACCTCACCAGGCGCATCCCCGGCGGCGGCCAGTCGCCGAGCGCCTGCCAGCGGTTCTCGCCGAGGGTGAACACGGACACCGGCGGCTCGTCCATGACCCCGTTCTCGACGTCCTTGAGCCAGTGGTCGAACCAGCGCAGCAGCGTCTCGTTCAGGTCGATGAGGGCGTCCGGCCCGAAGTCGATGTCCCCTGCGCCCCGCGAGCTCGGCACGCTGTAGGGCAGCAGGTGCCCCCACGGCCCGATGATGAGCCGTTGGCCGTCGCGGGCGGGCGCATGGCGGCTGCGGGCCTTGATGCTCTGGTAGGCGTTGGGCCCGCCCTCGGCGAAGATGTCGTACCACGAGGTGACGTGCAGCATGGGCACGGTCACGCTCTCGGCGTGGCGGTTGACGTTCGCCCGGTACCAGTACTCGCCGTCGTCGGCGTGGGCGATGTGGTCGGCGAAGTAGGGCGCCGTCTCGGCCAGCAGCTCGCCCCAGTCCTCGATGGGGAGGTGGCGGAACCAGTCGTCCTGCAGGGGCGTGGTGAAGTTCAGCCCGAACGGGGTCTGGCGGATCTGGGCGTACTCGCCGTCGATGTAGCTGAAGACCCGCTCCACCAGGTCGTCGCGGCCCAGGCGGCGCAGGGTGTTGCGCCCCTTGAAGATGGCGTAGGGCACGAGCCAGCCCCACAGCGACGCGCCCCCGGTGTGGTAGATCCAGCTCTGGTGGTAGTCCGAGGAGGCGGACACCGGTGCCATGGCCTGCAGTGACGGCGGCATGGGGTCGTTGCAGGCGATCAGGTACTGGGTGAGGCCCAGGTAGGACTGGCCCGTCGTGCCCACCCGGCCGTTCGACCAGGGCAGGCGGGCCGCCCACTCGACGGCGTCGTACCCGTCGGCCGCCTCCTGGAAGATGGTGTCGTACTCGCCCTCGGAGGCCCACCGGCCGCGGCAGTCCTGGGTGACGGACACGTAGCCGTAGCGGGCGAAGAACGTGTTCGGCCCGTTCGGGTCGGTGGAGCCGCCCTTGCCGTAGGGGGTCCGGCTCAACAGCACCGGGAAGCGGCCGTCCACGTCGGGGCGGACCACGTCGGCGTAGAGGGTCACCCCGTCCCGGGACAGCATGGGGACGTCCTTCTCGGTGGTGACGCGGTACTCCCGACGTGCAGGCACGATCAACGACACGGCGTCCCCCTGGGCGTCTGTGGTGCGCGACGCCCGCAGCATCCCATGCCGCCCGACGCCGATGTCGCCCGGCTCGGCAGTCGTCGCGACCCTCGGGTCAGGAGGCGAAGTCGGGCGTGGCCGATCGGGCCGACTCGCTGCGGCCCTTGGGCTCCTCCCATTCCTCCTGGCGCCCCAGGGCGGTGAGGTCCAAGAAGTAATAGGAGCCGCCGGTGGACTCGAGGCCGCGGGCGTACTGGGAGTACGTGTGGAACACCCGGGCGTCGACCTGGAGGAAGCAGCTCCGCCCGGGCATCTCGAAGGGCTGGTCGGCGTCGAAGAACTTCGACCCCATGGCCTCGAGCTCGGCCTTGGTGCGGTAGTTGTACTGGCCCGCTCCGGCCTTCTCGTCGATCGTGACCCCGAAGTCGTAGTTGAAGTCCGTCCCGAACGAGGAGTACCAGGGCAGGTCCCAGCCCTTCCTGGCCTTCCACCGCTCGAGCTTCGCCAGCGGCGCCCGCGACACCATGGCGTAGCTGGTGTCCCGGGTGTGGAGGTGCTCGAGGAAGCCTGCCGAGAGCTCGTCGGTCCCGGCCGTGCAGCTCGGGCAGCCGTCCTCCCACTCCGGGTCGAACATGAAGTGGTAGATGATCAGCTGCGGGCGCCCCTCGAACATGTCGACGAGGCGCACCTCGCCCTTCGGGCCGTCGAACACGTAGTCCTTCTCGACCTCGACCATGGGCAGGTTGCGCCGCTCCGTGTTGAGGGCGTCCCGCTGCCGGGTCAGCCCCTTCTCCTTGGCGAGCAGGGCCTTGCGGGCGGCGAGCCACTCGGCGTGGCTGGCGATCCTGGGCAGGCTCATCACGGTCTCCTGTGGCGTCGCGAAACGGGCTGGTGTCCCGGCCTCACCTCACTTGGACGCCGCGGTGCCCCCGGACTCATCGCCGGCCCCTCTCATCGCGCCGTCACCAGTGCCTCGTAGCCGGAGGCCAGGTCGTAGAGCGCCCGGCGCCCGTCGCCCTCGAAGGACGAGCCGTGCATGATGGCCAGCGTGCGGGGCGCCAGGTCGCCGAGCGCCCGCAACGTCTGGCTCGTGCTGGGCGCCATGGAGCTGGCCCCGAACATTCCCTCGGCGGCGAGCGCCGGCCCCACGACGTCGCCGGTGGTGAGCGCGGGGCCGCCGCCGACCTGGGTGAGCAGGTCGCCGCACAGCAACGTGCCGGTCGTCTCCTCGTAGAAGACCTGCGCCTCCCAGCCGTGGGGGACGTGGGGCGTCGAGATCTGGCGGAGCCGCCTGCCGCCGATGTCGATCACCTCTCCCTCCTCGAGGGCCCGGGGCGGCCGGTCGCAGAGGTCGTTCAGGGAGATGTCACAGCCGAGCGTGCCGTGCGCCACCTGGCTCTGCGGGGCCGCCGTCAGCCACATGTTCATCGAGCCGCACTCGTCGGACTCCACATGGCCGAAGGTCACCCAGCGCAGCGACTCGACGGGCGCCACCGAGGACATCGCCTCGGCCACGAGGGGGAACATGGCCCGGGGACCGGTGTAGAACAGGAGGGGCTCCTCACCGGTGACGAGGAACTGGTTGAAGGTGAAGCCCTCCGGGCTCACCTCGGGGATCCAGGTGGAGATGCGGTAGATGCCGTCGGCGATCTCGGTCACGGTGGGCTGCATGGGTTCCATGCCCTGACGGCGTTCAGCGCGGGCCGGTCCCGTTCAGTCAGGATTGAACGACCCAGCGGACCTCGGAGTCGCCGCCGTCGCCGCTGGCGGGCTCGTAGGCGCAGTAGATCCCGGTGCGGACCCGGCGGTCGAGCACGTCGCCCGCACCGGGCAGGGCGTCGGCCAGCCTGGCGATCGCCGAGCGCAGCGCCCGGGTGACGTTCAGGCGCGCCCGCTCGGCGGCCGACGCCGCCCGCCGGTCGCGGCCGCCGAGGCCGAAAGCCTGGGCGAGCTGGGCGACGAGCTGGTCGAGCTCGGCCTGGTGGGCTTCGGCCGTTTCGAGCTGGCCGGCCGCCAGGGCCTCGCCGGCCTCGGCTCGCAGGGCCTCGACGCGGTGCCGGTAGTCAACCTGCAGATCGCTGTCGAGCAGTTCGCCGGCGTCGCCGAGGGCGCGGCGGCCCACCCCGCCCGCCGGGGGGACACCCTCGACCCGGTCGACGAGGTCGAGGGCATGGCGTTCGACGCCGGGGCTGGCTACCAGCTCGGCCAGGTAGCGGAGGCCCTTGGTGTCCGCCAGGCGCACGCTCGTCCCCCCGTGCGAGGCCACCCACCACCGGCCGAGGGGCACCAGTTCGGCCGTGTCGGCCCCCAGCCGAGTAGCGCGCCGCGCCGGGAGGAGCCGGTCCAGCACGGCGGTGGCGCCGGGGGGCACAACGACGTCGAGCGTGGCAAGGACGGCGGCGGCCGCCTCGGCGTCGACCCGCGCCGCCAGCTCGTCGCCTGCCCGGTGGCGCAGCTGGGCCAGGTCGAGCTGCAGCGTCGCCCGCAGCCACGGGAGCTTGCGGGCGTCGAGCTGGTCGACGATCGGCTCCAGGGCGGCGATGGCGCCGGCGAGGTCACCAGCGGAGGCGAGGACCCGGGCGCGGGCGGCGGCGGCTCGGGCCTGGAGGACGGGGATGCCCACGTCGCCGGTTCGGGCCGTGAGCTCGGCGCAGGCCAGCGTGGCCGCGTCGGCGTGCCCGCTGGCCAGCTCGACCTCGACCAGCACAGCGAGCAGCTCGCCGGCCCGCACGCGGTCCGCGCCGATGACCCGCAGGCCGCGGGCGGCGGTGGCTCGGGCCAGGTCGTGGTCGCCCCGGGCGAGGTGGAGGCGCGCCGCCGGGAGCAGCGCCTGGAGCGACTGCTCCTTGCCCAACAGCAGCGCCTCGGCGTCGGCGAGACGGCCCTGGCGGGTGCGGAGGTCGGCGAGGGCGATCTCGGGATGCCAGCTGGGCCCGCCCATGGCCACCTCGAAGTCGGCTTTGGCCCGGGTGAGCACGGCCTCGGCCTCGCCCCAGCGCCCGAGCTCCACGAGGAGGGTCGCCTGCACGCTGTCGCAGTGGCTCGACAGGAAGGCGGGCCCGACCGGGGCGGGGCCGATGAGACCGTGGCGGCGGAGGAGTTGCGCCCACGAGCCGGCCCGCTCGAAGTCGGCGGCGAAGTAGCAGGCGGTGAAGAACGAGCAGACGGACTTGGCCGCGGCGTCGACGTCGTCGGCCGGCCCGCAGGCCAGCGCCATGGCCTCGTCGAGCAGGGCCATGCCGTGGCTGACCCTTCCCGCCTGGACGTGGGCGAGCCCGGCGTCGGCCAGCGCCTTGGTCTCGAGGTTGAGGTCGCCGAAGCGACGGGCGCGGTCGAGGGCCAGCTCGGCGGCGGCGAGGAGCTCGGCGGGGTCATCGACCTCGCAGCCCATGGCGGCCACGGCCACCCACCCCTGTTCCAGGCAGGGGGGCTCGTGCTCGACGAGCCGGGCGGCCCGGGCGAACCACGCCCGGCCCGCGGTGAGGTTCCCCAGGCCATTGGCGAACGTGTGGCCGAGGCGGACGCAGGCCATCGCTGCCCGGCACCGGGCGTCGGCTGCGGTGAAGCCCCGGACGGCGGCCGACAGGTGGGCCACCACCGCCTCGACGTCGAAGCGGGCGAAGGCCTCGTCCGCCGCCTCGAGCGCCCGCTCCGCCTCGTCGATGCCGGGCATGCCCCAAGCATCCCACCACGTCGGCGACGGCGGTGGCGGCCATGCCGGAAAGGCCGGCCCTTCAGCGGTCGGGGTCCCGGAACTTCTCGAACTCCCACCAGGCCTCGGCGTCGTAGGGGGCGTCGCCCCACCACGCCCGCAGCCGCCGGCCCACCTGCACTTCCTGGCCGTGGGAGGAAGGCCGGTAGTACACGCGGCGCTCGCCGGTCCCCATCGCCCCGGCGATCTCGGCCGGGCGGTACTCCTGGGCCACGAACCCCGACGGGTCGTTGTGGGGGTAGCGGTAGCCGCCCCCCTCCTTCAGCTTGTTGCGCTGGTAGGGGTGGACGCTGCGCAGGGAGGCAGGCACGGCGCCGGCCTGGCGCTTGCGCACGTCCTCGAAGGCTCGGCTCAACGCGGCCATGGCGGTGTTCGACTTGGGCGCCGAGGCCAGGTAGACGACGGCGTGGGCCAGGTTCAGCCCCGCCTCGGGCAGCCCGACGAACTCGACGGCCCGGGCGGCGGCGTCGGCGACCACGAGCCCCATCGAGTCGGCCATGCCGATGTCCTCCGAGGCGAGGATCACCAACCGGCGGGCGATGAAGCGGGCGTCCTCGCCCGCCTCGAGCATGCGCGCCAGCCAGTAGAGCCCGGCGTCGGGGTCCGAGCCCCGGATCGACTTGATGAAGGCCGAGATGACGTCGTAATGGTCGTCCTCGCCGTAGCGCAGCACCCGGGTCTGGCGCGCCCGCTCGACGTCGGCGAGCGCGACCTCGCCGCGCTGGTCGGCGCCGGCCAGGGCCAGCGCCACCTCCAGCGTGGTGAGCGCGGCCCGGGCGTCGCCGTCAGCCATGTCGACCAGGTGGGCGAGCGCCTCGGGCGTGGCCGTCGCCTCCTCGCGCCCCAGCGCCCGCTCGACCACGACGACCAGGTCGGCCTCGTCGAGCGGCTCGACCCGGAACACCGTCGACCGGCTGATCAGCGGGGCGTTCACCTCGAAGAAGGGGTTCTCGGTCGTCGCCCCGATGAGGGTCAGGACCCCGCCCTCGACCGCGGGCAGGAGGGCGTCCTGTTGGGCCTTGTTGAAGCGGTGCACCTCGTCGAGGAAGAGGATCGTCCCCCTGCCCTCCTCGGCCAGCCGGCGCCGAGCTGCCTCGATGACCTCGCGCACGTCCCGCACGCCCGCGGTCACGGCCGACAGGGCTGTGAACTCGCGGTCGGTCCGGGAGGCGACGACGCTGGCCAGGGTCGTCTTGCCCGTGCCCGGCGGCCCCCACAGGATGATCGACGAGAGCCGGTCGGTCTCGATGAGGGCGCGCAGGGGCGCGCCGGGCCCGAGGAGGTGCGGCTGCCCGACGATCTCGTCGAGCGTTCTGGGGCGCATCCGAGCGGCGAGGGGGGCCTGCTGGGCGAGCCGTTCCTGGAGCGCGGCCTCGAGCTGGTCATCGAGCGGCCCCGCCCCTGGGGCCTTCCGTGCCGGCACCCGGGGCACGCTAGCTGGGTGATCGTTGACAGCGGTGACGCCGGTCACCAAGACTGGCCCGAGAGGGGTGGTCGTCGTCGGCAAGCTCCTCCGTCATCGGGGTCGGGGGGCCTGGGGACGGTGACAGCTCTCAGCTGACGAGAACCGGGGGTTGCTCGATGGACGCTCCGTTCCCTTCGCCACCCGCGCGGCTGGCCCGACGTGGCCTGATCGCCGTGGTCCTGGCCGTGGTGCTCTTCGGCACAGCGGCCGCTCCAGCGGGGCCGGCTGTGCCGCCGGGCCCCGGCGCCGCTGCCGAGCAGGGCGCGCCGGAGCTCGATGTCGTGCTGCCCGTCCTCGATTGCGCCGAGCTCGCCGGCCGCGAACTCGAGCTGGCGACCGGCGACACGGCCCGCCTGCTGCGGAGCCAGGTGGTCCCCGCCTCGGAGACCGCGGCCGAGCACTGCAAGGTCTCGGGGGTCATCACCCCCCAGCACCTCTTCGAGGTGACCCTGCCGACGGCGAACTGGACGCAGCGCTACCTGCAGTACGGCTGCGGCGGCTTCTGCGGAATGGCCCCTGGGGCGTTCCCCATCGCCTCGGCCGGCTGCGAGCCTCTCGCCCGGGGTGAGCTCGCCACCGCCTACGGCAACGGCGGTCACGTCGCGGCCAGCGCCACCGACGGTTCGTGGGCCGTCGACCGCTCGCTGTTCGAGGACTACGCCTACGAGTCCGAGCACCAGCTCTCGTTGGCCGCGTCGCAGGTCATGGAGGCCTTCTACGGCCAGGAGCCCCAGTACCGCTACTTCAACTCGTGCTCCAACGGCGGCCGCCAGGCCCTCGTCCTCAGCCAGCGCTACCCGGGCGACTTCGACGGGATCATCGCCGGGGCCCCGGCCAACATCACCGTCCCTCTCGTCATCTTCTCCCTCGGCTGGAACTCGAGGGCCAACACCGCGGCGGACGGCTCGGAGATCATCGCGGCCACCGACCTGCCCACGCTGCACGCCGGGGCGCTCGCCGCCTGCGACGAGCTCGACGGGCTCGTCGACGGCATCATCACCGACCCGCTCGACTGCTCCTTCGACCCCGCGACCGTGCAGTGCGCGGCCGACGGCGACGAGGGTTGCCTGTCCGCCGAACAGGTCGAGGCGGCCCGCAAGATCTACCAGGGCGCCCTCGACGAGGCCGGCGCACCGTTCTACCCGGGGGGCGGGATGCCTCACGGCTCCGAGCTGGCCTGGGCGGGCTGGATCGTGCAGGCCGGCCCAGACGACGGCGTGCCCGCCTCCCAGGCGTTCGCCAGCGGCTGGCTGCGCTACATGGCCTCCCTCGACCCGATGGTGTCCCTCGAGCTCGAGGACCTCGTCTTCGACACGGAGACCTACCAGGCCCTGCGGGAGGTCGACGCGGTCGCCGCCGCTGACGACCCCGACCTCGGCGAGTTCCGTGACGCCGGCGGCAAGCTCATCATCTGGCACGGCTGGAACGACCCTGCCATCCCCGCCCAGGGCAGCATGGCGTACTTCGAGGCCGTGACCGAGGCCATGGGCGGCGCTGACGCCGTCGGGGAGTTCGCCCGCCTCTACCTCGTTCCCGGCATGTACCACTGCAGCGGTGGAGACGGGCCCGACCAGTTCGACCTGCTCACCCCGCTGATGGCCTGGGTCGAGGGCGGCAATGCCCCCGAGGGGGTCACCGCCTCCCAGTTGGACGAGGACGGCACGGTGACCCGCACCCGGCCCGTGTTCCCCTATCCCCAGGTACCGGTCTACGACGGGGCCGGTGACCCGGACGACGCCGCCAGCTTCAGCTCGGCGCCCGAGGGGCAGCACCACCTCACCTGGGCGTCGACCTTCGGCTCCAGCGGCCGCGCCTGGTGCCAGCTCGAGAACGGCAACCTGGTGTGCTCGGAGGACATCGCCCCAGGAGGGTGACGACCTTGCCGGGTGCACGGGCACGATGAGCGCAACACCACCCGCCAACGGCGCACCATGCGCTGGGGCGTCGTGTGCCCCGCACCCCTGGCTCGTGACGAGCGGCGCAGGCCCTCTCGGGCCGAGCAGGTGCGCCAGACTGCCGTCATGGAGCTCGTCGAGGAACTGCAGCGAGCGGGGCTACGGCTTCGGGAGCTCACGCTCGACCGGGACGGCCGGCCGGTCACCGGCGTCCTGTGGCAGCCGGCAGCTCATGTCGCCGGCGCCCCGCTCGTGTGCCTGGGCCACGGCGCCTCGGGCGACCGTCACCAGCAGCCGATCCCCTGGCTGGCCGAACGCCTGGTCGGGCGCCACGGCTGGTCGGCGCTGGCCATCGACGGCCCGGTGCACGGCCGCCGCCAGGTGGGCGCCGGCGGGCGCGAGGCCTTCTGGCCCGAGTGGCAGCGGGAGGGCAGCGTCGAGGACATGACCGCCGACTGGCGATTCGCCCTCGACGCCGTCCAGGCGCTCCCCGAGGTGGGCACCGGGCCGGTCGCCTACTGGGGCCTCTCCATGGGCACGATCTACGGGGCCCTCTTCGTGGCCGCCGAGCCGAGGGTGCGGGCCGCCGTGCTCGGCCTCATGGGAATCACCGGGCCCGACCACTACCGGCCCCGCGTCCAGCAGGCGGCCAAGGCCATCACCTGCCCGCTCCTCTTCCTCGTCCAGCTGGAGGACGAGCTGTTCAGCCGGCAGGACTGCCTCGCCCTCTTCGACGCCTTCGCCTCTGGGGACAAGCGCCTCCACGCCAACCCCGGGCTGCACCCCGACGTGCCCACCGAGGAGCTGCACGCCTCGATCGAGTTCCTCGTGCGCGCCGTCAGCGGCCCGGACGGGGAGCGCCGCTCGGCCGTCGCCGTCTCGAGCTGAGGACGACGCCGAGGCCCCGCGCCTCACCCGCCTGCTCAGCCGGTCGGTCGTGCACGGTGCGGCTGGCCGATCCTCCATGGGGCTTCAGGCGGTGTCGAGGAGGAGCTCTTGGGCTGTGTCGTCCGCGTCGTCCGCGTCGTCCGCGTCGTGGTGGGGTGGTGGGGGGTCGTGGTTCGGGTGGAGGGGGTGCTCGGGGGGCACCATGAGTCGTTTGCCGTTGCCCCGCACGAGCGCCCAGCCGTGGGTGGTCTTGAGGTCGTGGTCGTGGGGGCAGAGGGGGTCGAGCTCGGCGAGGGTCGTGGTGTGGGATTCGGCCCAGGGGGTGCGGTGGTCGATCTCGACGCGTGTCCAGGGTTGGTCGCAGCCGAGGCGGCTGCAGCCGGGCTGGGACCACAGCAGGGCGATCCGTTGGGCGACGGTGGGGCCGCGTCCGAGGTGGACGACGGTGGCGACGTCCTGGCCGCGGGTGATGACGAGCTTGACGACGGACTCGCCGAGCAAGGCGCGAGCGACGCGGGCCGGGACGGGGCCGATGCCGGTGAGCTCGCAGGTCTCGTCGCCTTGCGTGGATCCACGGACCAGGGCTTCGAGGTCGACGCGCAGCAGGGCGAGGTGGCGGATGTTGCCCGGTGAGGGCGTCGGCTCGTCCTCGCCTGGGGCCACGTCGCGCTCGGCGAGGGTGACGAGGCTGTCGAAGGCGTAGGCCTCGTGCGGCTCGCGTCGGGCTTCGGCCCGGGCGGCGCGGAAGTGCTCCTCGAGGAGGGGGCTGAGGGCGGCCATGACCTTGGCGCCGGCGTCGGCGGGGCCTCGGGCGTGCAGGTTCCAGGCGCCGTCGCGGTCGGTGAAGGTCCGCAGCGAACGCTCCCGGCGGATGCGCTCGTAGCGCGCCTCGGCATCGGGGTCGGCGGCCGCCTTCTCGCGGGCGCAGGCGTCGCGCAGGTCGCGCACCGTGGACCGCCGCGCCTTCTCCAGCAGCCTGCCCTCCGCTGACGGGGCGACCGACGCGGCGTCCGCCAGCGCTGCGGCCTGGGGGCGGGAGAGCTCTCCGCGGCGGAGGGCGTCGTCGGTGGCGGGCAGCTCGGCGAGCCGTCTCGAGGTCTCGAGCTCCTCGCGGGCGGCGCCGGTCGAGGTGCCCGAGCGGCCGGCGAGGAAGTCGGCGGGGTGGCGGTGGCCCGCTCGGCGCCAGTCGTTCGACCGCCCGACCTGGGCGGCCATGCGCAGCTTCGCCCCGGTGACCAGCTTCTCCATGTCGGCGAGCGCCTCGTAGACAGCGACCGTGTCCGACGCGGGCACCGAGGCGGGGTCGAGGCGGTGGCACAGCTCGGCCAAGGACACCCGCTGCGCCCGCACCTCCTCGACCCCGACCGCACGTCCCTCGTACATGTGTTCGATGCTACCACGATGCCTAACACTGTGCAGCCATTTGGCCCTGTCAGCGGGTGGGCGGGCGGTTGCGCCCCCCGGCCTGGCGGACCGCGGCGGATCTTGCACCGCCACGGTGTGCGATCCTTCGCGGTGCCAGGACGGTGCGCCTCCGTCCGGGCCGCCCGCCGCGTACGTGCGCGTCGTCGAGGCGGTCCGGACGGTCGAGGTGGCGGTGAGCACGCCGCTCTCCAGCCGCCGCAACAGCCCGTCCACTCGGCCATGGTGTAGAAGGGCGCCATGACCGATGCCGCCGTCGCCGAGGTGCTCCAGCTCGAGGAGCGCCGGTTCGCCGCCATGGTCGCCAAGGACACGGCGACGTTGGCCGAGCTCTTCGCGGAGGAGATGTCCTACACGCACTCGAACGCGGCGGTGGACACGAAGGCCTCCTTCCTGGCCGCCATCGAGCAGCGCCGCTTCGACTACCGGACGGTGACGTGCTCGGACCGGTCCTCTGTCGTGGTGGGCGACACGGCGCGGCTCACCGGCCGGGCGGAGATCGACGTCGTGGCCGGCGGCCGGGAGGTCCACCTGAACGCCCGGTTCACCGTCGTGTACGCCCGCAGGGACGGGCGCTGGCAGTTCCTCTGCTGGCAGTCCACGTCCATCCCGGCCTGAGCCGCCATCCCGGCCCGGCCCGCCCGGCGACCCCGCGAGTGCCGTGGGCGGAGCCCCGAGCGGGTGACCTGCGCGCCGCCGTCGCCGTCCCCCGAGCTGGCGCCGGCGGGCCAGACTGCTTCCCATGGCCTTCGTCGTGAACGACCACCCGGTCCCCGACCAGCACGGCGCCAACCTCTTCGAGACCGACCCGGGCCTCCAAGCGCTGCTGGCGGTGTACCTCTCGCCGGACCTGCTCGCCCACCTCCGCCCCGTGCTGGCCCGCCTCGGCGGCCTCGCCGGCGGCGTGCTCGACGACCTGGCGCACACCGCCGACACGCACCCGCCCGAGCTGGCCCACCGCACCCGCACCGGCGTCGACGAGCAGCGCATCCTCAAGCACCCGGCCTATGTGGAGATGGAGCGCCTGGCCTTCGGGGACTTCGCCCTCGCCGCCATCTCCCACCGCGACCACGTGCTCGGCTGGCCGGGCCGGATGCCGGCAACCGTGAAGTACGCGCTGACCTACCTGTTCGTGCAGGCCGAGTTCGGCCTCTGCTGCCCGGTGTCGATGACCGACTCGCTCACCCGCACGTTGAAGAAGTTCGGCGCACCCGACCTCGTGGCCCGCTACCTGCCCTCCCTCACCAGCCTCGACCTCGACGAGCTGGCCCAGGGCGCCATGTTCATGACCGAGCAGGGAGCGGGCTCGGACATCGCCGCCACCACCACGCTCGCCGCCCCGGCCCCGGGCGAGCCCGGCACATGGCGGCTCACCGGCGACAAGTGGTTCTGCTCCAACCCCGACGCCGCGCTCGCCATGGTGCTGGCCCGCATCGAAGGCGGCCCGGCCGGCCTCGGAGGCGTTTCGCTGTTCCTGCTGCCCCGCCGCCTCGAGGACGGCACGCCGAACCGCTACAGGATCATCCGGCTCAAGGACAAGCTCGGCACCCGCTCCATGGCCAGCGGCGAGATCCGCCTGGAGGGGGCCGAGGCGTGGCTCGTGGGCGAACCGGGCCGGGGCTTCGTGCAGATGGCCGACATGGTCAACAACTCCCGGCTCTCCAACGGCGTGCGCGCTGCCGGGCTCATGCGCTGGGCGGTCAGCGAGGCCTTCTTCGTCGCCCGGCACCGTGAGGCCTTCGGCAGCCGGCTCATGGAGCTGCCCCTCATGCGCCGCCAGCTCATGAAGCTGCTGGTCCCGAGCGAGCAGGCCCGCACCATGGTGTTCCAGACGGCCGACGCGCTGGGCCTGGCCGACGCCGGCGACGCTCAGGCCTACAGCTTGGCCCGCATCCTCACCCCGCTGATCAAGTTCCGGGCCTGCCGGGACGCCCGCAAGGTCACAGGCGACGCCATGGAGGTGCGGGGCGGCTGCGGGTACATCGAGGACTTCAGCGACGCCCGTCTCCTGCGCGACGCCCACCTCGGCTCGATCTGGGAGGGCACGAGCAACATCGTCGCCCTCGACGTGCGGCGCGCCGTGCGCCGGGAGCGCTCCCTCGAGGCGCTGGGCGCGCACCTCGGCAAGCTCCTGGCCGAGAGCTCGCTGGACGAGGGCCTGCGTGGCCGGTTCCAGCGGGTGCAGGACGGTGCGTTCACCTTGGCCGAAGCGGCGGCGGCTGACGGTGGCGAGGCCCTCGCCCGCCGTGCCGCCACCGGCCTCTACAACGTGACGACGGCCGTGGCCATGGCCTGGGAGTTGGCGAGGATCGGCACCCCCGACCGCCTGGCCCTGGCCGAAGTGGTGCTGCGCCACCGGCTGCTCCCGCCGGGCCCGCTCGACCCCACCGTGCCCGAGGAGGGCCTGGCCGAGGAGCTGTTCCTTCGGGCGTGACCGGGACGGCGCGGCTGGGGCGGCTGGCGCGCCTCGGGCCTACGCCGTCGGGCCGAGGCGCTCGGGGGCGGCACACCGTAACCCGGCCGGGGACCTCCCACAGCAGGGCGTCCCACCAGCCACACCCCCGTCCACATCCCCTGTGTCACGCGCAGCTACGGTCGAGCGCGCATGCACCGGGGGGATCGGGGGCAACGGTGGACGCTCGACAACCGGGCGCGCCACGTGCTCACCTCCACCCTCGCCGCCAACGCGCTGCTCTTCTTCGACCAGACGGCAGTCACCGTCGCCCTGCCTGCCATCGGGCGCGACCTCGGGGCGTCGTCCACCCAGCTCCAGTGGGTGATCACCGCCTACCTGCTGGCCCTTACCGTCTTCATGGCCGCCGCTGGCCGCCTGGCCGACCGCTTCGGGCGCAAGCGCTTCTACCTCGCCGGGGTCGTCCTCTTCGGCGCCGGCTCGACGGCCTGCGCCTTGGCCCCGGGGATCGGCGCCCTCGTCGCCGCCCGCTTCGTCCAGGGCATGGGCGGCGCCATCATCCAGCCCCTGGCCCTGTCGGCGACGAGCCGGTCCGTGCCCGAGGAGCACCGGGGATGGGCCGTCGGCACCCTCTCCACCGGGGGCACCTCGTTCCTCACCGTCGGGCCGCTGCTGTCCGGCGCCCTGCTCGGCGTGGCCAGCTGGCGGTGGATCTTCCTCGTCACCCTGCCCGTCGTCGTCCTCTCCCTCGTCGAGGGCGCACGCTGGCTCTCGCCGGACGAGGCGGTCTCGCCCGGGCCCGGCGACCGGGTCGAGCCCGCTGGCGTGCTGCTCCTGCTCGGCGGGCTCGGCGCCACCGTCGTCGCCGTCACCCAGCTCCAGGCGTGGGGCACCGCCGCGGTCCCCCTCCTCGCGGCCGGGCTCGCCCTCCTCGTCGTGTTCGTCCTGCACGAGCTGCGCACGCCGAACCCGCTCGTCCCCTTGCGGTCACTGCGGGAGCCCGCCCTGGCCGCTTCGCTCTCCGCCCTCTTCGCCATCCAGTTCGTCGTGCTCGGCGTGACCGTCTACCTGGTGCTCTTCCTCCAGCACGGCCTCGCCGCCAGCGCGCTCCTCGCCGGGCTCGTGCTCGGCGTGGGGGGCATCTTCACTCCGCTGCTGTCGAAGACGACCGGTCGGCTCACGGACGAGCGCGGGCCGCGCCGGCTGGTGCTCAGCGGGCTGGCGCTGGCCACCGTCGGGCTCGGCTGGCTGGCTCTCACCGCTCCCGAGGAGCACGTGGTGCTCCTCCTCCCCGGCATCCTCGTCTTCAGCCTGTCCCGCCCCCTGGTGTTCACCCCCGCCGGGGTGGCGCCCACCGTGCTGCTGCCCCCGGCCGAGCGGGGCTTCGCCGCCAGCCTCGTCACCGAGTCCCGCCAGCTCGGGGCCGTGCTCGGTGGCCGTGCTCGGGGCGGTCCTGACGGGGGTGGTCGGTCACGGCTCGACGCCCACGCCCGACGAGCTGGCCCAGGGCTTCCAGGTGGCCATGGTGGCCGCCGCCGGGGTGACGGCCCTGGCCGGCGCGGTGGTGTGGGCGCTCATGCCGGCCGGGCGCGCCTCGGTCGAGCCGACGGCGTAGCCGCCCGCCGCTTCTCGGTGCGCTACGACCCCCGGCAGGCGGGCCACGGCGCGCAGAGAGGACAGCCGCGCGAACTCCTCCTTCCACATCCCCCGAGCCCCTCACTCCGCCACCCCGACCGGGCTCCCCGCCTGGTCGGGGTGGCCACGCGTCCGCCCCCCGGCCCGCGCGACCTGGAGCCGCGCCCCCAGGTACACGCCCATCGTGGCCAAGGTGGCCGCGCCCATGCCCACGAGGGTGGCCCGCAGGCCCACGGCGTCGGCCACGAGCCCGAGGGGCAGGGCGGCGATGCCGAAGCCGGAGAAGCTGAGCATCATCAGGGACTGGATCCGGCCGTGGTAGGAGAAGTCGGCCAGCTCCAGCACCATCGAGTTGTTCAGCGACTGGAAGGCCGAGGCGGCGGCCCCGATGACGAACACCACGGCGAGCGCCACGGCGAAGGTGGGGGCCAGCCCGAGCACTGCCACCATGGCGCCGAACCCCAGGCCGGCGACGACCTGGAGGCGCCACGCCGCCGGCCCGCCCGCCCGCCCGCCCGCCCGCCGGGCG
>WHTX01000459.1 GCA_009377505.1 Acidimicrobiia bacterium
CGCTCGGAAGCGAGCACGCCGAGCGGCGCCGGCCCACCTGGGGGCGGCGGCAGCGGCGGCGACGCGCCCGGCGCGGGCGACGCCGGTGCCGGGGGCGGCTGAGTTGAAGCAGCTCGAGTCCCTGCACCACGACCCCACTGCGCCGGCACGAAACGTCGACTGGCTCCTCCTCGTCGCCGCGGGTGCGCTCAGCGTGCTCGGCGCGGCGATGGTGTTCTCCACGACGAAGGGTGCCGGGGCCAGCGCCGACACCTCCTACCTGGGGCGGGAGATCGTCTTCCTGCTGCTCAGCGTGGTCGTGCTCGCCGTCACCGCCCTCGTGGACTACCGGCGCCTACGGGAGCTGACGCCGGCCGTGTACCTGGTCACGCTGTTCCTGCTCGGCGGGGTGCTCGTGCTGGGCACCAACATCAAGGGCGCCCAGGCCTGGTACGCCTTCGGCCCATTCCAGCTCCAGCCCTCCGAGCCGGCCAAGATCGCCCTCATCGTGACGCTCGCCAGCGTCCTCTCCGCGCAACGGCACCGTCTCGACGGGCTCCGCCTCGTCGTCGTGCTGGTGCTCGCCGGCGTGCCGATGGGCCTGATCCTGCTCCAGCCCGACCTCGGCACCTGCCTGGTGTTCGTCACGGTCACCCTGGGCATGTTGGTCACGGCCGGGGTGCGCGTGCGCTACCTCGTCGGCCTCCTGCTCGTCGGCGTGGTGGGCGTCGTCGCCGTGCTCAACTCGGGCATGCTGGCCGACTACCAGCGCGACCGGCTCACCGTCTTCCTGACGGGGGCGGAGGGCGCCTCGGCGCGGCGCGAGGCCTACAACATCGAGCAGTCCGAGACGGCCATCTCCCTCGGCGGGGTGCGGGGCTGGGGGTTCGGCAGCGGGCCACAGACGCAGGCCGGTTTCGTGCCCGAGCAGGAGACCGACTTCATCTTCACCGCCGTCGGGGAGGAACTGGGCTTCGTGGGCGCCGCGGGGCTCCTCGTGCTGTTCGGCGTGGTGGCGACCCGCACCCTGCGCTCCGCCCAGCTCGCCCGCGACGACTTCGGCGCGCTCCTCTGCATCGGCGTGCTGGTGATGTTGGCCTTCCAGCTGTTCCAGAACGTGGGGATGACCATGGGCATCATGCCCATCACGGGCATACCCCTGCCCTTCGTGTCCTACGGCGGCTCCTCGCTGCTCACGACGTGGGCAGCCGTGGGCCTGGTGCTCAACGTACGGATGCGGCGCTTCCGCTGAGGGCGCCGAGCTGCTTCGGCGCCTCAGTGGGGCGGCCGGCGTGGGCGGCCGTAGCGCTCCCGCCGGGGCGGGGTGCCCACTCTGACCGGCCGATCAAGTACTGTTGCTCGGTGTCATGACCTCGATGTGGCCCAAGCTCGAGCCACTCCTCGGCGCCGTCCAGAAACCTGCCCGCTACATCGGGTGCGAGGACGGCGCGCAGCGCCCTTCCCATGACCCCGCCAGGGTGGCGTGGCTGCTGCTCTACCCGGACACCTACGAGATCGGCCTGCCGAACCAGGGCCTGCAGATCCTCTACGAGATCCTGAACGAGCGCGACGACGCCACCGCCGAGCGCTCCTACGCCCCCTGGACCGACCTCGAGGGCGAGCTGCGGCGGCGGGGGCTGCCGTTGTTCTCCCTCGACACGCACCGGCCGGCCGCTGAGTTCGACGTGCTCGCCTTCAACCTGTCGGCCGAGCTCGTCTACACCAACGTGCTGAACCTGGTCGACCTCGCCGGTGCCCCGGTGCGTTCGGCCGACCGCCGGCCCGAGCACCCCCTCGTCGTGGCTGGCGGCCACTGCAGCTACAACCCCGAGCCCCTCGCCGACTTCGTCGACGCCTTCGTGCTGGGCGACGGTGAGGAGGTCGTGGCCGAGATCACCGACGTGGTCCGGGCCTGGAAGGCGTCGGGGCGCACCGAGGGCTCCCGCACCGCCGTGCTGCGGGAGCTGGCCAGGGTGCCCGGCGTCTACGTGCCCTCGCTCTACGAGGTCGTCTACGACGGCCCCGCGCTCGTGTCCATCGAGCCGCGCTACCCGGACGTGCCTGCCCAGGTCGAGAAGCGCACGGTGGCCGACCTCGCCGAGTGGCCCTACCCCAAGCGGCAGCTCGTGCCCCTCACCGAGGTCGTGCACGACCGGCTCAACGTCGAGGTTTTCCGGGGCTGCACCCGGGGGTGCCGGTTCTGCCAGGCGGGGATGATCACCCGCCCCGTGCGCGAGCGGCCCGCCGACCAGGTGCGCACCATGGTGCGCGAGGGCATCCGCCGCACCGGCTACGACGAGGTCGCCCTCACCTCGCTGTCCACGGCCGACTTCTCGGGCATCGAGGGCGTGGTCGCCGACATCGTCGGGGACCCCGGTGGTTGCGGCACCGGTCCGGTGTCGGTGTCCTTGCCCAGCCTCCGGGTCGACGCGTTCACCGTGGGCATCGCCACCGAGATCCAGAAGGCCAGGCGCACCGGCCTCACCTTCGCGCCCGAGGCCGGCACGTGGCGGATGCGGCAGGTCATCAACAAGCTCATCCGCGAGGAGGACCTCTACGGGGCCGTCGACGCCGCCTTCAGCCAGGGCTGGCGCCGAGTGAAGCTGTACTTCCTGACCGGACTTCCCACCGAGACCGACGAGGACACCCTGGGCATCGTCGAACTGGCCCGCCGCTGCGTGGCCCTCGGCGACGGCCATCGCAAGGGCACCTCGGTCACCGCCTCCGTCGGCGGTTTCGTGCCCAAGCCCTTCACCCCCTTCCAGTGGTTCGGCCAGAACACCGTGGCCGAGCTGCAGCGCAAGATCGGCCTGGTGCGCGACGCGTCGCGCCGGGCCCGCGGGGTGGACCTCAAGTGGCACGACCCCAAGGCCACGATGGTGGAGGGCCTGCTGACCCGGGGCGATCGCCGCGTCGGTGCCGTGCTCGAGCGGG
>WHTX01000075.1 GCA_009377505.1 Acidimicrobiia bacterium
TCGGCGGCTGGCTGGGCGGCGGGGCGGACCGGGTCCCCCCCCCAAGCCCGCACTGGGGGCGAGGCTGCGGGCGGGGGCGTTGCTCGACCTGGCCGGCCAGGCCATGCGCCGCGAGCCTTCGGAGGCGTCGGTCCCTGACCGCTACCGGGTCGCGGTCGTCGTCCCCTTCGACAAGGCCGACGACGCCGGCGTCGCGGCGTGCGACTCCCAGGCGTTCCGGGTCGTGCTCGGCGCCGAGGGCGACGTCCTCGGCGTCGGCCGGGACAGCCGCCGCTGGACGACCCCCATCCGCCGGGCGGTCACCATCCGCGATATCGGCTGCGTTCCCCGGCTGTGACCGGCCTGCCTCGTGGTGCGATCTCCACCGCTGCACCGAATGGGAGAACGGCGGCGGGACCAGCGTCGACAACGGCGCGATGCTCTGCCGCAACCACCACACCTTCGTCCACCAGAAACGCTGGCGGGTAGCCATCGAAAACGGCAAACCCGTCGCCCGACGGCCCGACGGCACCCAACACGCCATCCGACGATGGGACACGACACCACCACGCCCCCAACGTGCTAGTTATTAGGTTTCGTGCCGAACGACAGGAGAAGATGTGGCGATCGAACTTGAAGAACTGGCGGCGCGCGTGCGGCGCCTCGAGGACCTCGAGGACGTTCGCGCTGCATGGCTCGACTATTGCAACCGGCTCGACTCGGACGACTTCGCCGCCCTGGCCGACGTGTTCACGGAGGACGCCGGCCTCGACGTGGTCGGCGTGGCCTCGAGCCTCGACGGCACCTACCTCGGCCGGCTGGCCATCATCGAGGACTTCTACGCCAAGACGGCACCGCCGGGTACGCCGGTCGGGCTGATGACGGGCCACCTGAGCACGAACATGCAGATCGAGCTGGACGGCGACCGGGCGACGACTTTGGCGTACTTCTTCGAGATCGTGGACGACAACCTCGTCCTCATCGGCACGTACCAGCATCGGATGCGACGGGATGCCGACCGCTGGCGGTTCGCGCACCTGCGCATCTCCGTGCGGTACCGCGCCCGCCTCGAGGCCAGCGGCCACCGCGGCCTGGGCCTGAAGGAGATCCTGGCCGCGCCGCTGTGAGGCTGCCCGGGCGCCGGGGCCGGTCAGCCCTTCCCGTGGCGCAGCAGGCGGCCGGGAGTTGCGCCCGTGCACTCACCCGCGGAGAAGGTGACGTGGCCGTTGACGATGATCTTGTCGTAGCCCTGCGCCCGCTGGACGCGACGCCACTCGCCCGCGGGGAGGTCGTGCTCGATCTGCCCGATCCACTTCGGGTCGACGTCCAGTTCCTCCATGTCGTAGACGACGATGTCGGCCGCCGCGCCCTCACGGAGCACGCCCCGGTCACGGAACCCGGCGGCATGGGCTGCCAGGGCGGACATGCGGTAGTGGGCCTCCTCCAGGGTGAACTTCTGCTCGTCGCGCACGAGCCAGCTCAGGATGTCCGTGGTCCAGGCGCCACCGGTGAAGAACTTGGCGTGGGCGCCACCGTCGGACACGCCGGGCAGGGTGTAGGGCGAGTCGAACAGCTCCTTCATGAACTCGGCGTTCGAGCCCTTGTCCGGCCCCAGGAACTCGGCCTTCAGGTCGCTCTGGAGCGAGATGTCGAGCATCGCCTCGGCGGGGTGCTTGCCCTCCTCGGTGCCGATCTCCCCGAGCGAACGTCCCAGGTACCTCTCGAGGTCGCCCACGCCGTTCACGCCCTGCACCATGAGGTCCTCGAGCGGGCCGCCGACACCGGCGCGCAGCGGGCGGTACCGGGCGCCCTTCTCGATCTCGGCGGTGATGATGGCCGAGCGGATCTCGGGGTCGGCCATCTTGGCCAACTTCTCCTCGAAGGTGCCGGTGGTCGCCTCGCGCCACGGCTTGGAGAAGTCGTAGAGGTTCCAGTGCTCGAGCGTGAAGGCGAAACCGGCCCGGTTGAGGCCGCACTGGCCGTAGACGCGCAGCCCCTTGTCCCAGCAGCGCTGCAGCCAGGCGAGCGACTTGCGGTGCGGGTCAGGGTTCTTTCGGGTCGGGGCGATGGCGTTGTGGATGACGGGACGTCCCGACACCTCGGCCAGCTTCTCCACGAAGGCCAGGTCCGCCTTGATCTTGCCCGTGGCCTGCGTGATCTGGATGAAGCCCTCGTCGCGTTCGGCCAGGACCTCGGCCAGGCACAGGATGTCCTCGTCGCACATGGTGTCGGTGACCATCGGCGTGCCGTCGTAGTCGGCCTGGGTCGAGTTGCGCCCCAACCGCTGGATGGAGAAGCCGCAGAGGCCGGCGTCCATGCCCTCGGACAGCAGCCGCTGCATCTCCTTGCGCTCGGCCTCGGTGGCCGGGCGCGACTTGGCTGCCTCCAGGCCCATCACGTAGGTCATCAACGACGCCGTCGGCATGTACTGGATGCAGTTGACGCCCATCGGCGCCTTCTCGAGGGAGTCGAGGTACTCGGGGATGGACTCCCAGTCCCAGTGGGGGAGCATCCCCTCGACCATGGAGTCGTACGGGATGGCCTCGGTGCGGGTCATCGTCAGCATCGAACGGTCCCGGAAGTCGGGCTTGACCGGCGCGAAGCCGAAGCCGCAGTTGCCGAGCACGACCGACGTGACCCCGTGCCAGCCCGAGATCGTGCAGTACGGGTCCCAGCGGATCTGGGCGTCGTAGTGCGTGTGGAGGTCGACGAAGCCGGGCGCGACGATGAGGCCGTCGGCGTCGACCACCTGGTCGGCCCCGCCCGGGCCACGGCCGCCCAGCTGGGCGATGCGCCCGTCCTTGACCCACACGTCGCCCCGGTACCGGGGCACCCCGGTCCCGTCGACGATCGTGCCGCCCTTGATGTGGATATCGAATGCAGCCACGTCTTCCCCCTGTGCTGATGCGTGGTTCCCCGGGGCGGGATCGTATCGGCGCCGGCCGGGGCGCGACGTTCTGCTCGGGGCCCGGCGGCGGGGGAGGGGCCCCGTTCGGGACGTGCATACCGGCCTCAGCGCATTTGGATGCGGTCCAGGATCCGGTCGTCCGCCGATTCGGCCGGCGCTGTGCCCGGTCCGGCAAAGGCAGCCACGAGGAGGGGAAGACCTCGGGGCCCATGGCGGCCATCTTCGCCGAACCAGGCCCAGCGTGCCCGCCGGTCACCCATCTTCTACAAGGGTGGCGGCCCAGGTGTCGTCGACGCTCCAACTCGATGCCGGCCTGCTTGCGCACGGTCGAGGACCTCCGTCGGCACCCTACGAGGGGAGCCCGCACCCCGCATCGCCGGCCGTCGTGCCCGTGGGAGACCGTCACCGGTCGCCGCTCGCAACGTCAGGTTGCGCACGCCACGCACCACCGTGGTGGCCGAGCTCGGCTCGGGTCAGGCCAAGCTGAGCGCCGGAGCCGGGACAGCGCTCGTCAAGTGCTCGACGAACCAATCGCGTGCCGCTCCGGACGAGATCTCGAAGCCGGGCCCGACGTAGGCGTCGAAGTGGCCGCCCGGCACGAGGACGAGCTTCTTGGGGTGCGCCGCCGTCTCGTACGCCTCGCAGGCCAGCTCGCCGGCGACGAGGCGGTCGCCCGGGGCGACCACCATGAGCAGCGGCGTCGGGGAGATGCGCCTGAGGTACTCACCCGGCTCGTAGCCCTGGAACAACTCGAGGGTCCGCAGTGTCACTTCGTTCTTCCACGAGGTCCCTTCGTAGGCGGCGAAGAACTCGTAGGAGTCCGCCGTGGGCAGAGCCGACTGCGCCATGGGGTCGGGGCCGACGACCGGCAGCATGGCTGGGGCCTCGCCCCGCGCCCGCGCCAGGCGATCAGCGATCAGCAGCTGCCACGTCGGCTCCCAGAAGTCGATGCGGACCAGCATCTCGAAGGCCCTCCGCCCCGAGATGAGAGGCACCTGGCCACAGACGGCCTTCACCCGGCGGTCGATCGCCGCGACGACGTAGGCGTGCCCACCCGAGTAGCTCGAGCCCCACACACCGATGCGGCCCGCATCCACCTCGGCGCGTCCCTGGGCGTAGGTGATGGCGTGCTGGTAGTCGCGGATCTGCTCCCACGGGTCGATCTCGAGGCGCGGATGGCCGGGGGCGGCGTCGGACGTACCGAACCCTCGATTGTCATAGACGACGCACGCCAGGCCGGCGTCGGAGAAGACTTTGGCGTAATCGTCGAGGTGCATCTCCTTTATGGCGGAGAAGCCGTGCGACATCACGATGCACGGGACCTGCGCCGGCGCCTCGTCCGGCCAGTAGAACCAGCCCCTCAGCGTCGCGCCTTCGGCATCGAACTCGATGTCCTCGCGCATGCTGGCCTCCCTCGACCCGGCGGGCTCCTACACCGTACGCCCGTGCCTTCACCTGTTCAAGATCCTGGCCCTAGCCCCGATCTTGCATTCGAGCTGGTCAGCTAGCCGGCCGCATCACTCGACTGACCAGGTGCCGTCTAGGTCAGCGGCATGGCCACGAGCCTCATGAAAGATCAGGGCTACTGGCGCGATGACACGACGTCGCGGGCATTGTTCACATCGTTCGGCGATGCTGGGGTGGGGGGCACAGAGGCCGGGCGTCAGGTCAGGTACGGCGGGTAGTCGACGTCGAGGCCGGCGAGCGCCTTGCCGAACTCGCTGAGGTGCTTGTGGGAGAACAGGAGGTGCTGGCGTGAAGCCTGCACGTCGCACAGCGCCCGGAGCAGGGGGCTCCCCACGTACGCCGCGGCACCTCCCCCGAGCTGGTGGGCGACGGATGCGACGTCCACGCTGACGTCGCTGGCGTGCAAGCTGGACAGGTAGATCTTCGCTTGGAGGCCTCGGCCCACGGGCCCGCCCCGCTCGGCCAGCAGGTGCGCTTCCTCGATCGCCTCCCGTAAGGCCGCCCGCGCCCCGCGCAGGCGGTTGTCGGCGGCGGCGAACTCGGCCATCGAGACGGGGTCCTCGGCCAGCTGGCCCCGCCGGGCCGTGCGCCCCTCCCGGGCCTGGCGGGCGACCTCGTCGAGCGCGCCCCGGGCGATGCCGAGGGGGACCGCGGCCAGGGAGGGGAGCAGCACGGTGTACAGCGGCAGCCGCCAGAGCGTCCCCTCCGGCCACGGCCGGTCCGAGAAGGCGCAGCAGCGGTCGAGGTCGACCACGACATCGCGGGCCGACACGTGGTGGCTGCCCGTCCCTCGCAGCCCGACCGAGTCCCAGGTGTCCTCGATGGTGACCTCCGACGCCCGCACGAAGACCACCCGAGGGCCAGGACCGGGGCCGTCGGGGCCGTGGACCAGCGCGCCCACGCCGATCCACTCGCTGTGCAGGCAGTTGCTCGTGAACGGCCAACGCCCGCTGAGGCGGTGCTCGTCCCCGTCACGGACGAGGCTGCCGAGGGGAGCGAACATGGTGGCGTTCCCCTGGTCGGGGTCGGCGAACACCGTGCGAGCGCCGTCCTCGGCCATGTAGCCGGCGAAGACGTTGCTTCCCGCGCCGATCACCGCGCACCAGGCCGCGCTCCCGTCGACCGCCGCGATCCGCTCGGCCATGTCCATCATGTCGAGGACGGGCGCCTGCAGCCCGTCGAGGGCCGTCGGTATCCCCAGGCGATGGACCCCAGACCGGCGCAACGCCCCGACGACCTCGTCAGGAAGGCGCCGGCGACGCTCGATCTCGTCGGCGCGCTCCGCCACCACGGCCAAGACCGCGCCGACCGCTCCCCTCACGTCCCCAGCCTCACCTGGCACGGGCGACCTCCTCGCATCTGCGTCGGCTCGAGGGCGCCCACCCTCGGAGTCGGTGCGGCGACGCCGCGTGCGACTGAACCCGGGCACGAGCATAGGAACCGGCGCAGCTGACGATGAGGGCAGGACGTCGTCAGCTGCGCCCCGACGAGGCGCCGCTACCCCGCCTGGCGGACGAGGTCGTCCAGACGGTCGTAGGAGACCTGCATGCCGCTCTCCATGCCCGTGGCCAGGACCGCGTCGCGGCCCTCCTGGGACGCGAACCGGACCAGTAGCGTCATCGTCGTCACCCCGTCGTGCTCGTCGAGCGTCATCGTGTTGAGGGCGTAGTCCTCGGGCTCGGGGTCGGGGACGCCCTCGTACATCTCCGTGGACACCAGCCGGTGCGGTCCCGCGATCTCCCGGTACTCGCCGTGGAAGCCGACCTCCATGTCTCCTTCGCGCACGACGAAGCGCCATTGGCCGCCTTCGCGGAGGTCGATCTCGCAGACGAGCCATTCGGACGTCTCGAAGCCCCACCAGCGCTTGACCAGCTCCGGCGTCGTGAAGGCCTTGAAGACCAGCTCAGCACGAGCGTCGAAGACGCGGGTGACGAGGAACTCGGTGTCCGAAGGCAGGGTGATTACCGCTGAGCCGTGGCGATTGCCGATGGCGTTCTTGCTGTTCATGGTGCTTCCTCTTGGGCTTGGAGCTCGGCGAGCACGTCGTCGAGCCGGTCGAGCCGGGCGTTCCAGGTGCGCTCGAACGTGCGCACCCAGTCGTGGACGGGCTTCAGCGCCGGCCCGTTGACCCGGTACCAGCGATGCCGTCCGTCCACGCGGACGAGCACGAGGCCGACCGCCCGCAGCACGCCGAGGTGCTTGGACACCTGCGGCTGGCTGAGGCCGAGCCGGTCGACGAGCCCGCCGACCGTGGCCTCCCCGGTGCCCAAGGCATCGAGAAGGTCGCGTCGGCTCGCCTCGGCGACGGCGTTGAACACGTCCGTCGTCGTCGGTGTGCGAGCCACAGGGGAATCATATTCCGATATCGGAATATGTCAAGGCTGCGAGCTACACAGCTACGCGACTACGCCGGCGCTCGTCGCTCCGCCGACGATTCTCGGGGGATGGCCTCGACGTTGCGCTGGATCCGGGCCAGGAGGTTGTCGAGCTGCTCGCGCTCTGCCGCCGTGGTCCCGGCGCGGAGGTAGCCGCGGACGTCGCGGTCGACGTCGATGGTGCGGGCCCACAGCTCCTCCCCGACGGGGGTGAGGCACACCATCCACACCCGGCGGTCGCTCGGGTGGGCCCGCCGCTCGACCGCGCCCTTGCACTGCAAGGCGTCGATGTGGACGCCGACGCGGGCCCGGCTGGTGCCGATGCGCCTGGCCAGCTGGACCTGCGTGAGCGAGCCGCCGTCGCCGAGGTGGGCGAGGATGCTGGCCTCGGTGAGGTTCACGCCGACGTCGGCCAGGCAGCGGTCGTAGGCCCGCCGCACGGCTCGCGCCGTCGACATCAGGGTGCCCTCTACCCGGCTCCACGGCGGGGCGTCGAGCTCGTGCCCACCTTCGCGGCCGGCGCTCTCGCTCACGCCGTCAGCCGTCATTGGCGGGACGGCAGCCGGACCGTGCCCGTGCCCCGGGCCGACAGCTCGCCGTGCTGGTTGCGGGCTTCCTGTTCGACCTCGACGTAGGGGTGCCCGTCCTCGTCCACGCCCTTGGCCGTCACCGCCCCCGTGATGGTGATCCAGTCGCCGACGACGTTGTGGTGGCGGATCTGGCTGCGGTGGCGGCGCAGGAAGCCGGCGTCGCCCATCCAGTTGGTCAGGTGGTGGGTGAGCCACGAGCACCTCTCGGGCCCGTAGTCGTAGGCGGCCGGCGTACCGACATCGGTGGCCAGGTCGTTCTCCCAGTGCACCCGCTCGGGGACGTCCGGGATCCCGAAGGCGTTTGGTATGCCCAGGCCAGGGTGCTTGCGCAGCTGCTTGTAGGCCAGCTTGTTGGCCCGGATGTAGAGCCCGCCCCACCCCTGCGCGTAGGCGATGAAGCCGGTCACGGTCATGGGCCCCTTGGCCATGGCCGGGAGCGCGTCGCCGACGGCCACGTCCTCGACGTAGCGGGGCTCGGCGCCCCGCACGCTCTCCGACTCGTAGAGCGCGAAGACCCGCTCGATGTCCTCGGCGCTGTAGCGCATCGGGGGCCGGGCCTTGGCGGTCGCGTACTTGGTGCCGAGCTCGCGGGCGGTGTCCCGCTCGGTGCGGAAGCACCACGAGCTGCCCGTGCACAGGGGCCGGCCCTCGGTGTCGGAGAGCTCGACGTGGTAGATCTGCTGGAAGGCCCGGCCGGCGAAGCTGGTCTGGTGCTCGACGAGGTCCTCGAGGTGGGCGTCGGTCCGTACCTCGGTGCCCCGGGTGATCGGCTGGTGCCAGGTCAGGTCGGCACCGGCCCACATGGCGTGGATGCCGGGGAGCCCGCCGACGTAGCCGGACAGGATCCGGTTCAGGGCGAACACGAAGCTCGGCGGGGCGACGATCGTACCGTAGGGGCCGCCGGCTGCGTATGCGGGGTCGCACCACAGGGGGTTGTCGTCACCGATGCCGTGGGCGTAGTGGCGGATGTTGTCGCGGGTCGCCTCGTAGCACCACGGCTCGACGGTGTCGGCGATGGGCACGCCGACGAGGCGGCGCAGGTTGTCGAGGGCGCTGTCGGTGATCTTGGCGAAGCGCCCTTCGCCGCTGTCCGAGTCGATGTCGACGGCTCGTGGACCTGTCATGTGCCCTCCGCAGAAGCTCGGCGCCCCCCGCTCTGTACCTTCAGAGACTGTAACGCAAGGTGCAGTACGAGGGGAGGCGAAGGCTCACGTCCTTCCCGGTCGTCCCCTCAGCCCTTGGTGAGGCGCTGCTCGTCGAGCATCGCCTGCACCTGCAGCTCGACGCCGCGGAGCATCTCGGGGTGGGTGTGCACCCAGAAGCGGTCACGCTGCACGGCGTCGAGCACGAGCAGGCCCACCTCGTCGGGGTCCATGCCGGCCTCGAGAGAGGCCTGGATGCCGGCCGCGACCCGCCCTGACCGCTCGCCGTCGGCCTTCGGCTTCGCCTTCGACGGCCGGTACGCCACGGAGTGGCGCGAGATGTTGGTGTTGATCGGGCCCGGGCACAGCACCGATGCCCGCACCGGGCTCTTGCGCCCCCGCAGGTCCCGTTCCAGGGTCGCCATGAGCGCCACCACGCCGTGCTTGGCGACGTTGTAGGCGCCCATCATCTGGGCGGCGAACAGGCCGGCCAGCGACGAGGTGGCGTTGATGTGGCCCTCACCCTGCTCCTCCATGACGGGCAGGAACACCTTGACGCCGTAGATCGGGCCCCACAGGTCGACGTCGATGATCCAACGCCAGTCCTCGATGTTCAGCTTGTGCGTCGGCGTGGGGACGCCGATGCCGGCGTTGTTGCACACCACGTGCACGGCGCCGAAGCGGTCCAGCGTGGCCTGGGCCAGCGCCTCCACCGAGGCCAGGTCGGCCACGTCGCAGTTGCAGCCCTCGGCCTCGGTCCCCCCGGCGCGCAGCCCCTGCACCGTCTCGTCCCGCATGGCGGCGTCGCGGTCGGCGACCATCACCTTCATCCCCGCGCCGGCGAACGCCCGGGCCATGCCCCGGCCGATGCCGCTGGCGCCCCCGGTGACGACCGCGACCTTGCCCCTGACGTCCTGCACAGTTCACCCCTGCCTGCCGTCGAACGAAGGCCGCACCCTACTGCCCGGGATCCGCAGGTCAGCGAGCCCGGCTCAGCGGGGGATCCGGGACACGAAGTCGGGGTCGAGCTTGACGTCGATGAGCAGGGGGCGGTCGCGCCGGCTGACGGCTGCCTCGGCCGCCTCGAGGTCCTCCAGGCTGCGGACGGTCACGCCGGTGCACCCGAACGCCTCGGCGACGCGAGCGAAGTCGGGCCAACGGTGCAGTGAGAGGCCGGGGTCCATCCCCTTGTTCCGGAACTGGATGTGCTCGGCCCCGTAGCTGCCGTCGTCGTAGAGCACGACGATCAGGTCGCTCCCGAGCTGGCTAGCCGTGTTGAGCTCGGCGAGCCCCCCCAACATGAGGCCGCCGTCCCCCACGAGCAGGACGCAGGGGCGGTCGGGCCGGGCGACGCTGGCCCCGATGGCGGCGGCCAGGCCGAGCCCGATGGACCCGAAGGCATGGGTGGTCACGAGGGCGGTGGGCTCGGGGACCGAGATGCGCAGGGCGTCGTACATGTAGCGGCCGGCGTCGACGGCGACCGTGCGCTCCGCAGGCAGCAGGGCGTCCAGGCGGGCGGTGACGATCCGGGGGTCGACGGTGCCAGCCGCCGTCTCGCCCGCCCCCGCGCCGCTCGGGACGAAGGTGGCCTCGGTGCGCAGGCGGCGCTCGAGCTCGGGGGAGCGGAACCCCGAGGGCTTGTGCTCGGCCTGGTCCAGCCAGCGGACGATGGTGTCGGCCACCTGGCCGGCGTCGCCGACGAGGCCGGCGTCCACCGGCCCGAGGGCGCCGACGTGCGCGGGGACGACGTCGCACTGCACCACTCGCTTGCCGGCGAGCAGGGCGCCATGGTCGGTGGTGAAGTAGTTGAGGCTGGCCCCGAAGGCCACGACGCAGTCGGCGCTGGCGATCGCCTCCGCGGCGAGGGGCGTCGACAGGGTCCCGAAGATGCCGAGGTCGAATGGGGCGCCGCGGAACCAGCCTTGCGCCTGCAGGGTCGTGGCCAACGGCGCGCCGAGCCGGTCGGCCAGCCGGAGGAGCGGCCCGCGGGCCCCGGCCAGCACTGCTCCCCGCCCGGCGATGACGATCGGGCGCGAGGCCGAGGCGATGAGGCCGACGGCCCGGTCGAGCGCTTCGTGGTCGGGCGAGGGAAGCGGTAGGTCCGCGACCGCGGGCGCGGGCACGTACTCGACGTCCAGCCACTCGATGTCCACGGGCACGTCGAGTACCACCGGGCGGCCTTCGTGGCGCGCCCGCCGCACGGCGGTCGCCACGTCGGCGGCGATCGTCTCGCCGGAGCGGACCTGCTCGAAGCCCGCCCCCGTCGCCTCGACGAGCTCGCGCTGGCCGATGTTCTGGAGGTGGTGGGGGTCGGCGGGGTCGGTATCGCCGGCGACGAGCAGGAGCGGGGACCGGGTGCGCACGCCCTCGACCAGGGCCGTCATGGCGTTCGTGAGCGCCGGGCCGTGGGTGATGGTGCCGACGCCGAGCTGCCCGCTCGCTCGCCCGTAGCCCAGGGCCATCAGCGTGACGGCCGCCTCGTGGGTGGCGGCCACGTAACGGACGCCGTGCTCTCGCACGAGGCAGTCGGCGATGAAGAGGTTGGCGTCGCCGATCAGGCCGAACACGGTGTCGACCCCCTGGTCGACCAGCGCTCTGGCGATGGCATCGTGTCCCCGCATCGGGCCCCCTGTTCGCTGTGGCCGCCGAGCTCTGCCCCTGCTCGGGCAGCGGCCGTGACTGGCCGCTCGGCACGTGGCGCGATCGTAGATGGTGAGCCGGATGGGCGAGACGGCGCCGCTCAGAAGTACGCCACGACGTTGCCGGTCGTGAAGCTGCGAGTCCCCCGGTGCGGGGGTCGAAGAGGCGGATGACTGCGTACACCTCGTCGAGGTAGCCCTCGAAGAAGCCGTTGTCCTCGTCGAGCGACGAGCCGTCGACCACGAGGTCGAGCTCGGCGCTCAGGCCGCCGTCCCACGCCGCGCTCCAGGTGACCGGCGTGGAGAACAGTCCGTTGTCGTAGACGGGATCGTCGGCGAAGACCTTCGCCGAGAGCTCCTCGCCCGGGCTGTCGATGATGGCCTGGGCGTCCTGTCGGCTCATGTGCACGTCGATGCCGACGTGGACGGCGAAGTCCCGGTTGCCGACGGGCTCGATCGAGAAGCACGTGACGTAGCCGGTCCCGCTCGTGCAGGTCTGGTCCGCCGAGGCGGGGCCGGCCATCACGGCGACCGCGCCAGCGGTCACGGCCACGGCGGCCACGGTGCTGCTGTCCCGGGGGCGGCTGGCCGAGGCGCGAGCGCGGTTGTCGGCAGAGGCGCGGGCGGCCGAGGAGGCCGGGGACGTTCTCGCCCTCGCCGAGGCGGCGCTCGGCCTCGGCGGGCTTTGGGTGCACGAGCACCGCTTGACCCTCGAGCGGGGGCCGGTCCTGGCCCTTCAGCGACGCGCCCTGGGGGCCCTCGATCCCGCGTCCCCGTTGGCACGGCGCCTGCGGGAGCGTCTGGCCGCCGAGCAGGCGTACCTGGCCGCGGACGCCACCGAGCTGCTGGCCGAGCTCGACGCGGCCCGTCGGGGCGCCGACCCCGTCGTGCTGGCGGACGCACTGTCGCTCGCCCACCACTGCCTGTTGGGGCCCCACGACGGCGCGACTCGCCTCGTCCTGGCCGACGAGCTGGTCGCCTCGGCGCCCGCCACGGGACGGAGCGTGGACGGAGCCATGGGGCTCGCCTGGCGGACGGTCGACCTGCTCCTCGCCGGTGATCGTCGGGCGCCGCGGTCGCTGCGGGAGCTCCGGGACCTCCTCGGGCAGCAGCCCTGCGACGCACTCGGCTACCTGGTCGCTGCGGACGATGGGGACCTGGACCGCGCCGTGCAGCATCTCGAGGCCTCCGTCGAGGCAGACTGGCCCTCGGCAACCGCCCGTGCCACGCCATCGCCCTCGCCACCCTGGCCGACGCCCTGGACGCCCGGGGCGGGCCCGGGGACGCCGACCGGGCGGCCTGGAGACGTGGCGAGGCCCTCGACGAGGCCACCCACCACGGGATGACGGCGCGGGCGGGGCTCTGGCTCCAACAGGGGGCCGCTCCCCAGGATGCCGCGTGGGATGTTCCTCCCCGGGCCGAGGAGGACCGCGTACCTCTGTTCGTCGTCGAGTCGGGGTGCGGCTACCGTGCCCGCGGGTGGTGCCGCCAGGGCACGTCGAGCCTGCAGGGGGATGCGGTGACAGGTCGGTTGGAGGGCAAGGTCGCCATCGTGACCGGAGGTGCCAGCGGCATGGGGCTCGGCACCGTCGAGCGGTTTCTCGCCGAGGGAGCCAGGGTCGTCGTCGGCGACCTGAACGCGGCCAAGGGCGAGGAGCTCACCGCTGCGTGCGCCGCTCGGGGCCAGGCCGACCGGGTGCGCTTCACCCGCACCGACGTGTCCCTCGAGGAGGACGTCGCCGCCCTCGTCAGCCTCGCAGTGGAGGCGTTCGGGGGCCTCGACGTGATGTTCAACAACGCCGGGATCGGCGGGGCGTTCGGCCCCATCACCGAGCTCGACGCCGACGCCTGGGACGAGACCTTCGACATCGACGTGCGCTCGGTGTTCCTCGGCATCAAGCACGCCGCCCGGGTGATGCTCGAGGCCGGCCAGGGAGGCTCGATCATCAACACGGCCTCGGTGGCCGGGCTCACCTCCGGAGCCGGCCCGACGGCCTACGGGGCCGCCAAGTCGGCGGTGGCCAGCCTGTCCCAGGCGGCAGCGCTCGAGTTGGCGCCGCACCGCATCCGCGTCAACGCCATCTGCCCGGGGGTGATCTACACGCCGTTGATGCACCAGGGCGACGAGGCGGCGGCCGACGAGTGGGTCTCGGCGCTGCAGCCCTGGCCCGAGCGGGGCGAGCCGGCCCACATCGCCGGTGCTGCCCTCTGGCTGGCCTCGGACGACTCGACGTTCGTGACCGGGCAGAACATCGTGGTCGACGGCGGCCTCTTGGCGGCCGGGCCGCGCGTGACCCAGTTCAGCCACATGTTCAAGGACCTCAACAAGCTGGTGGGCTTCGCCTACGGCACGACCGGCCAGAAGCCCCGCTTCCGCCGGCTCTAGTGCCAATCTTTCATTCGAGCTCGCTCGGGCTGGTCAGCCAGCTGCCCGCATGGCTCGCCCGACCAGCTTCCGTCCTGGTCAGGGGCCTGGCCGCGAGCCTCATGAAAGATCAGGGCTAGTGCCGGGCTAGTGCCCCCGGGGGCTACGAGGCGGGCTCCCAGGGCTTCAGCCAGTCGGTCGCCGGCCAGCCCTCGCCCGCGGCGAGCAGCTCGTACATCGTGGCCCCGTCGATCGACTCGCGCACGATGTCGGCGTGGCCGGCGTGGCGGCCGACCTCCTCGACGAGGTGGAGCAGGACCCAGCGGACCGACCAGGCCTCGACGTCCTGGGGGAACCAGGGCACGCCCTTGGGGACCGGCACCGCCTGGCCGAGGTCGTCGATGCCTCCGATGACCTCCTCCGTCTCCCGCGCCACCGCGTCGAGCTCGGCGAGGGCGCCGGCCAGCGTCTCGTCGGGGCCGAGCCGGAAGCCGGCCTCGTAGCCGTCCTCGGCCTGCTCGACGGGTGGCGCCTGGCGCTGGAGGACCGTATCGACCCAGCTGCGCTCCATCGCCGCGACGTGCTTCACGAGCCCGCCGATGCTGAGCGAGCTGGCCGAGGGGGTCAGCCTGGCCTGCTCGTCGGTCAGCCCGAAGGCGGCGAAGCGCACGCCGTCGCGCTGCTGGGCGATGTAGGCGAGGAGGAGCTCTCGCTCGTCGGTCAGCGGGGCAACTTGTCCGGGCACGTCAGCTCCGTTCGTCGGCAACGCAGTCATCCTGCACCAGAGAAGTAGTCAGCCTGTGGCCAGGTTCTCGATGGTGTCCCGCGGCGGCCGTCCATCCCCACGATGACGTCGCCGCGGGCGCGGCTCACACTCTGGTACCGTCAGCCATCCTCGCAGGTCAGGGGAGATGGTGATGGCACACGAGCACGACGTGACGAACTTCTCGGGACAGCTCGTCGCCGCGCACGCGGCCACGGAGGCCTCGGCGCCCATGGTGGGCCTCGAGGAGGCGCAGCTCGTGGCGGGCGTCGGCGTCGCCACCGACCGCTATGCCACCCGCCGTGGTACCTACTCGAACCGCCACCACATCGACCGCCAGGTCACCCTCATCGAGGTCGAGGTGCTCGACGCCCTGGCCCGCGACCACGGCCTCGCCCTCGCCCCCCACGAGCACCGCCGCAACCTCACCACCCGAGGGGTGCCCCTCGCCCACCTCGTCGGCCGCTACTTCCGGGTGGGGGAGTGCGTGCTGTACGGCGGGCGGCTCAACGTGCCCTGCCGGCACCTCGAGGAGCTGGTGGGCCGCCCTGTGTTCCGGCCCCTGGTCCATCGCTCGGGCCTCAACGGGCGGGTGGTCGTGGGCGGCGTGGCCCGCCCCGGCGACCCGATCGGGCCCGTCGACGCTGGGACGCTCGACCCGGCGGTGGTGGCGGCGAACGAGGCCCACGCCCTCGAGGCCCCGCCCGAGGTGTCCTGAGCGGCCGGGGCGGGGCTTCTCAGCGCCGGCCGGTCACCCAGAACTGGGGGAGGACCAGCAGGTAGTCGCCCTCGGCGAGGGCGGTGTCGACCCGGCCGGACAGTTCGGCGGCACGCGCCTCGCTCATCCGGCCGAAGCGGGTGCCGTAGCCGAGCCAGTTGTCGATCGCTGGGCGAAGGGCGCCCTTGCTGTCCACCGTGGGCACGACGTTCAGGCTGACTTCGGCGAAGCCCGCCCCGCGGAAGGCGCCACGCAGTCGCCGGCCCATGAAGGGCTCCCGGAAGGCCGGCGCCGCCGCGCTGAACAGCTCGATGACCTCGGCCGGCTCCAATGGCTCGATGACGACGAAGCCCCAGTCCGAGTCGCTGGCCACGAGGGTCCCGCCAGGGCGGAGCACGCGGCGCAGCTCGGCCAGGGTGTGCGCCACGTCGGGCACGTACTCGAGCACGTTCTTGGCGTAGGCCCGGTCGACGCTGCCGTCGGCGAGGGGGACCCGCTCGTCGAGCACGTGGTGGAACGTGCAGCGCTCCGCCACCCCGCTCTCCGCCGCCACCTGGCGGGCGCGGGCGACGAACTCGGCGTTGACGTCCACGCCGTGGACGTGGCCGGAGGGGCCGGCGAGCTTGGCCAGCTCGGCGGACACGAACCCCGGGCCCGACCCGAAGTCGAGCACCACCTCGCCGGGCTGCACCCCGACAGGGGCCAGCGTCGCCGCCGCCCGCTCGGGGTCGACTCGCAGGAAACCAGTCGTTCGCTCGAGCCGCTCGGGCTCGATCTCGACCCAGTGGTCCTTGTAATAGGTCTCGAGGTCCAACAGGGCTCCCCTCCGGGTTCGGCTCCGGGCGCAGAGTCTGGCCGAGCGGCGGCCGGGGCGACGCCCGAGGTGCGAGTGGCGCGACCACGCCCGTGCCCCTGCCTGTCTGCTCGGCGACGTCAATGGATCGATGGGCTCCCTCGCCTGGGGGAAATAGCCCCTCCCCACCCTGGGCAGTCCTACTCAACCTGGCCGGGTCCTGGGTGAACCCCCCTAGGGTCCACCCGCACCCCTACGCACGGAGAGTAGACGCACACGATGAGTGAAGTTGCGTCGGACGTCCGCCCGTCCGCCTCGACCCCGTCCGCCTCGAGGCCCCCGGCCACGCGAGCCGCCGACACGGCACCCCCGCCGGGTGCTCGTGAGCCGGTGCTCGACCTCACGCTCGACGCCGTTCGCGACCTGGCCGAGGACGTCGCCGGGAACGAGGGCAGGGACGAAACCCCGTTCGGGACCTACGTGTTCACGCCCTCCGACCCCGGCGTGGCCCTCGCCCTCCACGTCGAGCGGTCGGTCTTCGAGGAGTCCTTCGGCTCCACGGCCGACGACATGCGCGAGGAGTTCGCGCCGTACGCGGCGGCGAGCCTGTTCTTCTGCGTCGTCGACCATTGCCGCCGGCTCCCCGTCGGCGCCGTCCGGATCATCGTGCCCAACCCCGTGGGGCTCAAGAGCCTCGACGACATCGAGGTCGTCTGGGGACAGTCGGTGCACGAGGTGCTCGCCCGCAACGCGCTGGCCCTCGACGAGACTCGGACGTGGGACATCGCCACCCTCGCCGTCGCCCCCGGGTACCGGAACCGGGTGGTCAGCCAGGCCCTGCACCAGGCCATCGGCGTCGGCACGATGAACTGCGGCATCGACTGGTACGCCTCGGTCCTCGACATCCGCGCGCTGCGGCTGCTCCAGGCCCAGCTGTCCCGGGTGTTCCGCCTCTACGAGGGGGTCGAGCCGGCCATGTACGCCGGCTCGGAGTCCGTCCCCGTGTGGTCCGACCTCGTCGAGTACCGGGAGCGCCTGCGCTCGGCCGAGCCGGCGCTCTACGAGACGATCTTCGGGGGGCGCAACCTCGAGGCCGTCGTGTCCCTGTTCGACGGCGAGCAGGTCGCCGCCGTGGCCCGCGACCTCGTCCGGGCCGAGCGGGCGGGCGCCGAGCGGGCCGGCACCGAGCCTCAGGCGATGTCGGGCAGGGCCGCGTAGCGCTTGGCGCCGAGGCGAGCCAGGGTGCCGGGCACGGACTCGGGGCCGACGGGGCGGGCGTAGAGGTAGCCCTGCACCTGGTCGGCCCCGAGCTCGCGCAAGCGCTGAGCCTGGATGGGCAGCTCCACCCCCTCGGCCACCGTCTTCATGCCCAGGGCACGGGCCATGGCCACGATGGCGGCGACGAGCGAGGCCTCGGAGCTGTCCGGCGCGTCGAGGCCGTCCACGAAGGACCGGTCGATCTTCACCTCGTCCACCGGGAAGCGCTTGAGGTAGGAGAGGGACGAGTACCCGGTGCCGAAGTCGTCGAGGGAGAGACGGACGCCGAGGTCCCGCAGCTGGTGGAGGGTCTGGCTGGCGCCCACGGGGTCCTCCATGAGCATCGACTCGGTGAGCTCGAGGCACAGCGCGGCGGGCTCGAGGTGCTGGTCGGCGAGCGTCGTGGCCACCCGCTCGACGAGCCGGGGGTCGCGGAGCTGGCGGGCGGACAGGTTCACGGCGACGTACAGGTGCTCGGCGCCGGGCATGCGCCGCCACCGCCTGACCTCGCGAGCGGCCTCCTCGATGACCCAGGCGCCGATCTCGATGATGAGCCCCGTCTCCTCGGCGATGGGGATGACGGTCGCCGGTGAGATGAGCCCCCGGGTGGGGTGCACCCAGCGGAGCAGGGCTTCGAGGCCTTCCACGGTCTCGTCGGACAGCCGGACGATGGGCTGGAAGTGCAGGTGCAGCTCGCCGGCGTCGAGGGCGGTGCGCAGGTCCTGCTCGAGCACGAGGCGCTCGGCCACCCGGTCGCGCATCGACATGTCGAACACGGCGATCCCGTCCCGTCCCGCCGCCTTGGCCTGGTACATGGCGGTATCGGCGTCCCGGATCAACGACTCGGGGTCGAGAGAGGGGTTCGCCGGGTCGGCGAAGACCAGGCCGATGCTCGCCGAGCTGTAGACGTCGCTGCCCCGCAGCCTGAACGGCGACTCGAAGCCGAGCAGCAGCCGCTCGGCCGTGCTCATGGCGTCCGCCAGCGAGGTCACCTGCTTGACGACCGTCACGAACTCGTCGCCGCCGATGCGGGCCACGACGTCCTCGGGGCGCAGGCGCGCCTGCAGGCGCTTCGAGATGGCCACGAGCAGCTCGTCACCGAGGCTGTGGACAACGCTGTGGACGACGTGTGCATACCCGCCGGCGGCGCTGTGGAGTGCCTGTGCACGTCCTGTGGACCTGGGTCGTCTCGGGCGCCAAGAGGCACCGACG
>WHTX01000460.1 GCA_009377505.1 Acidimicrobiia bacterium
CCGTCGTCCTCGAGCAGGGCGCGCTGTTCGCGCCCGCCGACCCGCACGATCACCGGCACCTTCCAGCGGGCGCCGGCCGTGCCCGCGCCTCCCCCGCCAGGGCCTCCGCCGCCAGGGCCTCCGTCGTCGAGATAGCGGAAGCGCTCCTGGGCCAGGTGGAGGGCGCTGCCCTCGAGGGAGGCGGTCACGAGGGGGAAGCCGCCCTGGAAGATCCACGAGTCGGCCATGCCCCGCACCGGCTGTCCCGTCTCGGCCTCGAGCGCGTCCCACAGGTCCGTCGTCTCGGTGTTGGCGTACGAGTGCTGCTCGAGGTAGCGGCGCACCCCGGCGCGGAACGCGTCCTCGCCGAGGTACTGCTCGACCATGCGCAGGACGGCCGCGCCCTTCTCGTAGGTGAGGACGTCGAACATGCCCTCGGCGTCCGCGGGGGAGACGACCTCGTACTCGATGGGCCGGGTCGAGGCGAGGGCGTCGGTGTCGAAGGCCATGGTCCGCGACAGCCCGAAGTCGACCCAGCGCTGCCACTCGGGCCGGAAGGCGTCGGTCGCCTTCATTTCCATGAAGGTGGCGAAGGCCTCGTTCAGCCACAGGCCGTTCCACCACTTCATGGTCACGAGGTCGCCGAACCACATGTGGGCCAGCTCGTGGAAGATGACGTCGGCGACCCGCTGCAGCTCGGGCTGGGTGACCGTCGTGGGGTCGACGAGTAGCAGCACCTCGCGGAAGGTGATGCAGCCCAGGTTCTCCATGGCCCCGAAGGCGAAGTCGGGCACGGCCACGAGGTCGAGCTTGTCGCCCGGGTAGCCGATCCCGTAGTAGTCCTCGAAGAAGCGCAGGCCGAACTCGCCGGCCTCGAGGCCGTAGCCCACGAGGTGGCCCTGGCCCCGCGGGTAGACGACACGGAGCGGCGTGCCGGCGACGTCGACGGGCGCGGTGGCCTCGAAGGGGCCGACCACGAAGGCGACGAGGTAGGTGGACATGACCATGGTGTCGGCGAAGCGGTAGCGGGTGCGCCCGTCGCCCGTCGGCGTGCGCTCCACCTCGGCCGCGTTGGAGATGGCCAGCTCGCCCTCGGGCACCACGAGCGTGACCCCGAAGCTGGCCTTGAACTCGGGCTCGTCCCAGCAGGGGAAGGCCATGCGAGCGTGGGGCGCCTCGAACTGGGTGGCCGCGGCGGTCCGCTCGACCCCGTCGGCGTCCTTGAAGGTGGTGCGGTAGAAGCCCACCAGCTTGTCGTTCAGCACCCCGGTGAAGCGGGCGTGGACCGTGGCCGGGCCGGCCGGGAGGGTGCCCTCGAGGGCGAACGTGGCCCGCTCCGTCTCGGCGTCGAAGCTCACCGTGGCTCCCACGCGCCGGCCGCCTGCCTCCACCCACGCCTCGGCGATCACGAGCTCGTCGGCGTTCACGACGACCTCGGAGACCGGCTCGGCCACCTCCACCCGCGCCGCCACCCAGCCGGTGAACACTGCGCCGGCGAGGTCGACGTCGAGCTCGATCTCGTAGTGGGAGGGGCGGACCGTGGTGGGCAACCGGTAGCGGGAGGGCGCGGCGGCGGTGCTGGTGGTCACGGCCGGTCAGGCTACCCGCCACCATGGCGTACGGTCCTGGGCGCGGGCGTGTCCGGTTAGCATCCGCCCATGTCCAGCGGCGTCGGACGGCACAGCGCGTCGGCTCTCGACGCCCGCCTCGACGCCCCTGGCGCCTGCGCTGGGGTCGTCGGGCCGGCCGGGACGGGCAAGACCCGCATGCTGGCCGCCCTCGTGGAGCTGCGCCGCGACCGGGGCCAGCCCCTGGCGCGCTGCGCCGGCAGGCGTTTCGAGCAGTCGCCCTACGCCGCGTTCGACCGGCTCGTCCCCGACCTTCCCGAACATGACGAGCCGGCCGCCGACCGCCGGGTTCGCGCCGCCGTCGAGGCCCGCCTCGAGGGGGGCGGGCTGCTGGTGGTCGACGACGCCCACTGGCTCGACCCCGCCTCCCTGCGGGTGACGGCCGCCCTCGCCGATCGGGCCGAGGAGGGCGGCTGGCAGGTCGTCGCCGCGCACCGGCCTGTCGCGCGTCGCCCCGAGCTGCTGGCCCTCGACGAGGTGCTCGGGAGAGGCGGCGCCCTCGTGCGCCTGGGCCCCCTCGGGCGCGACGAGGTCGCCGCCCTCGCCAGCGAGCGCCTGCGGGCGCCGGCCACCGACGAGCTCGCCGGCGTGCTCGCCTACTGGAGCGGCGGCTGGCCCGCCTGGGCCGAGCGCCTGGTCGCCGGCTGGGCCGAGGAGGGGGTCGTCGTGCGCGGCCAGCTGCGGCGCGACCCTGCCGAGCGTGTGCCCGACGCGGTGATGGAGGTGGTGGAGGGCCGCCTCGCCGCCCTCGACCCCGCCGAGCGAGCGGCCGTCGTCCTCCTCGCCGTGGCCGGCGACGCCCTCCCCTCGGCGCCGGCCACCGATGACGCCGATGCCGTGCACGCCGAGCCTCCCCCCGCCGACACCAGCACCGCCACCGGCTCCACGGTCCCCGCCGGTCCTCGTGGCGCGGCCCTGGTCCCGCTCGACCCGGCGCTGCTGGCCGAGCTGCGTGCCCTGGCCCTCGCCCACCCCGAGCGGTCCGAGCTCGTGCCCGTGGTGGTGGCTGCCGCCCGCCGGCTGGTCCCCCGAGCCGAGCAGGACGCGGCCCGCCGCCACCTGGCCCGCCTGGCGGCTGCCCAACCGGGGGGCGAGCTCGCCGCCGCGCAGCACCTCCTCGCCGCGGGCACTGTCGACGACGAGGCGCGGCGGGCCTTCGTCCTCGCCGGCGAGCTGCTCGCCGCTCGCGACCCGGTCGCCGCCCTGGCGTGGTTCGAACGGGCGGCGGCGCGACCCCGCCGCCCGGCCAGCAGCGTCGATCCCGCGGGCGCGCCCGTGGGCCTCGGGCTCGCC
>WHTX01000076.1:0-748 GCA_009377505.1 Acidimicrobiia bacterium
GGTGCTGCGCCAGGTCGACGAGGAGGCCCCTCGGTCCCCCACGCCGGGGCTGGAGCGGCTCGGCGAGCTGGTGTCGGGGGCGGCGGCGGCGGGAGTCGACGTGCGCCTCGAGGTGGACGACCACCTCGGGGCGCTGCCCCGCAACGTCGACCTGGCCGCCTTCCGCATCATCCAGGAGTCCCTGACGAACGTGGCCCGCCACGCGCGTGGGGCCGAGGCAGTCGTCCGGGTCCGGTCAGTGGACGGCGTGCTGGACGTCGAGGTGCTCGACGAGGGCGGCAGTGGCGGTGGCGGTCGGCCGGGCCGTACGCCGGTCCCGGCTGGGGCTGGGGCTGGGGCTGGGGGTGGGGGTGGCGCTGGCGCTGGCCAGGGCGTGGGCGGCCAGAGAGTAGGCGGTGGCCTGGGCGGTGCCGGCCCGCTCTCGGGTGACGAGCTGCCTGGTGGCGGCAACGGCATCACCGGCATGCGGGAACGGGCCGCCTCGGTGGGGGGCTCCCTCGAGGCCGGGCCTCGGCCGGGGCGCGGGTTCCGGGTGCGGGCCACGCTGCCGATCGGCAGCACGTCGTGACCCGGGTGCTCCTCGTCGACGACCAGGCGCTCGTCCGTGGCGGGCTGCGGTCCCTGCTCGAGGCCGAGGGGGACCTCGAGGTGGTCGGCGAGGCGGCCGACGGGTCCGAAGCGTTGCGCCTGACGAGCGAGCTGCGGCCTGACGTGGTGCTAATGGACATCCGTATGCCCGGCGTGGACG
>WHTX01000076.1:758-18143 GCA_009377505.1 Acidimicrobiia bacterium
CGGGCTGGCCGCCACCAAGGCCATCAGCGCCGAGGACGCCCTGGCCGCCGTGCGCATCGTCATCCTCACCACCTTCGACCTCGACGAGTACGTGTTCGAGGGGCTGCGGTCCGGGGCGAGCGGGTTCCTGGTGAAGGACACCGAGCCGGTGGACCTGATCCGTGCGGTGCGCACGGTGGCGGCGGGGGACTCTCTGCTCTCGCCCCGGGCGACGCGGCGCCTCGTGGAGGAGTACGCGGCGCGGGCCAAGCCGGCGGGCCTGTCGCCCCAGCTGGACCTGTTGACCGACCGTGAGCGGGAGGTGATGGCCCTCGTCGCCGCCGGGCTCTCCAACGACGAGATCGCCGAGCGGCTCTACATCAGCCCGGCGACGGCGAAGACGCACGTGAGCCGGGCCATGATCAAGCTCGGGGCGCGCGACCGGGCCCAGCTCGTCGTGTTCGCCTACGAGACCGGCCTGGTCAGGCCGGGTTGGACCGACTGAAGGGGCGACTCGACGTCGATTCGCTGGGTCGTCCGTCGAATTCGCTGCGGGTCCCGTCGAATCGACGTCGATTCGCTGGGACGTCCGGCTACGGCCGCAGCGCCCGGGCGGGCTCAGCGCCCCGGCGTGCTGAGCTCGACCTCGACCCGCTCGTGCTCCTGGGGCGCGCACAGCAGCCCAGCCACGTCGCGCCCGTCCGACAGCGGCGCCTCGTAGCGCCAGACGAGGTCGGCCACTTCGCCGGCCGCCGTACGGACTCCGTTGTAGGCGGCGGCGCCCTTGTAGGCGCACGTGGAGGAGTGCCCCGAGGGGGTCAACGCCGCCTGGTCCCAGTGCTCGAGCGGCAGGTAGTAGCGCACGGGCAGCCCGGTCTCGAACAGGAGCTTGGGCACCGAGCTGTCGGCCACGACGGCCCCGTCGACCAGGACCCGCACCCGGCGCTCGGCCGTGCGCACGTCGATGCGGTGGAAGGGGTCGCGCGGGTGGCCGAAGATCTCCTCGTCCTCCTCGTACCAGTGGTCGACCTTGCCGAAGTACAGGGCCACGTAGGGGGCGAGGTCAGGAGCGCCGGCGATCGGCGCGTCGTAGCCCCACACGGCGTTCTCGGCGACCTGGTCCCCGGCCCGGATCGTCCAGTAGCGGGCGTCCCCCTTGAAGGGGCAGTGCGAGGAGTGCTCCGTCGGCTCCAGCAGGTCGAAGCGCACGTCGTCCCGGGGCACGTAGTAGACGGGCAGGAGGCGGGTCTCGTGGAGCAGGCGCGCCCGCTCGGTGTCCACGATCGTCTCGCCCCCCAAGGTCGCCCGGACCCGCTTGGGCACGTCGTGGAACCACAGGATGTGCCCCGGTGCTTCGATGTGGGCGTTCGTCTCGCCGGCGGCGTCGTTGCGGGCGAACGGCCCGTTCCCGAGCGTGAGGGACATGGCGGATCTCCCCGGGTCGTTGGTGCCTCCAGTGCAACGCGCCACATCCCGTCTCGGCTTCCCGCGCCGTGCTGCCGACCAGGTCAGAGCGGCCGAAGGGCCCGGCCGGGGTGGCGCGCGTCGCCGGCTCGCCGGCCCGACCACACCAGGCCGTCTGGCAGCTGGCGCCCCGGCTCCGCGACGATGACGCCAGTCAAGGACTGGGCCCGCGTCGAATCGCCGTCGAATCGACGCGCCAGGGGAGGTCGACCGTGCGATTCGGCGTGTTCTACGAGCTGCAGCTGCCCAAGCCGTGGGCCGATGGTGCCGAGCACCGCCTGGTGCAGGAGGCGATCGAACAGGTCATCCTCGCCGACCGCCTCGGCATCGACCACGCCTGGGCCGTCGAGCACCACTTCCTCGACGAGTACTCGCACTGCTCCGCCTCCGAGGTCTTCCTCTCGGCACTGGCCGCCAAGACCGAGCGCATCCGGGTCGGCTTCGGTATCCGCCAGGTCATCCCGCTGTACAACCACCCCGCCCGCACGGCCGAGGCCGTGGGCATGCTGGACCTCGTCTCGTCGGGCCGCGTCGAGCTCGGCGTCGGCGAGAGCGCCACCCGCATGGAGCTGGGCGGCTTCCGCATCTCGGCCAAGCAGAAGCGGGCCTTCGCCCTCGAGGCGGCCGAGCAGATCGCGAACATGATGGCCCTCGACCCCTACCCGGGCTACGACGGCGAGGGCTTCAGCATGCCGGCCCGCAACGTGCTGCCCAAGCCGCTCCAGAAGCCCCACCCGCCGATGTGGATGGCGTGCACGAACCGCTCGACGATCGAGGTCGCGGCCCGCAACGGCCTGGGCGCATTGGCCTTCAGCTTCCTCGACCCTGACGAGGCCAGGCACTGGGCCGACGTCTACTACGACATCATCCGCAGCGACGAGTGCGTGCCCATCAGCCACCGGGTCAACGCCAACATCGCCATGGTGGCGCCCTTCTCGTTGCACCCCGACCGCGACCAGGCCGTCAGCCGGGGCATCGACGGGTTCCGCTTCTTCAACTACGCCATGGGCGCCCTCGTCACCAAGGACAACGTGCCCGGGCGCACGAGGCTCTGGGAGGACTACGTCGCCCAGGCCAAGGCCAAGCCCCTCAGCCGGCCCGCGCCGGGCATCGGCACCCCGGCCGAGTTCGGCAATCTGGTGCGGGCCTACGAGGACGTCGGCGTCGATCAGGTCATCTTCCTCCAGCAGGGGGGCAAGAACCGCCACGAGCACATCTGCGAGAGCCTGGAGCTGTTCGCCGCCGAGGTGCTGCCCGAGTTCGCGGCCAGGCGGGACGAGCGCGAGGCCCGCAAAGCCGAGGCGCTCGCTCCCGCGGTCGAGGCCGCGCTGGCGCGCAAGGACTGGATGACGCCCCTGGCCGACGACGAGATCCCTCCCGTGAAGGCGGCCGTGGCCAAGGCGCAGATCTACTGAGGATCGACCGGGCGACCGGGGCGCGATCGCTGGGACCGCGGCCGGCCGCCGGGCCCGCCGCGCTGAGCTATGGCGTGCCCGGCGTGACCAGCCCGCTCTCGTAGGCGAACACGACGGCTTGGGCGCGGTCCCGCAGCGCCAGCTTGGCGAGCACCCGGCTGACGTGCGTCTTCACCGTCTGTTCGGCCACGAAGAGGTCACGGGCGATCTCGGCGTTCGACAGGCCGCGGGCGATGAGCCCGAGCACCTCGACCTCGCGCGCCGTGAGCTCGCGGAGGCGTAGGACCGCGGCGCGGTCGGGGGCCCCCTTGGCGCGCACGACGTCCTCGATCAGCCGGCGGGTGATCGACGGCGCGAGCAATGCCTCGCCGCCGGCCACGACGCGCACGGCGGCGATGAGGTCGTCCGCCGGCGCGTCCTTCAAGAGGAACCCGCTGGCCCCGGCGCGAAGCGCCTCGTAGACGTGGTCGTCGACGTCGAAGGTGGTGAGCATGAGGACGCGGGGGCTGTCCCCGCCGGCGTCGCCGCGCCCGAGCAGTCGCCGGGTGGCCTCGAGGCCGTCCAGCACCGGCATGCGCACGTCCATGAGCACGACGTCGGGCCGCTCGAGCCTCGCGGCGCGCAGGGCCTGCTCACCGTCGGCGGCGTCGCCGACTACCTCGATGTCGGGCTGCGCGCCGAGCAGGGCGGCGAAGCCGGCCCGCACCATGGCCTGGTCGTCGACGACCAGCACACGGATGGTCACGGCGCATCGACGTCGGGCAGCGACGCCGTCACCTCGAACCCGCCGTCGGGCAGGGGCCGCGCCTCGAGCGTGCCCTGGAGTAGCCGAGCACGTTCGCGCATCCCCACGAGCCCGTGCCCCGAGGTGCCGTTGCTCGGAGTCGAGGTGGAGCCGAAGGCCCCGGGCGGCGGGGGGCCGTTGAGGACGGTCACGGTGGTCGGGCCGGCACCGGCCTCGACCGCCACGTCGACTCGGGCGCCGGGGGCGTGGCGGATCACGTTGCTGAGGGCCTCCTGGACGATGCGGTAGGCGGCCAGCCCGACGGCCGCCGAGCTCGGGGCTCGAGCGCTGCCAGGGTGGCCGTCCGCCCCTGCCGCCGACGGGGCCAGGTGCGCGTCCACCCCGGCCCGGCGAGCAGCGTCGACCAGGCTCTCCAGCCCGTCGAAGCCGGGCTGGGGGGCCAGGTCACGGGCGCCAAGGTCATGGGCGCCGAGGTCGTCGCGGAGAACGCCGAGCAGCCGGCGCATCTCGGCGAGGGACTGGCGGGCCGACGCGGCGATGGAGGCGAGCTCGTCGCGAGCGCCAGGGCTGAGGTCGGGGAGCCGGTAGGGGGCGCTGTCCGCCTGCACGGCGATGACGGACATGTGATGGGCCACGACGTCGTGCAGCTCCCGGGCGATGCGGGCCCGTTCCTCGAGCAATGTGCGGCGCTGGCGCTCGACCTCGTTGACGCGCTCCTGGTCGGAGAGCCGGCGCCGGGCGATGTCACGCTCGCCCAGGGCCCCGGCGGCGACGACGACAAGCGCCGTGAGCAGGGCTGTCGGCAGCAGGCCCGACCATGCGCCCCGCCCGGGGACGAGGAGGAGCAGCCCGGCGCCGGTGGCGAGGAGGCCGAGCCACAGGGCGCCGAGCACGCGCCGGTCTCGGTGTCGGCGGGCCACGAACACGAAGACGACGACGAGGAGGCCGGTGCTCGTCACCGCCCAGGGCCACGGTTCGGCGGATGAGACGGGGTGCGCCATGGTGGCCACCAGGGTCACAAGGGCCAGGGCGAGGCCCCACGCGGCGAGGGCCCGGCGGGGGGCGAGGAGCGTGAGGAGCCCGGCCGCGGCCCCGACGACCAGGGCCGCAGCACCAGCGAGGTCGTAGTGCTGGACCAGGTCGAGCGTGGTGATCGCGGCGAGCCCGGCGGCCAGGAGCGGGAGAGCGGCGCGGCGGGCGGCGGCGTCCATTGAAGGCGATCGTAGGAGCCTCGAAAGTGCGCGTCGTCGTGGCTTCACACGCGAAGATCTCCCAGGCGGCGGGCGACCCGATGGAGGGGCCAGGTGAGCGCCCACATGAGGGGCAGCCCGATGACCACGACCGTGAGCCCCCAACCGAGCGCGTGCACGGCCCACGCCCCGGGCAGGGTCGGGCCGCCCCAGGAGTGTTCGTAGCTGCCGTCGCTGAACAGCGGGTAGAGCAGGTTGCGGGCGCTGTTGGCGACGAGGTAGGTGCCGAGGAGGCAGGGCAGCACTCCGAGCGGGATGCTGAGCATGGCGTTGGCGCGCCAGCGGCCGGCTGGCCGGTCGGCCGGGGCGGCCCCGGGGAGCAGGAGCGAGCTGACCAGGCGTCGTTGAAGTCTCCCGGCGAGGCCGGCGGCGCCGACGAGGCTGAGGACGAAGGTGGCGATCCCCGCGGGCAGGGCGAGCGAGCCGTACAGGGCGCGACGCCACGGGGCGCTGCGCCAGGGGCGGAGCTGGGGCGCCGGCTCGACGGGGGCGGGTGAGGTGGGTGGGGCGGGTGCTGCGGGCATGTCGGACCTTCGCTCTTGTTCGTCGCGGCTGCCGGCTGGTCGGACCGCTGGCCGAGGACGACCGTACGATCGGGCCGCGCCGGCGGTCGTCACCCTGCGGAGCGGACCTGGCCCGTACCGCGGTAGGGGGGTCGGATGGCGCCGTCCGTCGAATCGCCGTCGATTCGCCAAGGCCATTGACCTTCCAGTAGCTGGAAGGTTTACGGTCACCTCGTGGACGCAGCAGCGACAGAGCGCTGGAGCATCGGCGAGCTCGCTCGCCGGACGGGCCTGCCGACGAGGACCATCAGGTTCTGGTCGGACGAAGGGCTCGTGCCGCCCTCGGGGCGGACCCCTTCCGGCTACCGGACCTTCGGTGCGGCCGACGCCGTGCGCCTCGGGCTCGTCCGCACCCTGCGCGAGCTGGGCCTCGACCTGCCCACCGTGCGCCGGGTGCTCGAGCGGGAGGCCTCCGTGGCCGAGGTCGCCGCCGTCCACGCCGACGCCATCGACGCCCAGATCCGGGTGTTGCGCGTCCAGCGGGCCGTCCTGCGCGCCGCAGCCGCGGCCCGACCGACACTCGAGGAGATGGAGCTAATGAACCGACTCGCCCGCCTCTCCGCCGACCAGCGGAACCAGATCATCACCGACCTCGTCGACGAGGCCTTCGCCGGCCTCCCCGATGACAACGGCATCGCCGAGCGCATGCGCACCGCGCTGCCGGACCTGCCCGACGACCCGAGTCCCGAGCAGGTCAACGCCTGGGTGGAGCTGGCCGAGCTCGTGGCCGAGCCCTCGTTCCGGACCCGGTTGCGGGAGATGGCCGAGCGCGGCGCAGAGGGCGCGGCGACCGAGGCGCCCCCGCGCTACGAGCAGGGCACCGCAGCGGTCGTCGAGAAGGGCAGCGCCGCCGTGGCCGGTGGCCTCACCCCGACAGCGCCCGAGGCGGCGCCTGTCCTCGACCGCATCCTCACCGCCTTCGCCGCCGACGGCGCCCCGACCGCCTCGGCGTCGTGGCGGTCCGGGCTCGGGGAGCAGCTCGCCACGTTCACCGACGAGCGCGTCGAGCGCTACTGGCAGCTCCTCGGCGTGATCAAAGGTTGGCCGACGTGGCCGCCCATGGCCCCGGCGTACCGCTGGGTCGTCGACGCGCTGGCGGCGCGCTAGCCGAGCGGTCGTCGAATTCGCTGACATGCCGTCGGGGACGACGTTCTCCCAGCTCAGCGGCCCTCTCGCCAGCAGCTCGAGAGCGTCGCGTCGATTCGACGTCGATTCGCTGCGACGGTGTCGGCAGGCAGGTCGCAGGGCTGTGAGCAGGGAGTTCTCCTGTCACGACCGTGGTCGACGCGATTCGCTCGCCAGCGGTCGGTCAGGCGCCACCCAGCGAGGCCGGCTCAGGGAGGGATCAGGGCCGGCTCAGGGTCCGACGGGGGTCGCTCCCCGATCCCGAGCCGGCCCGCACCCGTCATGGTGTTGCCATGACCACGCCCCATCCCACCGACCCCCAGGCCGTGCCACCCCGCCAGCTCCGGCGCAGCAACGACCGCATGCTCGCGGGCGTGTGCGGTGGCGTGGCCGAGTACCTCGGCGTCAGCGCCAACCTCGTACGCGTCGTCACCATCCTCTTCCTGCTCATGGGCCACGGCGTCCTGCTCTACTTCCTCGGTTGGCTGCTGTTGCCCAACGGCGACGGTCCGTCGGTTTGGGCCGGCTGGCGTTCTCGCCACGAGGCGTGAGGCACCGGTCGCGCCGTGAAGCCGCCGAGCGACCAACGTCACGTACCCTGGGGCCCCTCCCACTTGATCCCACCGTCAAGTAGCGGCGACCATGGAGAGAGCCTGTGGCAGCCGGCCGCGGCCCCCGATCACGTGAGCGAGAGCCGGTGTCCGACCACACCACCGCGAGGGCCGCCGTCGCGACGGGAGCCGGGCCGACCCGGCCAGCGCCCAGCCCCGCGCCCCAGCAGGGCCCTGCGGCGGCCCCCGTGGACGATCGCCGCTACCGGAGCCGCCTGCTCCTCGTCGTGATGCTGTCGGTCATGGGCTTCGGCTCGCTCATGACGATCGTGACCGTCTCCCTCTCGGTCATCGCCGAGGACCTGGGCACCAGTCGGGCGACGCTCGGTTGGGTCGTCACCGGGCTCATGCTGGCCATGGCGGTGGCCACCCCCCTCGCCGGCAAGCTCGGCGATCTCAAGGGCCATCGGGTCGTGTTCCTGTGGGGGCTCCTGGGAGGCATCGTCACCACCGCCCTGTGCGGGGTGGCCTGGGACGCGGCCTCCCTCATCACGTTCCGGGTGCTCTTCGGGCTCTCCGGGGCGCTGGTCATGCCCAACGCCATGTCGCTGATGATGCACGCCTTCGGCCCCGAGCGGCGGGCCTCGGCCATGGGCTGGTTCCAGTTCGCCATGACGGGCGCGCCGACGATCGGCCTGGTCATCGGCGGGCCGATGATCGACGTCGTCGGCTGGCGGGCCATCTTCTACGCCTTCGCCGTCGTCTCCCTCGGGGCGTTCGTGGCCGGTTGGGCCCTGTTGCGGGACTCCCCCCGCCGGGCAGGCGCCACCCTCGACTACCTGGGCGCCGTCACCCTGGGCACCTCGGTGCTGCTCCTGCTACTGGCGGCCACCCGGGCGGCGGAGACGGTGCGGACCGAAGGCGTCGGCGGCGTGGTGGCCGACCCGGCCACGCTGGCCTTGGCGGCCGGCGCCCTGGTGGCGGCCATCGCCTTCGTGCGCGTCGAGCGCCGGGCGACCGAGCCGATGCTGAAGCTGGGCTACTTCAGGCGGCGCAACTTCACCGCTCCGCTCGTGTCCAGCGCGCTGACCCAGTTCGCCTACATGGGCGGCTTCGTGGTCACGCCCCTCCTGCTCGACGACGTCTACGGCTGGGCCGTCGGCGGCATCTCGCTGCTGCTGGCCCTTCGCCCGGGCGCGTTCAGCGTGGCCTCGCCCCTCGGCGGCCGCCTCGCCGGCCAGTTCGGGGAGCGCCTCCCCCTCGTGGGCGGCGCGGTGCTCATGGTGTTCTCGATGCTGGCCTTCGCGGCCAGCTCGGCCGGCTCGGCCCTGGTCTTCGTCGTGGCCGGGCTCCTGTTGTCGGGCGTGGCCTCGGGCATCGCCGGCCCGGCGTCCTCGAGCATGGTGGCCGGCGCGGTGGACCCCGAGGACATGGGCGTGGCCAACGGGATGAGCCAGCAGCTCATGTTCGTCGGCATCGTCTCGGGCATCCAGATCATGCTCGTGGCCGTGGGCGACGACGCCACCACCGGCCGCTACGCCTCCACGTTCGTGTTCGGCGCCGTTGTCGCCGCGGGAGGCTTGGCCGCGGCGATGCTGTCCCGTGGCCGGGACCGAGCGTCCTGATAGCGTCTGAGCTGCCCTTCTCCGCCCTCGGTGACCAGCGCCGAGCGCGACCCGGCTCGACATGACCCTCGCCAACGTGAGCCCGCTCCGCCGGGCCGAGATCCTCGGCGCCCTGCGCCGCGGCACCGTCCCCCACCAGGGCCTCCACTTGCTCGCCGTCGGGCTCGACCGTTTCCAGTCGACCATCGACGAGGAGCTCGACCAGGTCGCGGCGCGCAGCGCGGCGTTCAAGGCCATCCGTGGTGAGTACGGCAGCGGCAAGACGTTCCTCTCCCGCTGGATGGCCGAGCGGGCCAAGAGCCGGGGCATGGCCGCCGCGGAGGTGCAGATCTCGGAGACCGAGACGCCCCTGCACCGTTACCAGACCGTCTACCGGCGCCTCGTCGAGCGGCTCTCCACCCGGGCCGAAGCGACGGGGGCGCTACGCAGCGTCGTGGACTCGTGGTTCTTCACCCTCGAAGAGGACGTGCTGGCCGAGGGTGGCGTCGACGAGTCCGATGCGGCCGCCCTCGCGGCGCGCACGGCGACGCTGATGGAGCAGCGGCTCGGCGGCATCACCAAGACCGCTCCGGCGTTCGGCGCCTGCTTGCGCGCCTACCACGAGGCCACGGCGCGCGGCGACGGGGCGGCCGCACAGGGCCTGCTCGCCTGGCTGGCTGGACAGCCCAACGTCGCCTCGTCGGTCAAACGGCCCGCCGGGATCAAGGGCGACCTCGACCACGGCGGCGCCCTCTCCTTCCTCGAAGGGCTGCTCGTCGTCCTGCGCGAAGCCGGCTACCCCGGGTTGCTGGTGGTGCTCGACGAGGTGGAGACCCTCCAGCGCGTGCGCACCGACGTGCGGGACAAGGGCCTCAACAGCCTGCGGCAGCTCATCGACGAGGTGTACGGCGGCCGCTTCCCCGGGCTGTACCTGGTCATCACGGGGACGCCGGCCTTCTTCGACGGCCCCCAGGGCGCCACCCGCCTCCCTCCGCTCGACCAGCGGCTGCGGGTGTCCTTCCCCGCCGACCCGAAGTTCGACAACCCCCGTGCCGTCCAGGTCCGCCTGCGGGGATTCGACGTCGATTCGCTCGTCGCCATCGGCGCCCGCGTGCGGGACCTCTTCGCCCAGGGCGCCGCCGACCCGGCCCGCATCCTCGACAAGTGCGACGACGCCTACCTGGCCCAGCTCGCCCGGGCCGTGGCCGGCGAACTGGGCGGCAACGTCGGCGTCTCCCCCCGGCTCTACCTGCGCAAGCTGGTGGAGGAGGTGCTCGACCCCATCGAGCTGCACGCCGAGTTCGAGCCGCGCCGGCACCACAGGTTGACGGTGAGCGACGGCGAGCTCACCGAGCTCGAACGCCAGGCACGCCACGCCACGAGCCCCGACGACATCGCCGTCGACGTCGACGGCGACCTCGGCGAAGAGTGAGCGGCGGCGTGCCCGGCTCGGCGGACCTCCACCCCACGATCGTCTACCACCTGGTCAATTCGCTGGGCTGGCCACGCCTGCGGCCGCTGCAGGAGGTGGCGGTCGAGCCGGTCCTCGCCGGTCGGCACGCGCTGCTGCTGGCGCCCACGGCCGGAGGCAAGACCGAGGCGGCGCTCCGGGAGGGATCCGTCCGAACGGCGCCCTTGATCTCGGAGAACTTCGTCCGCCCGGAAGCGACCGCGGCCATGACCTGCCCGGCAAGGCCGTGCGCGTCGCCTTCGGTGGCGAGGATCAGCTGGCCCTCGTTGAGCAGTCGGCCGGCTGGACGGCAGACCAGTTCGGCGAGGTTCGCCTCCACGGACGCCTGCTGGTCCCACCATGACAGGTACAGCGGCACCCCACCGACGAGGCCCCACACCAGCGCGCGGGTGGGCGAGTCCAGCCCGGGCAGCATCAGGCCCGCCTCGGAAGGCCCGAACGGGTGCACGGCGAGGCGGAGCCCGAACCGGCCGAACAACGGGCGCCGCTCCTCGACGAGGGACTCCATCGTGCGCACGGCCGAACCGCACAGCAGGATCCGCAGAGGAGACGGCCTCCCGAGCCGCTCGGCGACGGCCCGCAGGACGCTCTCCAGCTCCGGAGACGATCCCAACAGCTCGGGGAACTCGTCGAGGACGACCAGCACTGGCACTTCGGCCCGGACAGCGGCAAGGGCGTCGAAGGCCTCGTCCCAGCTGGCGTAGGGCCGCGCCTCCAGGTCCCGGGTGCCGGAGAGCCCGGCACGGCCCGCCCCGGCAGAAAGGAGCTGCAGCTCCAGCGTCGCCAGCCGGCCGCCGCCGGTGTGTACGACAGCTGCCGGGCGCTGCTCAGCGAAGCGGCCGAGGAGCCAGCTCTTGCCGACCCGACGGCGACCCCACACGAGTCCCAAGGGGTCGCCCGATGCCCACCACCGTTCCAGGTGGGCCAGCTCGTCGTCCCGGTTCACGAACTCGACAACAGCCTACGAGCGAACAGCCTACGTAAACGTAGCCTACGCAGAGGTAGGTTCGATCGTGGCTGTCTCAAGTGCCTACGGGGGTCCACCACGGTGAGTGGTGGGCGACCATTTGAGGCGGTGACCATGGGCCGGCGTTCCGGGCCAGGCCACAGCCACGATGTAGCACTTGTGCTATTCTTCAGGACATGATCACCGTGGGACTGCGAGAACTCCGACAGGACGCGTCTGAGCTCGTGCGACGGGTCGAGAGCGGAGAAGAGGTCCAGATCACGGTCGCAGGTCGTCTCGCCGCCCGCATGGTTCCTGCTGCTCCGAGGCGGTGGCAGCGGTGGGACGACATCGCAGACCTGTTTGCCGGCCGACCCGACCCGGACTGGGAGCGCGACCGAGACCTGGTCGATCAGTTCATGGTGAATCCATGGGAGCGCACTGATGAAGGCGCTTCTTGACACCAGCGTGTTGATCGCCACTGACCTGTCCGAACTGGAAGGCGAACTTGCGATCAGCACCGCATCGCTCGCCGAATTGCACTTCGGCGTGCTGGTCACCGCTGACGCGACCATCCGGGCAGAACGACTGCGGAGACTGTCGGACCTCCAGCGGAAGTTCGATGCTCTTCCGGTCGATCATGACGTGGCGATCAGCTACGGACAACTCGCCGCCGCGGTTGCCAGCACCGGCCGCCGACCGCGATCTCGGGTTATGGACGTCCTGATCGCGGCAACAGCGCATGCCCACGCTGCTCGGCTCTACACTCGCAACGCCGCAGACCTTGTCGGGCTCGAGCACTTGATCGAGATCGTTGCAGTTTGAGCGTCGACCGTCCCCTGTGCTCGACCCGGAGGAGGTGACCATGGCCAGAGAGGCGGGTATCAGGCGCGTAAGGGAGCCGAGCGGCGAAGCAAGGGCGAGGACACCTCGAACTCCGAGTAGTCATCCCGGGCGAGCCCCGTAGCCTCACCTGAGAGTGGCCGTAGCCTCGCTGCTGATCGTCTAGGCGAGTGGTGGGCCCTCGACGGCAAGGGCGTCTCGGTCCCCCGGCACCGCGAGCTGAACGATCTGACGGCCCAAAGCGATCCGCAAGCACTTCGAGGACAAGCTCGGCGAAGGATGGTGGAAGTGACCAGCGTCAAGGCGATCTGCCGACGATCCGGCGACTGGTGGGCAGTCGAGGTCCCAGACCTGCCCGGCGTGTTCACGCAGGCACGCAGGATCGACCAGGTAGAGGCCATGGTGCGGGACGCAATCACGACCTCCGGCTTCCCCAAGCGGGTCGATGTCGAGCTCGTCGTCCGGCTCCCCGAGGACGTGGAGGCCCGCATCGTCGGCGCCGCTCACGCTCAGCGGGAAGCCGAGCGGGCGACGCAGCATGCTGCCAGTACGGCACGAGAGGTCGTCGGCGACCTACGGGCGCTTGGGCTGTCGATGCGCGACGTCGGCGCCGTCCTCGGCGTCTCCCACCAGCGAGTGTCCCAGCTCGCCTCGAAGGGGCCTAGGCCGCTGCGCTGACCGCCACGTATGGTGGCCGAGTGACCGCCGTTGGCTCGACGGGGGCGTGGGCGGGCCCGGCGCAGGTGGAACGCCCGTTGGGGATGGGACGATCGGCCCGTACGCTCGCGGGCGGGGAGGGCATCGCGGCGGCCGCGTGGTCACCTCCCGGCAGACGCAAAGCGACCATGGGGAGGGGCTGAAGGGGCGTGCACCGGAACTCGCTGCGCTAGCAGTCGATCACCCCCTCGGCCTACGCCTGGGAGCAGCAGGCGCTCGACCTGGTGCGCGAGGGCCTGCCCGAGCGTGACCCGTTCCGGGCGTGGGCGAACTTCGAGGTCATCGACAACGGCTGGGTCGGCGAGGTCGACCTCCTCGTCCTCTGCCCCCGGGGCTTCTACCTCGTCGAGATCAAGTCCTACCCCGGCCTGGTCACCGGCGACCCCTACACCTGGACGCGCCAGCTCCCGGAGGGCAGCCCCCGCACCGAGGACACCCCTTACCTGGGCGCCCGGCGCAAGGCCCAGCGCCTCCGCTCCGTCCTCGACCGCCAGCTCACCAGCGCCGAGCGCCGGGCCCGTCGGCGCATCCCCTTCGTGGCGCCCCTCGTCTTCCTCTCCAGCCCCGACCTCGTCGTCAAGCTCTCCACCGAGGCCCGGGCCGGCGTCCTCGGCCCCGGCGGGGACGGCCAGAACCGCCTCCCCGGCATCGTCGACTTCCTCGTCACCGTCGAACGGGCCCGGGACGGCGGCATGGCCCGCACCATCGACGGCCCGGCCGCCCTGCTCGTCACCCAGGCCATGGAGCGCGCCGGCGTCAAGGCGTCGCGCCGCAGCCGGCGCGTCGGCGACCTCGAGCTGGAGCCCACCCCGCTGCTCGAGACCGAGCTCTACCAGGACTTCGCCGCCCAGCACCTGAGCCTGCCCACGGTGCGCCGCCGGGTGCGCATCTACCCGTTGCGGGCGGACGCCAGCACCGAGCAGCGCACGGCCACCGTGCGCACCGCCAGCCGCGAGTACCAGGCCATCGACGGCATCCACCACGACGGCATCCTCGGCGCCGTCGACTACCGGGAGCACGAGCTCGGCCCCGCCATCGTCTTCGAGCACACCCCCGGGGCCGAGCGGCTCTCGGGCGGCACCAGCCACACGACGGGCAGCGCGGCGGTGAGCGGCACGAGCGACCTCGGCCGCCTGCTGGAGGGCACGGCCGCCGCCTACCTGGCCCCCGAGACCTGGTCCCAGGGCGCCGAGGTCGACGGGGTGGCGGCCGACGTGTTCGGCCTCGGCGCGCTCGCCTTCCACGTCGTCGCCGGGTGGCCGGCGGCCACCAGCTTCCACGACCTGTGCGAGGCCGTGCGCCGCGGTGGGCTGCACCTGTCGGCCACGGTCGACGGGGTGACCGGCGCCCTCGACCGCCTCGTCGCGGACGCCACCCGCCCCCTGGTCAGCGACCGGCTGGCCTCGGTGGCCGCGTTCCTCGAGCGCTTCGACGGCGAGGTGCCTCGACGAGCTCACCGACCCCGGCCCCGACCCCGCCGCCGTCGACCCGGTCAGCGCCGGCAAGGGCGACGTCCTCGAGGGCGGCTGGGTGGTCACCGCCCGCCTGGGCCACGGGTCGAGCGCCGTGGCCCTGCTCGCCGGCCGGGCGGTCGAGGGCGACGGGCCGGTCAGCGAGCCCCGCACCCAGGAGGCGGTCCTCAAGGTCGCGCTCGAGCCCGAGCTCAACGGCCGCCTGGCCGAGGAGGGCGAGGTGCTGGCCAAGCTGGAGCACCCGGGCATCGTGGTCTGGCGGGAGACGGTCGAGCTGTCGGGGCGCACCACGCTCGTGCTCGGCCGGGCCGGTTCCGCCAGCCTCGACCGCTGGCTGGCCGAGCAGCGCAAGCTGCCCCTCGAGTACCTGGAGCGCTAGGGGGAGGACCTCCTCGACGTGCGCTGCTACCTCGACGAGGAGGGCGCCGCCCACCGCGACGTCAAGCCCGCCACCTCGGCATCGTCGAGCGGGGCTCGGCCCGCCAGAAGCACCTCGTCCTCTTCGACTTCTCCCTGTCCCGGGCGCCGCGGGACAACATCCGGGCCGGCACCCGCCCCTACCTCGAGCCCTTCCTGTCCCTGCGCCCCCGCAAGGCCTGGGACGAGGCCGCCGAGCGCTACGCCGTCACCCTCTACGAGATGGCGACGGGCGCCACCCCCACGTTCGGGGACGGCCAGTCGAACGAGGAGGCCCTCGACGGGGTCGAGGCCACCGTGGAGGAGGAGCTGCCCGACCCGGCCGTCGCCCCCGCCCTGGGCGCCTTCTTCCGCCGGGCCCTGCGGCGCGACCCGGCCGCCCGCTTCGACACGGCGGTGGAGATGCGCCGGGCCTGGCTGTTGGCCTTCGCCGGGGCGGGCCAGCCCACGCTCACCCTGGGTGGCGAGGGACCGGGCCACGGTCGACACGGAGGACGAGGCGCCCCTCGCCCTGCCCGCCTCGCTGGCCACCCGGCTCGTCGAGCTGGGGGCCACCCCCCAGGACCTGGTGGCCGCCGAGCGCTTGGGCGTCACCACGGCCGGCCAGCTCCGCGGGGTCGACCCGATGCGGCGGCCGGTGCTGGCGGCGGCCCGGGCGCCGATGCCGAGCCGCTCACCGTGGGGCGCCTGCGGGCCTGGCTGGAGGAGCCCGAGGCCCGGGGCCTGCCGCCCAAGGTGGGCACGCTCGTCGTGGCCACCTTCGCCGAGCAGACGAACCGGGTGGTGTTCCACCGGGGCGCCCGCGTCCCCGCCGGCATCGACCTGCCGACAGACGCCGAGCTGCGCACCCAGCCCTGCCCGCTCGGGACGCCTGGGAGACGGCCGTCGACCGGGTCGCCCGCCTATTCGGCAAGACCCTGCCCGCCTACCTGACCGGGGGCTCCCTGGCCGAGGCGGCCGTCGTGGTCGCCAGAAGGTGGCTGCCCGGCGGCCGCGTCGGTTGCCCTGGCCAGCACCCTGGCCGCTCGGGGCCTGCCCGAGGACGCCGACCGGCTGGCCACGGCCCGTCAGTCCGTCGCCCTGCTCGACGCGCTTGGGGCGGCGCCGGACGACGTGGCCCTGGTCGAGGCGCTGGCCGGCGCCGAGCTGCCCACCGACCCCGAGCTTCTGGCCCGCAGCATGGCCTCGGCCGAGCCCGTCAACGAGGCCCTCGGCCGGGTGAAGTGGCACCTGGTCGGAGCGTTCGCCGCGGTGCCCATCGAGCGGCTGTAGATGGCGTGGGCGCAGCTCGAACGAGGCCTGCACCATACGGTCACGCTTCTTCGGGACGTGGTGAAGATCGACAGGCACAGCCCTGCTCCCGTCGGCCAACGCATTGGTGCCGCTCGTCTTCTACCTGGGCACAAGACCCGATATCGCGCTGAAGGAGGACGAACGCAACGCTTTGATCTACTGGCTGCTGGTGACGCTCATGCAGCGGCGCTATTCACGTTCGGGCACAACCGTCATCGCGCAGGACGTCGCCGCTCTCCGCTCGGCGGATCCATTGCCGGCGCTCTACCGCAACCTCGGCCTCCTGGGCCATCGGCCTACGATCACGCCAGCATCGCTCGCCGGGAAGGGCTCGACGAGCGCCTACTTCTCGCTTTCGTACCTGGTGGCACGCAAGCGAGAAGCGACCGATTGGTGGTACGGGGCTCCGGTGAAGCTGAGCCACGACGGCAGCTACCGCGTGGAGTACCACCACATCCACCCGCGAGCGCGACTCACGGATCGCTATGGCAAGGCGGAGGTCAACGACCTCGCCAACCTCGCCTTCATCTCCGACAAGGCCAATCGCAAGATCTCGGCCCGATCGCCAGAAAGGTACTTCTCGGAGCTCGACGAGCAACAGCTCGTCGCGCACTGTGTGCCCACCGATGGCGGATTGCGCACGGTCGATGCCTTCCCGGCGTTCGTGGCCGCCCGACGGGCCCTACTGGCCGAGGCGATGACCGAGCTGCTGGAGTCCTACTGGCCGTCCTTCCTCGACGAGGCCTCCGCCGAGGCGCTGGCCGAAGCGACGACGGCACTGTCCGTCCAGGCATACGGCAGCACCGCCGACGCGGGCACGATCACCCTGGTGGCCGAAGCGGTGGCCGGTGGCACGCGCCTCGCCCACGTCATCAGCTACCGGGCGCTGCGGGAGGCGCTCGACGACCTCGCCGACGGGCGGGCACGGAGGTGACCGTGGGCGGCTCGGCTGTCGAAGTCCCCGTCGACGCGGAGGGCCTGACCCTGCCCATACCGCCGCTCCTAGTCAGCGGCACCGTGACGGAGTGGGAGAAGGTGCTCGACCGAGAGCTCGGCGACATCGTGGCGCTCGAGGACGCGCCGGCGTACCCAACCTCGGCGCGGTGGGCCGGTCACGAGGGGGAGCTCGGGCTCGGGCCACGCCGTCCGGAAGCCGATCAGCTCGTCCTCGTCGCCGAGGCCCTCGCCGCCGAGCGGGTAGGCGTGGGACGGCGAGGCTGATCGCCACCGCGGCGCCGACGGGTCCCACGTGGGGGCAGGGCCAGTCGTCCGCGGCCCGAGGCCCGAGGCGCGGGCCAGGCGCCGGGTGCCGGGGGCGTCGACCGAGCCGATCGGCACGGCGTGAACGCGGCGAACGTTGGTGGTATGGCACTAGCTGCAATACTGCTAAGTTAGGTCGTCACGATGGTGGTGGTGGGGTCGTGGGAGGGCTGTGGCCAGGCGGCGTGATGGCGTCGTTTGACGTGCCATCTCACGTACTTGCGCTTGATGACGCGGGGGTTGGACCGAGGCCGCCGTCGAGGGTTGAGT
>WHTX01000461.1:0-324 GCA_009377505.1 Acidimicrobiia bacterium
AGCAGCGGGCACCGCGCTCGGTGGAGGACCGCACGAGCACGGCGACGGGCACGGGCCCGACGGCCGGGCTGGCCCTGCCCTTCCAGGTCGAGGTGATCCGTAGCGCGAGGCGAGTGCGCACGGCCAGCGCCCGGCTGGTGGGCGAGGTCCTCGAGGTGCGCGTGCCCGCCGGCCTGGAGCCAGCCGAGGAGGAGCGCTACGTGGCCCGGCTGGCGCAACGGGTGGCGCGTCGGGAGCGGTCGAGCGCGGTGGACCTCGCCGCCCAGACCCGCGCCCTGGCCCGAAAGCATCGCCTACCGGTGCCCGCCGATGTCCGCTGGGTCG
>WHTX01000461.1:334-2889 GCA_009377505.1 Acidimicrobiia bacterium
CCGCGGCTACCTCATGGCCAAGGGCCTCGAGGACGACGACCTGGCCAAGGGCGCTGGCGGGCCGGCCGGCGCCGCCGGGGCCGCGGTCGGCGGCTCCGGGCGCTGAGCCGGGCGCCCTCATGGCTGCCGGGGCCCGGCCACGCCTCCTCGTCACCGGAGCGACCGGCTACCTCGGCCGTCGGCTGGTGCCGCTCGCCGCTGGCCGGGCCGAGGTCGTGGCCGCCTCCCGCACCGGCGCAGCAGTCTCTGGAGCCAGGCCCATGGCCCTCGACCTCACCGACGCCGACTCGGTGGCGGCGGCGCTCGCCGCGCTGCGCCCGGATGCCGTCGTGCACGCCGCCGCGGCCAACCCGGGGGCCGAGCCCCGGCGCTTCGGCGAGGTGAACGTGGCCGGCACCGCGGCCCTCGCCCGGGCCGTGGCCGGCCTCGGCCCCCGCTGCCGGCTCGTGTCGGTGTCCACTGACGTGGTGCACGACGGGCGGTCGGCGCCCTATGCCGACGACGCCCCGGCCCGCCCCCTGTCGGCCTACGGGCGCAGCAAGGCCGAGGGCGAGTCCGTGGTGCTCGCAGCGTGCCCGGGGGCGGCCGTCGTGCGCACGTCGCTCGTCTACGACCTCGACGAGATCGATCGGGGCACGGCCGGCTTCGCCGCTGCCCTGGCCCGGGGCGAGGCCCCGACGTTGTTCGGCGACGTGTGGCGCCAGCCGGTGTGGGCGCACAGCTTGGCCGACGCCCTCGTGGACCTGGCCCTCAGCCGGCCCGAGGTGGCCGGGCTGGCAAACGTCGCCGGGCGCCAGGTGCTGTCGCGCGCCGGGTTCGGCCTCCGGCTGCTCGAGCACTGGCAGGTGGCGGGGCGGGAACGGGCCGTGGAGGGCTCGGCCGCGGGCGTGTCCGAGGTGCCCCTCGACCTGCGGCTGCGCCTGGACCGCGCCGACGCCCTGGGCTACCAGCTACCCGGCGTCGACACGGTGCTGCTCGCCGCCCGGCGGCGCTGAGCCCTACGCCTCCCTGGCCGCCCGCCATGCCGCCTCCCGGTGGCCGAGCTCGGTGGCCGGGGGCGACCCGTCGCGGTACTCGGCGAGTATGGCGCGCCAGCGGTTGCGGGCCTCGAGCTGGCCGAGTAGTGCCGAGACGCCCCAGACCAGCCGGTCGAGGATGACGAAGCTCGGGGGCAGGTTGAGCTTCTCCACCACCCGCCGTGACGGGCCGCGCACGTCGGTGAGGGTGCCGAGGACCTCCGCCAGGTACCCCCGGGTGAAGGTGAACTCCTCGACCAGGTAGGGCTGGTAGGGGGCCGACACGTAGGCCCACACCTCCTCGGGGTCGAGGCCGTGGTCGGCGGGCAGGAAGCCGGCGTCGACCATGCGGGCCACCGTGCCGGCGCGGTCACCGGCGAGGAGCGGGTCGACAAGGGGCCACAGCTTGGCGGTCTCGGAGGCGGTGAAGCGCTTGACCAGCCCGAAGTCGAGGAAGGTGACCCGGCCGTCGGGCTGGAAGCGGTAGTTGCCGGGGTGGGGGTCGCCGTTGAAGGTGCCATGGCGGTACACGCAGGCCTGAGCGAAACGGAAGATGGCCTCGGCAGCCGTGGCCCGAGCGGCCGGGCTCGCGGTGGCCTGGAAGCTGGCCCACGTCTCGCCCTCGGCCCACTCGGTGACCAGCACCCGCTCGGTGCAGAGGCCCGCCACCACGGCGGGGACGGAGATGACGGGGTGACCAGCGAACAGGTCGTGGAAGAGCTGCTGGTTGGCCGCCTCCTTGCGGTAGTCGAGCTCGTCGCCGAAGCGGGCGCGCAGCTCGTCCACCAGGGCCTTCGTGTCGAGGCCCTTCAAGGCCAGGGCCGAGAAGACCCCGTACAGCAGCTCGGCGTTGGCGAGGTCGGCCCCGATGGCCTTCCCCACGCCGGGGTACTGCACCTTGACGGCGACCGTGCGACCGTCCCGCAGCACGGCCCGGTGCACCTGGCCGATGGACGCCGCGGCGATCGGCTCGGCCTCCCAGCGCCGGAAGAGCCGTCGCGGTCGCGCCCCCAGCTCCTCCTCGACGACCTGCTCGGCCAGCTCGGGCGCCATGGGCGGCGCGTCCGCCTGGAGCGTGGCCAGGGCGGCGCGGGCGTCCTCGGGCAGGGTCTCGGCGATGAAGGACACGAGCTGGCCCGCCTTCATCATCACCCCCTTCATCTGGCCGAGCTCACGGGCCACGTCCTCGGCCGTGCGGACCACGAAGCGCTGGTCGAGCTCGGCCCGGGACACCGCTCCCGAGCGCAGGGCTCGAGCGTGGCGGGCCCTGAGCGCCACGTAGCCCAGGGCGCGGCGGGCACCGAGGAGCCACAGCCGGGCCGACCGGCTCGCCCGCAACCGAAGCTGCGAGACGCCCCGGTGGAGGCCGGCGGAGCTCAGCTGGGGCACGTGGCCGTGCAAGTCTCGAGGAGGGGGTCTGCCGCCAGTACCTCGACGTCGAGCGCCGCCCCACAGCGTGCGCAGGAGCCATAGCCGCCGGCATCCAGGCGGGCGAGCACCCGCTCGACCGCGTCGAGACGGGCGTCCGCGGCGTCGAGT
>WHTX01000077.1 GCA_009377505.1 Acidimicrobiia bacterium
ATGCACCTCGTTCATATGCGGCAACACCACCTCGAAGAACCGCGCGAGCCCCTCAGGCGTCACCTCCACCAGGCCAGAATACTACGCGCGTACTAACCTGTCGTGGACCCTAAAGAGAGGCCGCCTCGTGTGTGCCCTCGCCGCTGGGTACGACCACTTGCGGCGTCCCGTTCGAGTCGCGACACCCCTGCTCACCGCCCGTTCCCTGGGCGTCAGGGACGCGTGCCCGCACGGAGGCGAGTGCTCGGATGAGCCGGTCCTGGCCCTTGCCGGGCACGCAGCGGGACACGTTGATAGCGACGGGCCCCGGGCCCAGCTGCAGCTGCGCCCGCCACCGCTCGTCGTCGTGGGCGGCGCGGGCGCGGGCCATCTCCGCCGCGGGCATCGACTGGATCATCGTGTCGATCGGGGCGCGCACGTACGGGCGGAGCAAGTCGGCAGCGGCGGTCGAGTCGGCGACGTACCAGCGGACCACCCGGTGCTCGAGCGCGTCACGCCCCCAGCCGAGCACCCGCGCCCGTGCGCGCTGCACCGCCGAGGCGTCAGGCGGGAACTTCGGCCCCAGGTGCACCCACTCGGAGTGGATGTGGCCGACGACCGGGACCCGGGCGATGAACGCCGCGGCGAGGACCGCCGGCCGCTCGACGAGCCCGTGCACGTGGACGAGGTCGACCCTCCGGGCCCGGAACAGCTTGACCAGCTCGCCGACCTGCTTGGGCCGGCCGGTGCAGTTCCAGTCGAAGACCACCGGCCGCACGCCGGCGGCATCGAACTCTGCGACCATGTCGTCGGGCTTCGTCCGCACGGCGAGCACGTCGTAGTCGAAGCTCTCGTGGTCCCCCTCCCGGATGGCGTTCAGGGCGACGACCTGCCCACCGCCGACATCGAGGTCCGGCATTGTGTGCATCACCCGCCACCGGCGCGTCGGGTGCAGGTGGCGGGGCTTCGACTGGTGCCGCCCTCCCTCAGTTCCGCCCCGGGGGCGCGAGCGGAGTCGATCGGCCGCGCCCACGATGCTCACTCGCTCCACCGTGCTCCTCCCAAGGTCATCTGCAGACCACGCCCGCCCGGCGAGTCACCGATGTGTGCCCTCTCGCGCTCACGCCGAGGCCGCACACCTGCAGGCGACTCTACCCTTACGTAAGGGTAGAGTCGTCCTCTCCGTGAGGCAGCGCTCAGCCGTCCCGAGCTGCGGTGCTGTCCCGCTCATCGGTCGCGGGCCTGGTCAACGCGCTGGTCCTCGCCTCGACGACGTCTTCGCCAGAGTCGGCCCCACGCTGCTGCGCCGGGCCGGCCTGCGTCTCAGGGAGCCTCTGGACCTCGGGCTCGGCGGCGTCGTGGACTACGGAGCGACTGGGACGTGGCTCCGGGGCCCGCTCGGCAAGCTCGGTACGGGGCGCTCGGTTCCCCTCGATGCGACACCGTCCCCACCCTCGACACCTGGGTGGCGCAGCGGAGGCCCCAGCTCCCGGGCCGCCGGCTTGGCCATGGCCTTCAAGCTCATCGAGTCCCCCAGGACCGATGGCGGCCGTCAACTGGCCCCACGTCGTCGCCATCGGCAGGCCCGGCCCTGACGCGCCCCACCGCGCCCGCGCGCGTCCGGCGGGCCCGTGGCTGACGAGGGCTCAGGCGGAGACGGCGGCGGCGTCGAGGAAGTCGGCGAACTTCTGCTGGGCCAGCTTGCGCCGCGTGGGCACGTGCTCGGTGGGCACCTCAGCGGGGCGGTAGCCCTTGAGCAGGTGGCGGGAGACGGTGACCTTGTGCACCTCGTCGGGCCCGTCGTAGATGCGGGCGGCCCGGGCGGCGCGGTACATGCCCTCGAGGGGCAGGTCGGTGGTGTAGCCGAGCGAGCCGTGCACCTGGATGGCCCGGTCGATCACGTTGTAGAGCACTTTCGCCCCCCAGAACTTGATGGAGGCGATCTCCACCCGGGCGGCCTGGGCGCCGACCTCGTCCATCCGCCACGCGGCGTGCAGCGTCATGAGGCGGGCGGCCTGCATCTCGGCGTAGGACTCGGCGATCCAGTCCTGCACCATCTGCTTGTCGGACAGGTAGGACCCTGCGGTGTAGCGCGAGAGCGACCGCTCGCAGAGCATGTCGAAGGCCCGCTTGGACTGGCCGAGCCAGCGCATGCAGTGGTGGATGCGCCCGGGGCCGAGCCGCTTCTGGGCGAGCAGGAAGCCGTCGCCCGGGTTGCCGACGAGGTTGCCCTTCGGCACGCGGACGTTGTCGTAGATGATCTCGGCGTGCCCGCCGGGCTCGCCCGTCTGGTGGTCGGGGTCGGCCATGGTGGGCACGTCGCGCAGGATGTTCACCCCGGGCGCACCGGTCGGCACGATGATCATCGAGTACCGCTTGTGGGGCGCGTTGTCGGGGTTCGTCATGGCCATGACGATGAGGAAGTCGGCGACGGAGGCGTTCGAGGAGAACCACTTGTGGCCGTTGATGACGTACTCGTCGCCGTCGAGCTCGGCATTGGTCTTGAGCAGGGTGGGATCGGCCCCTGCGCCCGGCTCGGTCATCGAGAAGCAGGAGCGCATCTCGCCGGCCAGCAGCGGCTCCATCCACGCCTTCTTCTGCGCCTCGTCCCCCCCGAGGGCGAGTAGCTCGGCGTTGCCCGAATCGGGGGCGTTGTTGCCGAAGATGGCCGGGGCGTAGACGCACTGGCCGAGGATCTCGTGCATGAGGCCGAGCCGGACCTGGCCCCAGCCTCCCCCGCCGAGCTCGGGCGGCAGGTGGGCGGCCCACAAGCCCTGCTCCCTCACCTGCTCCTTGAGGGGGTCGGTGGCCCGGCGGAACAGCTCCGGGTGCTCCTTCCAGTGTGAGGCCAGCCCCTCGAGGGGGATGATCTCCTCCTTCACGAACCGCCGTGTCCACTCGAGCTTCGCCTCGAACTCGGGCTCGGTACTGAAGTCCCAGGCCATGCCGTGCTCCTCTGCCGTGACGGGTGCGGGTGGTCGATCGTGGTAGATCGACCCTAGCCGCCCCGGGCGCGTAGAAGTCGACGCCCTCGTCAAGTGCGCTCGCGGGCTGAATTTGTCCCCGGGTGGGAGCGCGGCCCGCAGCGTCAGCGGTCGCGCTCGGCGACGTCCTCGTCGACCTGGTCCTGCTCGTCGGCGGCGACGGCGGGGTCCTTGGGCGGGGTGTCGGGGTCGGGGAACTCGCCCTGGCCGACGACGTTGTCGTGGCCCACGTTCTGCTGCTCGAGCACGACCTCCTCGCCGTCCTCACCCTCGAGCTCGACGGTGCGCACGTCGGGGTCCTCGACGTCGCGCTCGTTGTTCGTGCCCATGGTGGCGCGCTACCCGTGGGCAGGTGGCGGGAAACCGCCGCTCAGGTCGCCTCGATCAGGGCTCGTAGGCCGCCATGATGCGGTTGAAGCGGTTCTCCACGAAGCGGCGGCTCTCGGCGTGGGGGACGATGTAAAGCCGGTTGCGGCGCACGGCGTCGAGCACCTCGGCGGCCACGTCCTCCACGTCGAGCACCCTGCCGGCCTGGTTGGGGTTGTCGTCCCCCTGGGCCTCGACGGGGTGGGAGGCCTCGGGCCCGCCGTAGGCGTCCTGGCGGTTGCGCTCGGACCGCCCGATGTTGGTGGCCACCCGCATCGGGCACAGCACCGAGACGCCGATCCCGTTGCCCCGCAGCTCCTTCTGGAGCACCTCGGCCATGGCCACTACGCCGTACTTGGTCACGCAGTACGGGCCGAGCCCGACGTTGGGGGCCAGGCCGGCGAAGGAGGCGGTGAAGAGCACGTGGCCCCCTTCGCCCGCCGCCACCATGGGAGCCACGAAGGCCTCGATGCCGTGGATCGGGCCCCACAGGTTGACGTCCACCAGCCACTGCCAGTCGGCGTGGGTCATCTCCGCCGTCGGCCCGCCCACGGCGACGCCGGCGTTGTTGAACACGATGTGCACGGCGCCGAAGCGCTCGTAGGCCCGCTCGGCGAGGGCGTCGACGTCGGCCTTGCGGCTGACGTCGCAGACCACCCCCTCCACGGCGGAGCCGCCCGCGGCGACCTCGGCCACCGCGCCATCGAGGGCGCTGGCCTCCATGTCGGCGAGCACCACGTTCATGCCCTCGGCGGCGAACAGGCGCGACGTGGCGAGGCCGATGCCCGAGGCGCCGCCGGTCACGACCGCGGTGCGGCCGGCCAGGTCCTCCATGCTTGCTTCCTGCCCGTTACTCGCTGACCGGCGCGAACTGCGGCTTGCGCTTCTCGAGGAAGCTGGCAACGCCCTCCTTGAAGTCGGGCGCCTTGAGCGATGCGGCCATGACCTGGTCGGCGAGCTCGTTCGACTCGGCCATCGAGCTCTGCACGCCCTGCCACACCTGGCGCTTCATCACGGCGATGGAGGTGGGCGAGACGTTGTCGACGACGTCGGTGACGTACTGGAGGACCGTGTCGAGCAGCGCCTCGGGCGCGCACACCTGGTTGACGAGGCCCATCTCCCGGGCCTCTTCGGCCAAGATCACGCGGGCCGAGAGCAGCAGGTCGAGAGCGCGCGACGGGCCGACGAGCTTGGGCAGGACCCAGCCGAGGCCGTGCTCGGCGATGAGGCCCCGGCGGGAGAAGGCGGTGGTGAACTTGGCCGTGTCCGCGGCGAAGCGCACGTCGGCCATCGTCGCCTGGACGAGGCCCAGCCCGGCGCAGGCGCCGTTGATGGCGGCCACGACCAGCTTGGGCACCGAGAGCGTGTAGGTCTGGTGCTCGCTGCGCACTGGCGCCTCGTCCCGCCGGCCGGCGCCGATGCCCTGGAGCACGTCCATGTCGGCCCCGCTGCAGAAGCCCCGGCCGGCCCCGGTGACGACGATGGCCCGCACGTCGGGGTCGTTCTTCGCCGCGTCGAGGTGGGTCCAGTACCAGTGGCCGAGCTCGCCCGTCCAGGCGTTCAGGCGCTCGGGCCGGTTCAAGGTGATGACGGCGACCCGGTCCCGCTTCTCGTAGAGCACGACGTCGGACGATGCAGCCTGTGACATGGAAACTCCCCCTGGCGGTCGGTCCAGGGGGAGGCTAGTGATGTTCCGTGAGGCTCGTGGCGCCGGGGACCACGTGGGCCCAGGGGTCAGCTGTCGAGCAGGGCGAGGGCGTCGGCCACCCGGCGGTAGCGGTCGGCTCGCTCCTCGTCCTCGAGCGCCTCGGCGGCGTGAGCGGCGAACATCAGCGCCTCCCGGTTGTCGGGCTCGTGGAGCAGCAACCACTGCGCATGGCCCAGCGCCCGGTCGGCGAGGCCTCCGTTCAGCAACAGGGCGATCAGGTGGAAGTGCAGCGCCCGGTTCTCCGGCGCGGCCTCCACCGCCTCTTCCAGCCCAGACAACAGCTCGGGGTCGAGCACCCGCAGCACCTCCTCAGGACGTCGCACATGGTGCGAGCCGGCGGTCGCCGGGGCAGTGGGCAAGTTGTCCCTCGGCTCCAACCGTCTCAGGGGCGTGTAGGGCTTCGCGCGGCTGGCGGCGCGCGTGACGGGGCCCGGGGACCGCCATCCCCGAGCCCCGTCACGCGAGCGGTTGATGGTTCGCCGTCAGCGGTCAGCCGACGGCAGCCGCCACCCGCCCGAGGACCAGCCTGGCCGCGGCTTCGAGCCGGTTCGCCTCGTGGAGGAGCGTGGCGTGGCCGGTCTCGCTGAGGCGGAAGTAGCGACGGACCCGACCGTCCACGACCTCTTCGCCGTGGGCGAGGATGAGGCCCGCGTCGGCGAGACGCTCGAGGGCCCCGTAGAGGGTGCCCGGGGGGAGCACGACCTCGCCGCCGGTGAGGCGGCGCGCCTGCTTGATGATCCCGTATCCGTGCTGGGGCCCGTCCAGCAGTGCTGCCAACACGTAGTAGCTCTGCTCACGGAGCGCCTGAATGGCCATGTTTCCGCCGTCTCCTCGATGCGACTGCTGCCGATGAGGTCCGCCCGGCTTGGGTCACAGGATAGGCGAGCTCGCCCACCGATCCCACCCGGGCCCCGGGCCGCGCCCGTGTCGCGCCCCCTGCCGCGCCCGTGCGGCATCGGGGAGCGAGACCGGGGAGAACAGGGCCTGAACAGGTCTGGGCTCGGCTCGGCGGGGGACTCGTTGCCGGCACAGGTCGTGTAACGTGCTCGGTCCGTTGCCCTTCGACGGCAGCGAGCACCAGACCGTGGTGCAGGTCGCCACAACCGCGCCGCCGAAGCCGGTGGGGACCTCAGAGAGAGGGTGATAATTGGACGAGACCCGGGTCGGTGTTGGTCGACACATCATCTGTGAGTTCTGGGGGGCCAGCAACCTCCAGGACGCGGGGCACACGGAGCGTGCGCTGGAGCACGCGGTGGCCGCCGGCAAGGCGACCCTCATCAAGACCGTGGTGCACCAGTTCTCACCGCACGGTGTGACCGCCGTGGCGGTTCTGGCCGAGAGCCACCTCTCCATCCACACCTGGCCGGAGATGGGCTACGCGGCCGTCGACTACTTCACCTGCGGGAGCCACGTCGACACCGACGCCATGCTCGGCTCCCTGAAGGAGTCGTACCAGCCCGAACGGGTCGAGACCCGGGAACTGGCCCGGGGAGCAGCGCCTGAGTCCTCATCGCTGGCCGAGTTCGTCGAGTTCGAGCCCGCTGCCCTGTACCGGGCCGGCTACGAGGTCTCCGAGGTGCTCGAGCGCCGGCGCACCCGCTTCCAGGACCTGATGCTGTTCCGCCACCCCCGCGCCGGCAAGATCCTCGCCCTCGACGGGATCGTGCAGCTGACGGACGTGGACACGTACGTGTACCACGAGGTGCTCACGCACCCGGCGTTGGTCGCCCACCCCGATCCCCGCCACATCGCCGTGGTCGGCGGCGGCGACGCCTTCATCGTGGCCGAGGCCCTCAAGCACGACAGCGTCGAGAAGGTGTACCTCCTCGAGCTCGACGACGACGTGGTCGAGGTGTCCCGCAAGCACTTCCCCGAGGCGTCGGCCGCCCTCGCCGACCCCCGGGTCGAGGTGCACGTGGCCGATGCCTTCGATTCGATCGCGTCGATGCGGGACGAGCTCGACGTCATCCTCGTCGACCTCACCGACCCGATCGGCCAGGCGGCGCGGCTCTTCGCCGACCCCTTCTACGAGCGCTGCTCGCGGGCGCTGCGAGCCGACGGCTTCCTCGTCGCCCAGACCGAGTCGCTGCACTTCCATCGCGACACCGTGCGCCAGTGCTACGAGACCTTGGCCGGGCGCTTCCCCCGCGTGGACCTGTTGTGGGGCGCCCTGGCCACCTACCCGGGCTCGTTCTGGACCATGGCCTTCGCCTCCAAGGGCCTCGACCCGACCGTGGCCCGACGCCGGCCGGCCCTCGACACCAAGCTGTACGACGTCGACGCCCACGGCTGGTTCTTCATCCCCGAACCGGTGCGGACCAAGCTGCTGTCGGCGCCGGCGCCCCTGGCATGAGCCCCGGGGGCGGGGCGCGCTCGTCGCGAGGGCGCCCCGGCCTCAGGTCGTGGTGCGGTGGTCGGCCAGCGCCGTGCCGGCGCACCTGACGTGGGCGCGCACGGTGCAGCCCGTCGGCATCAGTGCCCCGCCCCCCGGGTCAAGATGCCCTCGAGCACCTCGATGCCGAATCCGGGCTCCATCGAGGCTTCGATGAGGACGAGCTCGGCGCGGGCGAGGTCGGCGGCGGCCTCCGGCACCTGGGCGGCGACCTCAGCAGGGACGGTCACCGCGCCATGACGATCGGCGTGCACGAGGTCGCCGGGGCGCACGGACATGCCGGCCACGGTCACGGCCACGCCCACGTCGACCACGTGCACGTGGGCATGGGAGGGGCCGATGGAACCGGCGAGGAGCTGGAAGCCCTCGGCGCACACGTCGAGGTCGCGGATCGAGCCGTTGGTGAGCACGCCGAGCGAGCCGAGCCCGCGGTGCACGTGCGTGTTGACCTCGCCCCACCAGGCGCCGTACCCGGGGACGGGGTCGAGGTCCTCGACCACCGTGATGGTCGGCCCCGGGCCCTCGGCCACGTGACGGTAGTAGGCGAGCCGGGCAGCGCCGACGCCGCGCCCGTCGAGGCCCGAGGGCTGCATCGCCCGGATGGTGGCCGTACGGGCGTAGCCGACGATCGGTGGGAGGCGGGGGTGGGCGCACACCAGCGGCGAGACGGTGTAGCCGCTGCCCCGGCGGGCAGGGGCCACGACCTCGAGGGCGTTGCACACGGTCGGCGTGTCGAGGCCGCGCAGGGCCTCGAGGACCGGCTCGGGCACCGGTCCGCTCGTCGTCGCTGGGCTCATGGGCGGACCTTAGACAGTTGTGGGGGAGGTGGTCCGCGAGCGGGAACGGTCGGGCAGGCGCCACGACGTGCAGATGGACCATCATGGCCGCAGCCGGGCCGAGCCAGGGGCGGCACGAGGCCGGAGCTTGACCACGGAGGGTGTCGTGAGCGGAGCAGCGCAAGGCGAGTTGGTCCAGGTGGAGCGGCCGACGGAGGGCGTGGCCGTGCTGCGGCTGAACCGCCCCGAGGCCCGCAACGCCCTCTCGGTCGGGCTGCGGGAGGCGGCGGCCGACGCTGTCAAGGCCCTCGGCTCCGACGGGGGCGTCTCGGCCATCGTGCTCACCGGCAACGGCAGCGCCTTCTCGGCCGGCGTGGACCTCAAGGAGCTGAGCGCGCCGGGTGGGCGGCCGCGGCCCTCCTCGCCCGGGGCGGACAACCTGGTCGGCGCCATCGTCGCCTGTCCCGTGCCCGTCATCGCCGCCGTCAACGGCGTGGCCGTGACCGGGGGGTTCGAGGTCGTCATCGCCTGCGACGTGATCATCGCCTCGACCGAGGCCCGCTTCGCCGATACCCACGGGCGCGTCGGGATCCTGCCGGCCTGGGGCATGAGCCAGCGGCTGCCCCGCCTCGTCGGGACGGCCCGGGCGCGCGAGCTGTCCTTCACCGGGAACTTCCTCGACGCGGCCACCGCCGAGCGCTGGGGCCTGGTGAGCCGGGTCGTGGCCCCGGACGAGCTGGTGGCGACCGCCGTCGGGCTCGCCACCGACATCGCCAGCTGCGACCGTCGCGCCGTGGCCAACCTCAAGCGGCTCTACGAGGACGGTGCCCGGGTGACGATGGCCGAGGGCCTGCGCCTCGAGCTCGAGCGGAACGCCGAGCACATGGCCGAGGTCCGCCCCGAGGACATCGCCGCCCGCCGGTCCGCTGTCCAGGCTCGGGGTCGCGCCCAGTCAGCAGGCTGACCTGGTCGGGCCGAGAGGCCGAGGCGGAATGGCAGCCCAGATGGCGGTTTCGCGCGTCACCAGCTACCAGCGAGTGCCTCACGCCGCCTCGCTCGGCGGAACTGGCAGCCGGGACGGCAGGGAACCGCGGCCTGGGCTGCACGTGGACCGCCAGCGACGGCGTGCCCGTCGATTCGACGTCGATTCGACGCGCTGATTCGACGCGCCGATTCGACGCGCCGACGATCGGGCGGCCGGCGCCTGCGGGCGCGTGCCCGGACGGCCACCCCGCACCGCTCAGCTCTTCAGAGCACCGGGCCGAGCAGGCGCAGCAGGTCGTACTCGAGCTCGACGGCCCGCCGGCCCGACCCGGCCATGGCGATGTTTCGGTACGTGCGCTGGATGTGCTGGACGGACTGGCGGGACAGCCCGACCCCCCAGCGCAGCGTCCCCAGCACCTTCCACCAGTGGTAGGCGTGGGGGTCGAAGCGCCCGCCCGCCTCCTCGTAGGCCTCGACCATGGCGCGGCGGGGGGAGAACCCGCCCACCTCCAGCTCGTCGTTGCCGAAGCGCCAGGTGCGGATGCAGACCCAACCCAGGTCCTCATGGGGGTCCCCGGTGTGGCAGCCCTCCCAGTCGAGGATGGCCTCGAGCCCGTCTGCGCTCACGAGGATGTTGCCCGTGCGCACGTCGCCGTGGACCATCGTGTGCGCCGCCGGGGGGTCGGGCTGGTTGCGCTCCAGCCAGCGGAGGCCGAGCTCGAAGACGGGGGCCGGCTGGAGCAGCTCGTCCATCTGCTCGCGCAGGGTGACGAGCGCCGTCGCCGAGGGCGCGACGTCGAGGGGGCGGCGGATCGTCTCGGGGCAGTCGGTCGCGGGCACGGAGTGGATGGCGGCGAAGCCCCGCCCGATCTGGGCGCCGACGCGCTCGCCGAGGCTGTCGTCCGCGGCCACCAGGCGCAGGATGCTGCGGGGGAGGGACTCGCCGAAGACCCGCTGGGAGATGAAGAACGGCTCCCCGAACCAGGAGGGGTCGTCGCACACCTCGAAGACGTGGGGCACCGGGGCGTTGGCCGCCTCGGCCAGCCGGAGGGCGCCGGTCTCGTCGTGCACGCCGAAGATGACCACGTCGGCGGGCGGGTAGATGGTGACGACCAGGTCGTGGGAGGTCTCGCCGTCGATCGCCCGGAACAGGATGTTCCCCCGCCGCGCCCCGACGGAGGTCTCCTCCAGGTCGGTGCAGCGGACGGGCCGCCCCCACGCGCCGCTCAGGTAGGCCGACAGGGCGGACTCGATGGCGGGCAGGTCGCGCAGGTGGGTCACGGGAGGTTCACCTCGGCGGCCATGTCGTAGCTGTCGTAGCCCGGCTTGTTGATGTCCAGCTTCGCCTTCGTCGCCGGCAGCAGCACCTCGAGGGCGTCGCGCTCGAAGGCGGGGCCCGAGCCGTTGCGCAGGCGGTCGGCCAGCGCGGCGTTGAGCGCGGCGACCTGGCCCTCGGCCCGCCCCACTGGCTCGATGCCGAGCAGCGAGCAGAGCGCCTCCCGCTCGGTGGCGACGGCCCCCGGGTACTGCTCCGCCTCGCGCTCGAGGATGCGGACCATGTTGGCAGCGACGAGCGTGTGGTAGCGGAGCGTGCCGGAGACGTTGGGGAGCACCTCTCCCGTGAGGTACTCCTCGATGGTCGCCAGCAGCTCAGCGGCAGTGGGACGGTCTTGCATGGATCCTCCCCTTTGGGCGGCGGCAAAGCTAGCCCTGACGCGGGCGTCAGTCGTCGGTCGTCGGTCGTCGGTCGTCGGTCGTCGGTCTTGATGTCCGTGCTCCCTCCGACCGTCCTCACCGTCCGTCCAGGGGGTACCAACTAGCATGGCGCTCGGCCCTTGTAGCAGAGCACCGGGAGCCTCGTGTGCAGGAGAAGATCCGTGCCTACCTGAGCGAGGAGCAGCCGGATACGCCGCTGCTCGTGGTCGACCTCGACGTCGTCGCCGCCCGGTATGACCGACTGCAGGCCGTGCTGCCTGATCAGGAGGTCTTCTACGCGGTCAAGGCCAACCCCGCGCCCGAGGTCGTCCGCCTGCTCCAGGCCCGGGGGGCGAGCTTCGACGTTGCCTCGGCGGGCGAGGTCGACCTCTGCCTCGCCTGCGGCGCCGACCCGGCCACCCTCTCCTACGGCAACACCATCAAGAAGCGGGCCGACATCGCCTACGCGCACGAGCGCGGCGTGCAGCTCTTCGCCTTCGACTCCGAGCAGGAGCTCGAGAAGCTGGCCGAGGCTGCCCCCGGCGCCCAGGTGTTCTGCCGCATCCTCACCTCCAACGAGGGCGCCGACTGGCCGCTCTCGCGCAAGTTCGGGTGCGACCTCGACATGGCCGTCGACCTCATCGTGGCTGCGGCCAAGATGCAGCTCGAGCCGGTGGGCGTCTCCTTCCACGTGGGCTCCCAGCAGCGCAACCCGGCCCAGTGGGACCCCCCGCTCGCCCAGGTGGCGTGGCTCTTCGACGAGCTCGCCGAGAAGGACATCGAGCTGTCCCTCATCAACCTCGGCGGTGGCTTTCCTGCCATCTACCGCCATACGGTGCCCCACATCGGGGCCTACGGCGACGCCATCCTCAAGTCGCTCGGGCGCCACTTCCACCACCGCAGCCGCCAGCCGCGCATCATCGCCGAGCCTGGCCGCTACCTGGTGGCCGATGCCGGGGTGATCGCCACCGAGGTGGTGCTCGTGGCCCGCAAGGCATACACGGACGACACGCGGTGGGTGTTCCTCGACGTCGGGCGCTTCGGGGGCCTGGCCGAGACCGAGGACGAGGCCATCACCTACCCCTTCACCACGCCCCACGACGGCGGGCCCACCGGCCCGGTGGTCATCGCCGGGCCCACGTGCGACTCGATCGACATCATGTACGAGCACACGCAGTACCACCTGCCCCTCGCCCTCACCGAGGGCGACGTGGTGCACATCCACGCCGCCGGCGCTTACACCTCCTCCTACGCCTCGGTGGGCTTCAACGGGTTCCCACCCCTGCGCGTCGTCTGCATCTGATCCGCGCCTGATCTGCACCTGCCGGTGCGTCTCTGTGCCCGCTCGCACCTGATCGGGGGCGCGCCGCTCGCCCCGGTGAGGCTTGTCGGCGTGCATCTCGGGGAACATGGCAGGCCAGGGGGACCGCCCCCGGGGAGGTGCGTCCACAGGTGGCTCGACACAGTGCAGGGTTGAAGGGGCTCGTGGGCTACGCCCTCGTCGCCGTCGGCCTCCTCGGCGGGGTCACCTCGGAGCGGGCCGCCGCCCACGACACCGCCGCCGCGCCGCCGGAGGCCCCGCCCGAGGGGACCGTGGCCGGCCGGCTCGACGCGCTCGACCGTCGCCAGCGCCGGGCCCGCGCCCTGGCCTTCGCCTACGCCGTGCTCAAGAAGTTCGGCGAGGACGGGGCCGGGCGCCTGGCCGCGCTGATCGCCTACTACGCCTTCTTCTCGATCTTCCCCCTGACCATGGCGCTGTCGGCTGTGCTCGGCCTGGTCCTGCAGAGCGACAGCGGTCTCGGCGAGGACATCCGGGACAAGGTCGGGGACCAGGTTCCCTTCGTGGGCGACAAGCTCGCCCAGGGGACCCTCGAAGGCAGCGGGCTGGCCCTGGCCGTGGGCATCGCCCTGGCCCTGTGGGCGGGCCTCGCCGCAATCGACGCCGTCCAGAACGGCCTCAACGCGGTGTGGCACGTCCCCCGGTACCAGCGGCCCAAGGTCGTCGGGCGCCGGCTGCGCAGCACCGTCATGCTGGGCGTCGTCGGCCTCGGCCTCGTGGCCGCCACGGTGGGCACCTCCGTCGTCCGGGCCGCGCCCCTCGGCCGCTTCTCCGACATCGGCCTCGCCGTCGCCTCGGCCGCGGTCAACGTCGGCCTCTACCTCGTGTCCTTCAAGGTGCTCTGCGACCGCCCGCTCCCCTGGCGGGCGCTGTGGCCGGGCGCGCTCATCGCCGGCCTGGCCACGTGGCTACTCCAGAGCGGGCTTGCCAGCTTCGTGCTGCGGGACGCGGCGAGCACGGAGAGCACCTACGGCGACTTCGCCAGCGTGATCGTGCTGCTGTCGTGGTTCTTCCTCCTCGCCCAGGTGACGATCCTCGCGGCAGAGGTCAACGTCGTGCGCTACGAACGGCTGTGGCCGAGGAGCCTCACCGGCCGCCACCTGACCGACGCCGACCGCCGCACCTACGCCGCCTACGCCCGCGCCGAGACTCGCCTGGAGGGCCAGGTCGTCACCGTGGACCTGCCGTGACGGAGGGGGCACGGCGCGGGAACGCCGGCGGCCAGGGCGTAGGCTTCGGGGGCGGACGGCGCTTGCCAGCCGCGGACCCGTCGCCGGAAGGGGTTGGCATGGTCGGGCTGCTCATGGCTGACCTCGGGCCCGGGGGACGCCCGGGCCGAGGCCCGGATTCGCCGCCGTGGGGCTTGGTGGCCCTGGCCGCCGGCCTCCTCGCCGCCGTGGCCGTCAGCCAGCTCGGCCGGCGCCGCCGCATCGTCAGCCGCTGATCCCCGCAGCCGATACCCCCAGTCGGGCGCCGCAGCCCCTCACCCCGGGTCGTCGACGGTGACGGCACCGTCCCAGTCCAGGTAGGAGCGGTTCGAGATCACCCGGTCCGAGCCGTCGAGGGTGAGCAGCAGGGCGCCGTAGGCCCGTCGCAGCGGCCCGCGCCCCTGGTCCCGGCCTTCGAGAGCGACCCGCACGGCCAGGGCGCGCCCCTCGCCCAGCACGTCGAGCGCCTGGAGCTGGCGGTGCGGGCTCGGGAGCTGGCTGGCCAGCGCGGTGTCGGCGGCCTCCAGCGCGTCGAGCCCTCGCAGTGCCCGCCCGGGCCGGGTCGCCGACTCGACGACACAGGCCTCGTCGTAGAGGGACCGATCGGCGAGCACCGGGTCCCACGACCAGGTCTCGACCAGGTGCGCGGCGTAGGCGCGGTACCAGGACTGGCTACGGACCTCGTCCTCCGCCTCGGCCTCCGGTCGAGGCGGGCCGGGGGGCCGGGGCTGGGCGAGGGTACCGGCGACCTTGCCGTCGTCGGGGCGACGGTCCCGCCAGCGGAACCAGGCCAGCTCGCGGCAGACCCGTCCTTCCCCGTCGAGCCACCACCACAGCAGGGCGGGCGTGGCCGAGCGCCCGGGGTCGGTGCTGGAGGTGCCTCTCACCAGGCATTCGAGCACCGCTTGGCGGCCGTCCAGCTCGAGGAGGCGCAGCACCTCGACGGCCCGGTCGGGCAGGCGAGTGTGGAGCCGCCGCTCCACCTCCAGGCGCTCGGCGTGGCCCTGTCGGCGTGCGGCAGGGTCGGCCAGGTCCTCGTGGACAGCGTCGGGGGCATAGACCTCCTCGACGGCGCGCGGGGGTCGCTGCCCCACAACCTCGCCCAGCGTTCCGCGATCGCCGCGACGTGGGCCATGGCGCCGACGATAGGCAGTCCCCGCCGCTCGGGCGGCGTCGCTGCGCTCGCGCTTGCCCGCTCCCCGCCGCTAGCTTTCGGCGCATGAGGACCAAGGTGTGCGAGATGCTCGGCGTCGAGTTCCCCATCCTCGCCTTCAGCCATTGCCGCGACGTCGTGGTGGCGGTGTCGCGTGCCGGCGGGTTCGGCGTGCTGGGGGCGGCCGGGCACACCGACGAGCAGCTCGACATCGACCTTCAGTGGATCGAGGAGCACCTCGGCGACAAGCCCTTCGGCGTGGACTTCATCGTCCCGGCCAAGTACCTCGGCTCGGACGAGGGCGGGCTCGCCGTCGACCGCCTCGAGGAGCTCATCCCCGTCGAGCACCGCAAGTTCCTCGACGACCTCCTGGCCCGCTACCAGGTCCCCGAGCTGCCCCCCGATGAGGCTCGCACCCTCACCGAATCGCCCATGTCCATGAACAAGGCTTCGAGCCAGATGGACATCGCCTTCTCCCACCGGGTGAGCCTCGTGGTGAACGCCCTCGGCCCGCCGCCCAAGTCGATGATCGAGCGGGCGCACGACCAGGGCGTCAAGGTGGGCGCCCTCGCCGGTAAGAAGGCCCACGCCGTACGCCATGCCGCCGCCGGGGTCGACCTCATCATCGCCCAGGGCTCCGAGGCCGGGGGGCACACGGGCGAGATCGGCACCATGGTGCTGGTGCCCGAGATCGTCGACGCCGTGGCGCCCGTCCCCGTCGTGGCCGCCGGCGGCATCGGCTCGGGCCGCCAGTTCGCCGCCGCCCTCGCGCTCGGCGCCGAGGGCGTCTGGTGCGGCTCCATCTGGCTGACCACCGAGGAGGCCGAGACCCACCCCACGGTGAAGACGAAGTTCCTCGCCGCCACCTCCTCGGACACGCTGCGCTCTCGCTCGCGCACCGGCAAGCCCGCCCGCCAGCTCCGTTGCGCCTGGACCGACGAGTGGGAGGGACCGGGCTCGCCGGGGCCGCTCGGCATGCCTCTCCAGCCCGTGCTCGTGGCCGCCGCCGAGCGCCGCATCGCCCGGGCGTCGGTCGACCCGGGCTCACCCGCCGCCCCCCTCGCCGGCTACTACGTCGGCCAGATCGTCGGCACGATGAACCAGGTCAAGCCGGCGAGCCGCGTCGTGCTCGAGATGGTGGACGAATTCATCGACGCCGCCGAGCGCATGCACGGGCTGCTCAGCGAGCAGTAGCCGGGTGAGCCAGCGCGTCGCCCCGGGCCGAGTCGTCACGAGGTGATCGACCTCGGCGACGTTCGCCTCGCCGCCCAGCGGATCGCCGGGGCCGCCCACCGCACTCCGGTGCTCACGTCGCGCACCCTCGACCAGGCAGTCGGCGCCGCCGTGTTCCTCAAGGCGGAGAACTTCCAGCGCACGGGCTCGTTCAAGGTGCGCGGGGCGACGAACAAGATCGCCTCCCTCACCGCGGAGGACCGCGCACGGGGGGTGGTCGCCGTGTCCTCGGGGAACCACGCCGCCGCCGTGGCCTTCGCCGCCCGCCTCTTCGGCACGAGCGCCACCGTGGTGATGCCCGAGGACGCCCCGAGCTCGAAGCGGGCGGCGACCGAGGGCTACGGCGCCACCGTCGTCCCCTACGACCGCTACCGGGAGCGGCGCGAGGACATCGCCGAGCGGATCGTGGCCGAGACGGGCCGGGTGCTCGTCCGCCCCTACGACGACTGGGCGGTCATGGCCGGCCAGGGGACGGCGGCCCTGGAGCTGGTCGAGGCGGTCGGGCCGCTCGACGCGCTGGTCGTCTGCGTCGGGGGAGGCGGGCTCATCGCCGGCTGCTCGACGGCGGCGAAGGGGCTCCACCCGGGCACCGTCGTCGTCGGTGTCGAGCCCGAGGCCGGCGACGACACGCGCCGGTCCCTGGCCGCAGGCCGACGCGTCCGTCTGGACGAGGTCCCCCGCACCATCGCCGACGGCCAGGCGGTCGACGAGCCTGGTGAGCTCACCTTCGAGGTGAACCGGCGGCTCGTCGACGAGGTGGTCACGGCCAGCGACGAGGAGATCCTCGACGCCATGCGCTTCTGCTTCGAGCGGCTGCGGGTGGTGGTCGAGCCCTCGGGGGCCTGCGCGTTGGCCGCGGTGCTCGCCGGCGCCGTCGGCGACCTGCGAGGCCGACGCGTGGGCGTCACCCTCTCGGGAGGGAACGTGGACGTGGCCCGGTTCCGCGCCCTGTTCGCCTGAGCCGCCGTCCTGCTCGCTCGAACCGCCCCGTCGTGTGCGACGGGCCCGCGCCTGGCGCAGCTGGCCCGCCGCCTGCGGTGCCTCAGCTCGGCTCAGCCCAGCGCGGCCAGGACCTCCTCGACGACGACGTCGACGCCGCGGTGGTCGTCGGCGAGGTCCAGGGGGGCGAACGTGCCGGCCGCGGCGTCGACGCTGAGCCCGGCAAGCTCGAGGTTGGCCACGCTGGCCTCGACCCGCAGCTCGAAGGGGTGGCCCGCTGCGTCGAGGGCGGCGGCCAGGGCTTCGCTCACCTCCGGCCCCACGTCGAGCGCGTCTCGGCTGCCGTGCACGAGCCGGACGGGCACGCTCGACGCCCCGAGCTGGAAGTAGGGGCTCCACGTGCCGGTCGGGTCGGCGCTGCCCCCCGGCCCGAAGCGGTCGTAGTCCCCGGCGATGCCGACGACGGCGTGCACCGGGCGGCTCGAGGGGGGCGCCGGGCAGGTGGCCCGGTCGACGGGCGCCGTCGCCCACGGCCCGCCGAGCCCCTCGCCCAGGGCGACCACGGCCCCGAAGGCGTAGCCGGCGAGCACGAGCTGGGTCGGCTCGCCGATCTTGGTGGCCACGACGTCCCCGATGGCGGCGATGGCGCAGCGGGCCTCGTCAGCTGGGTCCTCGAGCGTCGCCTTGTAGTCGGGGACGGCCACGATGACGTCGCGCTCGGCAATGCTGGCGGCCACCTGCCCGTAGAGAGACTTGTCCGACGCCCGGCCCGGGAACAGCACGACGAGCGGGAAGCTGCCCGACCGCAGCGGGCGGTAGAGGTCGAAGCCCCGCTGAGAGGTGGTGTAGGGCAGGTTGGCGGTGATGGAGACCGTGCCCTCGAAGCCCTCCGGCGGGGGGAACGTGGCTGGCGGGGCCTCGACGCCGTCGCGGGGGTAGGTGGCAACGGTCAGAGAGCGCGTCGTCGGCGCGGGCGCGGCCTTCTCGGCCGAGGAGCAGGCCACGCCGAGGGACCCGGCCACGACGGCCGCCGTCGCCCACCTCCACCACTGGCGCCGCCCTCGCTCCCTGCGCATGGCGAGACACGATACGGGCGGCGCGGGGCGCTGCGGCCCCAGGTCGGGAGAGCGCTGGCGTTGCCGCCTTCGGTGAGTCTTGCCGCCCGGTCCCTCCGGCACGACGGCGGCTTTCTCGGTATCTACGACGAGCTGCATGACAGTTCTGCGTCGGTAGAAGCTACCCGAGGGGCGACGCTGGTGTCCGCCCGATGCCTGCTCGAACGATGTACGCCGCGGCAGGAGGGGCAAGTCCA